>JBBDYY010000001.1:0-1442 GCA_040900505.1 Parcubacteria group bacterium
CCCGTCACGTTTGAAGTAAGGATGCCCGTGCCTCCTCTACCCTGCACTTTGTATTCAGAAATATTTGTACGCTTGCCATACCCATTAGCAGAAATTACCAAGAGATGCGCAGATGTTGCCCCCTTCCTTAAGGCATGAGCACCTATGACCTTATCATTCTTAGAAAGCTTAATGGCCCTTACTCCGCCAGCAGTTCTTCCCATCTCGCGGATGTCGGATTCTTTAAATCTTATAGACTGGCCGTCTGCTGTTACTACAGAGATTTCGTCTCCGGGACACACGAGAGAAACGGAGATTAACCTGTCTCCCGGTGAGAGCTTCATGGCGATGATGCCGGAAGCGCGTACGTCGTGGAAACTCTTTGCAGCCACTTTCTTTGCCACACCTTGTTCTGTGACCATAAGGAGTGCCCCCTCCACAGACTTGGACTCCTTAGACATTGGAAGTATGGAGGTGATCTTCTCCTCCGCTGAGAGAGAGATGAAGTTCATAATGCTCTTACCTCTTGTGGCACGCCTGCCCTCCGGCACGTCATACATCTTGATCTGGTAACTCTTGCCTTTGTCAGTGAAGAAGAGGAGATCAGCATGAGTAGAAGCCGTGAGGAAATGAGTGACGAAATCCTCTTCCTTGGTATCGAGGTCCACCACGCCCACTCCTCCCCTTTTCTGCCTTTTATATTCGTCTGGGTTAGTACGCTTAATGTATCCTCCTCCAGTTAGTACTAGCGCATTCTCTTCGTCGGCGATGAGGTCCTCGACGGACATGATCTTGGCTCCGCCCTTAACCACTTTAGTACGGCGGTCATCTGCATACTTTTCCCTCATCTCTTGGAGTTCGCTCTTCACTACGCCCAATATCTTCTTAGGCGATGCGAGAAGCTCCTTCAGACTCTTTATAAGCTCTTGTACTTCCTTGAGCTCATCTTCTATCTTCTTCCTCTCAAGACCGGCAAGCTTCTGGAGCTTCATTTCAAGAATGGCATTGGCTTGACGCTCGGAGAATTTGAACTGCTTCTGTAGTCCCGCTCTTGCGTCCTCAACACTCTTAGATGCGCGTATAAGCTTGATCACCTTCTCAATGTTGTCTAGCGCCTTTGAGAGGCCAAGGAGAATGTGCTCTCTGTCCTCTGCCTTAGCGAGGTCAAATGCTGCTCGTCTCCTTATGACAATTTCCCGGTGCTTCAAGAATTCTACGAGAATGCTCTTCAATGAAAGTGTCTGTGGCACCCCATCCGAGAGTGCGACAAGGTTTAAATGGAACGTATCCTCGAGTTGTGTGTGCTTGAAAAGAGCATTTAGTATCTTCTGTGGTTGAGAACCAGTCTTAAGGTCTATAGCAATGCGGATATCCTTGGTGGATTCGTCACGGAGGGCCTTGATGCCTTCAACCTTTTTATCCCTATGAAGTTCGGCAATCTTTTCTATAAGAGTAGCCTTGTT
>JBBDYY010000002.1:0-3881 GCA_040900505.1 Parcubacteria group bacterium
TGAAAGGTGTGTGCCAATCTCACTTCTCCTAGTGATTCCCCCCTGGAGGGCTTAACCACCACAGGATGAAGAAAATTCCTAAAGATTTCTACAAGTTTAGGTTTAGTCAATGAACTTTCATCTAATAGAATATGCTCAGGGGTAAGAAGCCCATTGGATTTAAAAATTTCCTTAGTCTTATCCTTGTGCCAGGTTAATGCTGATGATACAGCCCCCGCGCCTGTATAAGGAATCTTGAGCCCATCTAATATTTGCTGAATTCTGCCATCTTCTCCGTACTCTCCATGCAAAGCATTCCAAACAATATCTACATGAGCGAGCACCTCGTGTGGATCCTTGGGTAGGCCGTGAGAGTGCCATGCCCCATCCTTTGATATCAAAACATCAAGAGGTTCGTATTTCTCATCCATACTACGAAGATGGGCTAGAATGTTCTGCCCAGTTTTAAGAGAGAGATCATATTGCTTAGAAGGTCCGCCGCGGAGGACTGCGACACGCAGTTTAGAATGACTCATTACTTAATTATATCCCATTAGAAAGACTTACGTCTTCTAACGGGGCAGGTCCTAAATTCGAAAACCCTTTCCTCTTAACTTCCTGTGGTAGCCAATAGCGAATCTATGAGCCTCGGAGTTTGCCAGGAGTATAGAATTGCCATGGTTTTCCGCATATTTTTTCTTCCCTATGATTTCTTTTGCCTTATGTCTCAAATCCTTAACAACCGAAGCGACTTCAATATTGAACCCCCGCTCTCTTAGCGTAGAAATCGCTGCATTGATTTGGGCTATTCCCCCGTCAACGACAATAAGGTTTGGGAGCTTCCATTCCAAATGCCCTAGGCGTCTAACAATGACTTCTTTAAGATTCTCTATGTCATTAATAGAAATTTTATTACTGACTCCTCTTACTCTAAATTTCCGGTATTGGCTTTTCTCAAGCTCTCCATCTTCCACTACAACCATAACCCCAACAGTACTTCTCCCCCCAAGGTGCGCTATGTCATAAGCTTCAATGCGAAATGTATCTTCGCTCTCCACCCGCATAATGTCTCGCTTTATAAGAGCTACATCCTGAATGTGCTCTAAGGAATAGAGGGTATTTTTAAGCCTACCCGCCTCTTCAAAGTCTTCTTTTGTTATCGCACTCTTCATGTCCTTCTCCACATCTTTTATCAAAGTACTTTTCCTGCCTTCGAAAAAGAGCCGAATGCGCCTTATTATTTTTCTATAATCTCGCTTATTGATTTTGCCCACACATACTCCGGGACAAAGGCCAATTTGGTAGTTAAAGCAGGGACGAGGATGCTTAGGATCTCTCTGCTCCGAAGCTGGTACGCATTTATTGTCTCGGTAGGGGAAAATCTTCCTAATAATCTTTAATGCCTCGCGTAACTCTCCTCCGTGCGGAAATGGACCGAAATAGTCATTAATTTTCAAATCTTTAGAAAGAATATTCCAATGTGCAAGATTTCTTGAACGAATTACCAATATTCGAGGGTAGTCCTCCTTAGTGATAACCGCCATATTAAAGCTCTTATTATCCTTGTCGCGTGTGTTATACGGGGGTCTGTGTTTCTTGATCTGATTAGCCTCTAGAATAAGCGCTTCGAGAACAGAGTCAGTGGCCAGGTAATCCACCTTCACAGCCTCATGAATCATTTTCAAAAGTAATGGTCCGCGTGATGAGAGCAAGTCCTTAACAAAATAACTCCTGACCCTATCTTTAAGAGAAGTGGCCTTGCCAACGTAAAGAATTTCTTTCTTAGGTCCAAGAAAAAAATATACCCCCGGGCTATCTGGCAAATCCTGGCTCTTTAGACTGAGCGTGTCGAAGTCTTGACTATTCATCGCAGATATTTTAGTTTATTCAGAGGACGCATTCAAACCAGGAGTATTAATGAAGATTCCAGGCATCGCCTCTCCTGCAGAGCTCATCCAAACTCCAGAGGCCAAGGAGAGGAGGGTGACTAGGGACCGGCGTCTGAATGAAGAGCTCGACAGAGAAATCCGTGCCACCTACGAGCGAATTTTCGCAGGCACATCGTCTCCTGATGAAGAGAGTGAGATCCCCTAGTCCCGACTTTGTCGGGGCTTTTTTTATTTCTTGATCTTTTTGAGGGCCTTTCTTAGATAAACTCCCGTGTGAGTGTCCGTGTTGGCCACCTCCTCAGGAGTCCCTTTGGCCACTACCTTTCCGCCCTTGTCTCCACCGTCAGGACCTATGTCTATGACGTAGTCAGAACTCTTAATAAGATCGAGATTGTGCTCTATGACAACCACAGTATTCCCCTTATCCACAAGTTTCTGAAGTATTTCTATAAGTTTTTTCACATCCTCATAGTGAAGTCCTATGGTGGGCTCATCTAGCAGATATATGGTCTTCTGAAGATGTGGCCTGTAAAGCTCGGAAGAAATCTTTACTCTCTGCGCCTCACCTCCCGAGAGAGTAGTGGCGGATTGCCCCAATTGTAAATACCCGAGGCCCACATCATTAAGAGTTTTCAGTCTGTCGTATATGGCCGGAATATCTTCAAAAAAAGTTAATGCCTCTTCTGCTGTCATGGAGAGTACATCATAAATATTTTTATGCTTATACTTCACCTCTAAGGTTTCCTTCATAAATCTCTTCCCGCGGCAGACGTCACATGGTACATATACAGTGGGTAGGAAATGCATTTCCACCTCTATCATTCCATTGCCTTGGCATGTTTCGCATCTGCCGCCTCTTACATTGAATGAGAATCTATTGGCCTTCCACCCTCTGGCACGTGCCTCTCCTGATTCTGCGAAGAGTTCACGGATGAAGGTGAAGGCTCCTGTGTACGTAGCTGGGTTAGATCGCGGAGTCCTACCTATGGGAGATTGGTCAATAAGTATTGAGCGACCTAGGTACTCACTTCCCTCAAAAATCTGAGCGTTATACGTTGCAGCGCTTCTGTACTTTCTTTCTAATCTCGCTTGAAGATTCTTGTGTAGAATTTCATAAACGAAGGATGATTTGCCCGATCCAGAAACTCCAGTAACTGTAATGAGCCTGCCAAGAGGTACATCAACATTCATCTGCTTGATGTTATTAATTTTTCCTCCGCGAATTCTTAGAACTCCCTTTTCGCTACTCCTTCGCTCGTCTGGCATTTCGACCTTTATTTCCCCACGAAGGTACGAGAGTGTAAGTGAACCTGAATCATTTTTCTTTGCTGTAAGGAGAGGTTCTAGATAATCTGCTACAACGACTTCCCCGCCATGAATTCCAGCTCCAGGACCGATATCAATGATGTAGTCAGAAGAATAGATAGTATCTTCATCGTGCTCGACAATGAGTATGGTGTTACCGAGGTCACGAAGATCTATAAGGGTCTTTATAAGGCGGTCATTATCCCGGCTATGGAGACCTATGGTGGGCTCATCCAGCACATATAGGGCCCCCACCAGGCCAGACCCCAACTGCGAAGCAAGACGGATACGCTGAGCCTCGCCGCCAGAAAGTGTATGCGCCCGACGATTAAGCGAAAGATATTCAATACCTACGTTAAGCATGAAGTCTAAGCGAGATTCAATTTCCTTGGTAACCACCTTTGAAATATTTTTCTCTCTCACGGTGAGTTTTAATTTTTTAAAAAATTCATTCGAGTCAGCTATGGAAAGTGCAGTGAGATCCACAATGTTTTTACCCCCAACCAAAACATTTAAGGCTTCTTCACGAAGTCTCGCTCCCTTACACTTCGGACATGCATCATTGCCGAAGAAATATTTGGTGCCCAGGCCATTACACTCCGGACATGCTCCGTATGGTGAGTTGAAGGAAAAAAGTCTTGGCTCAATCTCAGGAAAGGAGAAGCCATCATGCGGGCAAGACCACTTAGCAGACATAAGGAACTCCTC
>JBBDYY010000002.1:3981-8128 GCA_040900505.1 Parcubacteria group bacterium
CGAAAACGTACAATGAGAAGCCCTTCGCTCTCATGAATTGATTTCTCTATTGCCTCTGCGAGCCTCTCCTCGGAAGCTTTCTTATCCGTTTCAAATTCCGTAAGGCTAATGGCATCCACTAGCACAGAGATCTCATGTCTCTTAGTTTTTGTAAGATTTATACGCTCTCTAAGCTTCTTTCTCTCTCCGTCAATTATGACCTCTGTATATCCCTTACCCAATAAGTCATAGAGAAGCTGGTAATACTCCCCCTTTCTACCTCTTACTATGGGAGAAAATATTTCTACATATATGGGGAGCTCTATTTTCTTACCCTTGGGCAAACTGGCCTTCTTCTCCTCAATTTTTTCAAATATAAAATTCTTGATTTCCTCATTTGAAAGCTTTTGTATTTCCCTCCCACAGACAAGACAATGTGGCCTACCTATACGCGCATACAAAATTCTTAAGTAGTCATAAATCTCAGTAATAGTTGCTACCGTGGAACGTGGATTGTTGGATCTAGACTTCTGATCAATAGATATCGCTGGTGAGAGGCCGACTATCTCATCCACATCAGGCTTCTGCATTTGATGAAGAAATTGACGTGCATAGGAGGAAAGAGATTCTACGTATCGCCTCTGCCCTTCTGCAAAAATAGTGTCAAAGGCAAGAGAAGACTTACCTGAGCCGGAGAGCCCTGTAAATACAATCATCTTGTTACGAGGCATTTCAACCGTAATATCCTTAAGGTTGTGGGTCCTGGCGCCTCTTACTATGATTTTGTCCTCTTTTTCAGTGGTTTTCTTTGGAGTCATATAGGATATAGCCCTAGGGTTGGTCCCTAGGGGGTGTATGGAGTGATTATAGCACTCCCTACATGTTGACGAAATAGATAAAGATATGTAATCTCTCCTGAGACTCAAGGAGGTAGTATGCACCTAAATAAGCAAATTGAGGAGACTCATCTCAAAAGGTTTAAAGGGGTGGGAATTTCTGAAGAAATGCTTCAGAAGTTCTCAAAGGAGAAGCCCCCGGAAGTAGATTTGGATTCCCTCGACCCTTACATGCGTAACAAGTTCCAGCGGCTTCGTTTTGCCACAAAGCATCAACAGGTACTTTCTCTTTTCTACAAGTACCTGATCGAATGCACGCAAGACAATATGCAAGCTGATGATGTGTTCCTTGCTCACTGCTTGCACAAGTTTTTTCTTGTCTACAAGCCACCAAGACCCCTGTACATTAGGTAGTACGGGGTTTTTTCTTGCCTTTTGCTAACTCTTCCATCTTCTTCTCTAGCTCTTTTATCTCGTCGCGAATTAGGGCAGCTGTTTCAAAATCAAGATCGCGTACTGCATCCTCCATTTGTATTCTCTTTTCTTTAATAAGCTTCTTCGGATTTCTCCTGAATAATTCCTCGTCCGTTTCTAGAAGAAGATTTACAGCTTGATAGTGCTCCCTCTCTAGGGTGTCTGTAATATCTTTAATTTTCTTAATAATCGTCTGCGGAGTAATGCCATGCTTCTTATTGTGCTCAACCTGAATCTTTCTCCTACGGTTTGTCTCTCCAATAGCCCGCTCCATAGAACCTGTAACGGTGTCTGCATAAAGAATTACTTTGCCATCCACATTGCGAGCTGCGCGACCAATGATCTGTATAAGTGATGTTTCAGAGCGGAGGAATCCTTCCTTATCTGCATCGAGGATGCCTATGAAGGTTACCTCCGGAAGGTCCAGACCCTCTCTTAGGAGATTCACTCCAACAAGTACATCAAACTCACCACGTCTGAAATCAGTAAGTATCTCTATGCGCTCTATAGTTTTGATATCACTGTGAAGATAACGGGCCTTGATTTTCTTTTCTTTAAGATACTCAGAAAGATCCTCCGCCATTCTCTTGGTAAGCGTGGTAGCAATGGCACGACCATTCTTCGCTATAGCTTTTTCTGCCTCCTCTATAAAATCAACAATCTGGCCTTCGTATTTCCCTTTGGGTTGAATTGGACGTACAGAAACTTCCGGATCAATGAGTCCTGTAGGACGAATGACTTGCTCTACTACTTGTGTTGAATTCTCCTTCTCGAATTTACTTGGTGTGGCAGAAGTAAATATGACTTGACCGACTCTCTCCTCAAACTCTTTAAATCGAAGTGGCCTATTATCCTTGGCACTAGGAAGGCGGAAGCCGTGCTCCACCAATGTTTCCTTTCTTGCCTGATCTCCTGCATACATTCCGCCAAGTTGAGGGATAGTAACGTGCGACTCATCAATAATAGTCAGGAAGTCTGCAGATCCGTCACTCTTATGCGGAAAATATGAGAGCAAGGTATCAGGCGCCTGTCCCTGCGACTTTCCAGAGAAGTGACGAGAATAATTTTCTATACCATTGCAGTATCCGACCTCGCGGATGAGAGCCAGGTCGTAGGAGGTGCGCCTCTTCAGCCTGTCTGCTTCCAGTATTTTCCCCTCCTTTTTCAAAACCTCAAGCCTGTTTTCTAACTCGGACTTAATGCTTCCCAAAGCTTTTTCCAATTGTTTATCCGCTGTTATAAAGTGCTTCGCAGGAAAGAGGTAAAAAACTTCTAAATCTTTAATAATAGATTGGGAAACTGGGTCTATTTTCTGAATTTTTTGAATACGACCACTCTCAATTTCGACCCGGACAATAACCCTCTCAGAAACAGGCATGATCTCAATGGCATTCCCTAATGCACGGAAGGTGCCTGGCTTTACATCAGCATTAGTACGGGTGAAATGGATGCCTACAAGCTCTCGGATAAGATCTGAACGCGATGCATATTGAGCGAACTCTAGTTTGAGATTCACTTTTTCGTATTCCTCCGGACTTCCAAGACCATATATGCAAGAAACAGAAGCAACAATAATGACATCTTTTCTGGAGAGTAGTGCCTGAGTAGATGCGTGACGCAAACGCTCTATCTCTTCATTTATCATCGCTTCCTTTTCTATATAGGTATCAGTTACAGGCATGTATGCCTCCGGCTGGTAATAGTCGTAGTAAGAGACGAAGTAATGCACGGCATTCTCTGGGAAGAATTCTCTATACTCCTGAGCTAGCTGGGCGGCCAAAGTTTTGTTATGAGCAATAACCAATGTGGGCTTGCCGACATTGGCTATAATATTGGCCGCGGTAAAAGTTTTACCTGAGCCTGTAACTCCAAGGAGGGTTTGGTACCTATGGCCAGCTTTAATACCCTTGGTTAGATCCTTAATGGCTTTAGGTTGATCTCCCGCAGGCTTAAATTCGTTATTAATCTTGAATAGCGACATTCCGCCAGTATAAACGTTTTATAAATGATATGATAATTACAGACTCTAGCGCGGGAGAAGATATGGGCAGCACGCTCACGTCACTGACGGCTCCGCCGGCGATAACCCCGACAGACTATGAACTGCTAGGATTCTTGAGTGCTCTGGGTATCGTATTTATATTTGCAGTAATCGTACTTAGAGTCACGAGGGGTGGCAACAAACAGTAGCCGCCCTTTTTATTAACTATATCGCCACAGGAAGTCTTTAACATAAAAAGCCCCCACACTATGATATATCATAGTATAAGAATTATTTACGCGAGGGTTTTGACCTGTGGAATGGAAATAATAAGAAGTGAAGTGGATATTTTTTCTTAAGCCGGTGTACAGAGCTAGTAGCATGTAAATTTTTGTCCTTCCGTCTTGCAAATTCCTTTTCCATTTTCTCAATCGCCTGTTCATACCCCGGCATTTGATCCGTTAGCCATTTCTCTATTCGACTTATGGTATCGAATCCAACTCCCAAACCCTTGACGATATCCTCGTGTGTCTCTCCCCTCAAAAGCATACGGGCAATAATAATCCTTCTTCCCAACATAATGCGCTCACTAGGGGTCAATAGATCCCTTAGAAAGAGCTTGACCGCATCCCTGCCTTGAATCGCGCTGGCAGCAGTATATAAGGTATCCAGAGTCCTTATTACTTCTTTGTCACTCAATTTTCCAATTTTTACTTTCATAGTTACTATGATATATCATAGTATTTTTCAAAACAATAATTATACGTGCTATGACAGCTAGGTAAGTTAAAAATTGATTTTATTGATGCTTTATTCTAAACTCCGCAGGCACCTTCCACTCCAGCATTTCCTTTTCCACATCGCTTATTTCCCTCTC
>JBBDYY010000003.1:0-6608 GCA_040900505.1 Parcubacteria group bacterium
ATTTGCAAAGAAAAAGCTTCTATAGTATTTGTTACGTTATGAAGTTACTAATAGTAGAGTCGCCATCAAAAGCGAAAACGATAGAAAAATATCTTGGAAAGGATTATCGCGTGGTCGCATCTGTCGGTCATGTTCGTGATCTACCCAAATCAAACAAGGATGCTATCGATGTTAAAAATGGCTTTGTTCCTCATTACGAAATCGTGAAGGGTAAGGAACACATTATTGCCGACATCAAAAAGCTTTCTCTAAAAGCTGATGAAATTCTCCTTGCAACAGACCCTGACCGTGAGGGAGAGGCCATTGCCTGGCACATACAAGAAGCTGTTGGCCTTAAAAATAGTAAGCGAGTAGTCTTTTATGAAATCACCAAGGAGGCCGTAGAGGAGGCATTGAAGAGCCCGCGTGCGATAGACCAGAATCTTAAGGAGGCCCAGGAAGCTAGGCGAGTTCTAGACCGTCTTGTAGGCTACGATCTCTCTGGGCTTATATGGAAAAAAGTTCGTTACGGACTTTCCGCTGGTCGCGTCCAGTCCCCGGCACTCCGCATCATTATGGAACGTGAGCGTGAGATAAAAGCCTTCATACCAGAAAAGTTTTGGAAAATATTTGCCCTACTTCGCTCCGCCTCCGCCGAGGCTACGGCGGACAAGCAAGGCCTTACTTTTGAATGTTCAATTGAACCCAGAGACGAAAAGGAGGTGGAAAACATATTAAAGGTAGGAAAAGATGGCGTTTGGAAAATTACAGATATTAAAGAAACCGAGGTGGCTCGTGCGCCTCGTCCACCCTTTATCACATCCACACTTCAGCAAGCGGCGAGCTCGCGACTAGGCTTCGCCCCTTCAAGAACAATGATGGTTGCTCAACGATTATACGAAGCAGGCCTCATAACCTACATGCGTACGGACTCGACGAACATCTCTCTTCAGGCAAAAAAGGATATTGAGCAAGTAGTCAAAGGAAAATTTGGAGAGAGCTATTATGCACCGCACACATTCGCCAAGAAGAGTAAGAATGCACAGGAGGCGCACGAAGCCATCCGCCCAACGCACATAAGTGTAGAAAATGCCGGTACTACCGAGGAGCAAAAGCGTTTGTATAAATTAATCTGGCAGAGAACTCTTGCTACACAGATGAAGGAGGCGCTCATCATGCGCACAAAGGTAGTGGCAAATATTGATGGCCCTTCGCCGAGCTCAGGACCTTCGGTGCCAGACTTTTGGCTAAATGGATCACGGGTCATTTTCCCCGGATGGACTAAGGCCGATCCTGCTGCCCAAGGAGAAGAAGTAATATTGCCAAAGCTTGAAGTGGGATCTGCTCTTGACCTCCTTGAGATTAAGTCTGAAGCAAAGCAGACCGAACCTCCAGGAAGATACTCTGAAGCAGGACTCATTAAAGAACTTGAGAAAAGAGGTATCGGGAGACCCTCTACATATGCCTCTATTATTAGAACTATTGTGGAACGAGGATATGTGGAAAAGGACGGCAAGGCTCTTAAGCCTACAGACACCGGCGAGGTGGTGAGCGGATTCCTTGAAGAAAACTTCGGCAATTACATTAGTGACTCCTTCACTGCGGAGATGGAAGATGAGCTAGATGAGATTGCGCTGGGCACGCGTACATACCTTAAAACTCTTACGGATTTCTACGGCCCCTTTCAAAAGGATGTGAAAGCCAAGGCCTCTATAGAAAAAATTACTAACCTCGGCGTTGCTCCTAGTGAATTTAAATGTCCAAAATGCAAGGGTGGAATGATAGTGAAGCTCTCACGAGGTGGGAAATTCCTTTCCTGTGAACGCTTCCCTGATTGTACTGGCTCACTAACTATGGAAGGAGAAGAAATAAAGAGTGACACCCCCATAGGTATTGACCCTGCGACTGGGCTTGAAGTTTTTATAAAGACTGGAAGATTCGGTCCATATGTACAAGTCGGAGTAGATGATAAAAAGAAGAAAATTAAAGCCAAGAAAGCAAGCCTACCTAAGGATAAGAAAATAGACGAAGTAACTCTTGAAGACGCACTTACTTATCTCACTCTTCCGCGAGAGCTGGGGGCTCATCCAGATACTGGAGCAAAAATTAGTGCCAACATCGGCCGCTTCGGACCCTACATTGTGCACGAGAAAGACTTCCGCTCTCTTAAAACTGATGATGTCTACACTATTACACTCGATAGAGCTCTAGAAATTTTAAAAGAACCCAAGAAAACCCGAGGATTCAAAAGAAAAACTAATTAAACACTAAAGTTCTTAATGGAGTAGAGGTCGGTGTCGTCGCTCTCCTGACTCCGTGAGAATCTATACCAATATATTGTTATAGATTAAAAATAGAAAAAGATACCAGAGAGTCCCACCCCAATCAACCCGCCAAATGTGTGTACCTAAAACATAAACGAAGGGGTTATCGATAGAGGTCATGATCACCTATTGCAAGCATGCTTACAAATTTTTGGCTTTGGTACTGAAAGACGACACGGATTCGGCTATTAATCGAAAAAGAATATCTATCCTTTAGCGGTCCGTGTAGTTTGTGTACCTTTATGAGTTTATGGTTCTTGGGGTTCCTGAAGAGTTCGACCTTTCTAACAACCCCGCGCTGTAAAACCGGCTCAAGCTTTTTTAACTGATTCAAAAACTTCGGCGCAAACTCAAGTTCTATCATTAAAGGCTCTTGAGTAACTTCTTTAGATCACCCCTCACTCCTATACCCGCGCTAATCTCTCTCTCGGCTTCAAATACGGCCTGCATAGCTTCATCTTCAGCCAACTTAGTAATAGCCCTTCTTACTAAATGGGCCTTGTTTGCATAGCGGCCGCTCTTTACACCCTGTCTAAGGAAGAGATCCTGCTCGCGACTAATGGGCACCGAAATAGTGATATTCTTGCTCATATTATATATTCATAAATTATATGACGATATAATACTTTGTTTCTTACTCATAAGCAAGCCCTTAAACACTAAAGTTCTTAATGGAATAGAGGTCGGTGTCGTCGCTCTCCATGGCTTCCTTGCTTCCCTCTTCCATTATCACCTTCTCCTCTTCCGTTGGTGGGGGTACATCTTCTATATTTATATTTGGAGCCTTCTCAGTAGAAAGTTTATGGAGAAGAGCGTGCAGATCATCCGATGAAAAGTAGTCTATGGTAATCTTGCCTCCTTGCTCCTTCTTCTCTATCCGCACACGGGTGCCGAGAGACTCCTTGAATTTCTCTTCCAAGTCTGCAAGCTCTGGGTCCATTTGCTTTCTCGCGCGCTCTACAGCAATGTGACGAGCAATACTCTCCGCTTCCCTCACATTAAGCTTTTTAAATATAATTTCCTTAAACAAGGTCTCCTGCTCTTCTGGGCGATCTATGAGCATCATAAGGGGCCGGGTGTGGCCCTCAGTAATCTTCCCTTCTGAAAGTGCGGTGATGACATACTCAGGTAATGTGAGTATACGAAGAGTGTTGGAAACATATTCTCTACTCTTACCCATCTTCCTGCCAATCTCTGCATGCTTAAATCCAAATTCCTTAACAAGTCGGTCAAAGGCGCGCGCGCGGTCCACTGGGTTAAGGTCCTCACGCTGGATGTTCTCAATGATGGCGAGCTCAAGCTTCATGAGATCTGTCTCCTCCCCTATTCGTATAAGAGCAGGTACCTGGGCAAGGCCAGCTAGACGTGCGGCACGCAAACGCCTCTCCCCTGCTATAAGCTCGTACTCCACAGCAAGACCACCATCGTCCTTAGGCACTTCCTTCCTAGTAACTGTAAGCGCTTGGAGGACGCCGTATTGCCTGATAGATTCAGCAAGACTTTTCAACTGCACTTCGTCAAAGTCTCTTCGTGGTTGATACGGATTGGGCTTGATCTTCTCTACCTCAATCCAGAAGATTGCATCATTGCTAAACTGCGACATGGGTAGATTTTAGCACTTTTTTAGTGTAGTTTGTAAGGGAATTTATAAATAAAGCTGGAGTGGTGAAATGGTATACACGCAGCACTCAAAATGCTGTGGCTGCAAAGCCGTGTGGGTTCAAGTCCCACCTCCAGCACAAATAGTAAAAATTAACACGACCTACCGGCAGGCAGGTTCGATTCTCTCTCCCGGCACAGATTCTTGTGTATAATTGTTTGAATGGACCCATTTTTAGAAACCAAGTGGCACAGCCTTTCTGTGCCGGAGGTTTTTAAAATTCTTGAATCAGGAGAACAAGGACTCTCAAGAGAAGAGGCGGCGAGGCGACTCACAAGGGATGGCGCCAACAAATTACCAGAAGCCAAAGTGGACGGCATTTTTACCATCTTTGTCCGACAGTTTGCCAATCCTCTCATCTACATCCTCCTTATCGCTGGTATTGTGGTCTTCCTCATGGGCGATGTGGTGGACAGTATCGTCATCACCTTTGTACTCGTCTTCAACGCAATAATCGGATCTATACAGGAAGGAAGGGCGAGAAACACTCTTCTTGCCCTTAAGCGCTTCGTCAATACCAAGGCGGTGGTTATCCGCGAGGGGCAGGAATTCATTATCTCCGACGACCTAGTGGCCGAGGGTGATCTCATTCTCCTTCAAGAGGGAGAGAAGGTTCCGGCAGATGCCAGACTCATCTCCGCACATAACCTAAAGGTAGGTGAAGCGGCGCTCACGGGTGAATCTGAGGCTGTGCACAAACACGCCAATCCAATAGTTAATAAAAATGTTCCCGCTCTTGAACGTCAGAACATAATCTTTAAGGGAACCAATATTGCGGCTGGCAACGGGCTTGCTGTAGTGATAGCAACGGGCTCAAATACTGTAATCGGCAAAATCGCATACGAAGTAGCGACAATAGATGTCGATATGCCGCTGAAGAAAAATATAAAAAACCTTTCAAGGGTATTCATTATCGGCACTATTTTTGTCTGCGCCCTTATATTTGTGCTCGGCTTGCATTACGGATATTCAGTAGGAGAGATGTTCGCCACGGCAGTTTCAGTAGCAGTCTCTGCTATTCCTTCTGGGCTCCCTATTGCCTTTACTATCATTCTTGCTAGAGGAGTCTGGAGGATGGGTCAGAGGAACGCACTTGTGAAGCGCCTCCAAGCCGTCGAGGCCCTTGGCCAAGCTCGTGTCATAGCAGTGGATAAAACAGGCACCATTACTAAAAACGAAATGATGGCACAAGCCATCTGGGTCAACGGAAAGGTGTTTAATATGGGAGGCATAGGCTACGACCCGCGCGGCGAAATATTACTGAATGACAAAGAAATCGAACCGAAGGATTATCCAGAACTTCAAATCGCTGGAAGGCTGGCAACGTATTGCGCCAATGCACGAGTTATGTACGACAACAATAAGAACGAGTGGAGAGTGGCTGGGGATCCAACAGAAGCGGCACTTTTCGTCTTAGGGAACAAGCTTGGGTTCCAAAAGGATACTGTGGAAAAGGACACACCGCTCATGTCAGAAATCCCATTCGACTATAGCCTTAAGTACCACGCCACGCTCCACAGGGAAAAGGAGGGTGCTACTCTCACTGTCATCGGTGCGCCGGAAGCAGTTCTCGCTATCTCTAGCGACATCTGGTCTCTCGTGGGTGGAAAGAAAATCTCTAATGAGGAGAAAGAGAAGCTAGAAAAAATTATTCATGAATTCTCTGGAAGGGGGCTACGAGTCTTGGCGCTTGCAATGGCCAGGAAGCCAGATCGACAGCTCGAAAAGGAGGACATAAAGAACCTCACCTTGGTCGGCTTCTTTGGCCTTAAGGACGCCCTTCGTCCGGAGGTACGTAATGCCACACGTCGTGCCGAGGAAGCGGGAGTAAAGGTGGTCATGATTACCGGAGATCACCAAGGAACGGCCATCGCCATAGGTAAAGAGGCGGGAATTTATCACGACGGAGACGAAGTATTAACAGGCGCGCAAATAAATGAAATGCTTGATGAAGAATTGAAGGAAAAGATTGATAGAGTGTCAATCTTTGCGAGAGTGACGCCGGAACATAAACTCAAAATTATCCGCGCCTACAAGGCCCGCGGGGAAACTATTGCCATGACGGGCGATGGGGTAAACGACGCACCCTCCTTAGTAGCTGCAGACCTTGGCGTGGCCATGGGTATTACTGGCACCGAGGTGGCCAAAGAAGCCTCAGACATCATTCTTCTTGATGACAACTTCGGCTCAATCCTTTCTGCTATTGAAGAAGGGCGTAGTATTTATAAAACAATTAAGAAGGTAGTCGTGTATTTGGTATCCACTTCGCTCGGTGAGGTTCTAGTCATTACTGGCTCTCTTATGGTGGGTCTACCCTTACCTCTCATCGCGGCGCAGATCATCTGGCTCAACTTCGTGACCGATGGCCTTTTCATCCCGGCGCTCGCCATGGAACCGAGAGAGAAACACCTTCTTCGTGCCCAATTTGAGCACCCGAGCAAGTACATGATAGACAGGAGCATGGCCATAAGAATGTTCCTTATGGCAGCCCCTATGACTATTTTTACCCTCATTCTTTTTGCTCTTACCTACCAAGACAACTTAGCTAAGGCGATGACCATTGCTCTAACGCTCCTTGCCGTCTTTCAATGGTTTAATGCCTGGAACACGAGGTCCGACCACGAATCCATCTTCAAGATGAACCC
>JBBDYY010000003.1:6708-7998 GCA_040900505.1 Parcubacteria group bacterium
ATACAAACATTGTTTTACATATGTCAGAGAAAAATAAGGTTTTAGTAATCCTCGGTCCCACAGCAGTGGGTAAAAGCAATGTAAGTGTTAAGCTTGCCAAGAAGCTCAAAGGTGAAATTATTTCCGCAGATTCTAGGCAAGTATATAGGGGCTTAAATATAGGAACCGGAAAGATTACCAGAAAAGAAATGGGTGGTATCCCCCACCATCTCCTGGATGTGGCGGACCCGAAGAAGCAATTTACCGCTTTTAATTACGCTCAAGAAGCACGCAAAGCCCTCACTATGATATATCATAGTGGAAAATTACCGATTGTGGTGGGAGGAACCGGATTTTACATAGATGTCCTTGTAGGAATGGCGCTCCCGGAAGTGCCCCCAAATAAGTTATTAAGGAAGAAGTTTGATAAGTTAAGTAAGGAGAAGTTATATGAAATGCTGAAGCAAAAGGACCCAGACAGAGCCAAATCAATTGATCGCAATAATAAACTTCGTCTAATTAGGGCGCTTGAGATAGTTAAAGCGTTGGGGAAGGTTCCTAAATTGACTAACAACAAACAACAGACAACTTACAACTTTATATACATCGGTATAAAGACAGACAAAGAGGAATTAGAAAAAAGAATTTATAAGAGATTAATTAAGCGACTACCGGGAATGATACGGGAGGTTAAGAATCTCCGCCGACAGAAACTCTCATGGAAAAGGCTACATGAATTGGGATTGGAATATCGATATATCGCTATATATCTACGAGGCAAGCTGTCAAAAGAAGAGATGACGGCTGAACTATATAAAGAAATAAAGCGCTACTCCAAGCGCCAGATGACCTGGTTTAAGAGGAATAAAAGCATTAAGTGGTTTCGTCCAACTGAATTCAATAGTATCGAGAGGTATGTTAGGATGGCTCTCAAGGGCGATTAGTTTAGTGGTAGAACAGCGGTCTCCAAAACCGCTGGCGAGGGTTCGATTCCTTCATCGCCCGCAATTACAAAAAATCCGCCAGTGGCGGATTTTTGTTTTCGATTAAGCTTTCTTCTCCTTATAAATAGTGTGTTTGCGAGCTATGGGGTTATACTTCTTCGTTTCAATCTTACGTTCCACGAGCTTTCTGTTCTTGCGAGAATAATAAGTGTGGCCTTTGCCCACACCCTTTTCGTCCCCTACTGAAACCAGTTTTATGAGTTGATCCTGTGACATAGGCTATAAGAATATCCAATAATCCCTTTTTTGCAAGTGCGCCGGGCAGGATTCGAACCTGCGTAGGCCGAAGCCGACAGATTTACAGTCT
>JBBDYY010000004.1:0-1236 GCA_040900505.1 Parcubacteria group bacterium
TTTGGTTCATCTTAGGACTAATAGAAATATTGCTTGCAGCCAGATTCGCACTCAAGCTTCTAGGAGCCAATGCATCTGCCGGGTTTACTAGCTTCATTTATGCAGTGACATACCCCTTCGCCGCGCCATTCCTAGGAGTATTTAAAATAACGAGGATTGAAGGATCAGTATTCGAATGGACGACTCTCCTTGCAATGCTTGTTTATTGGTTTGTCGCTATCGGAATCATAAGACTATTCCTAATGGGTAAGAGTGTTTCTACTCCCGAGGCAGCCGTCAAACTAGAAGAGCAAGAAAATAAATAAAAAAAGACTCTCACTTTGAGAGTCTTTCAAGGAGAGGGTATGAACTCCCGCAGTTTTTGGAACTTATGATGAAATTTGGCCGGAAGAACTGTGTAGAAGGGGAAGCGTGGAGAATAGTACATGGGTCCATCAGATTCGGAATCCCATATCTCAACACTCACTCCTAGATCATATTTCCCAATTAGCCACTTCCTCGGATCAAGACCAAGTGTTTTGAGGTAGGCAGTGCCGTTTCCATTACAGAAGGGTTCGAGCTCACGCCTGCGGATGCGGATATCCTCTTCCTCTTCTCGCTCTGGGTGCCGGCAGGTAGTGATGCCCACCTTTTTCTCCAATGCATTCATCACAGCAAGATCAAGCAGGAAAACCTTATTCACATCTCTTGCGAAGAAGGAGTACTTCTCCCACTTGTTTTTGAGCAGGCTCAATGGCCGTGGCGACCGCTTACCCCTTATTTTCTGAGGGGAGCTTTCGTTCACGTAACAGCAAAGAAGATAGGCGAAATGAGAGTAAGGGAAGCCCAGACGTTGAACTTCCTCATACATTCTCTTCTGACCCACTCTGATACCCAAGCCGTTATTGCTGTCGCCAGCTTTGACCTCAACTCCGAGGCTTAGCTCATCATTAACGATGTCGCCGAATTGCCGATGCTCGCGATTAATCTCGCCACCAACTATGGCAAGCCCCAACTGCTCGAAGAAGTGACCAGACCTGTTACGGCTGTCATTCTGCGGGACTATGAAGCGCCCCGCATCAGCGCTTTTTCCCACAGAAACTCCTTGTCAAAAGTGAAAGATCAAAAACCTAAAGTGAGTATAGCTTGTTCGCTATTTCAGGCAAGTTGAAAGAGGTTCTCCATGTGGTCCGTCTATGGTGTATATAAGCTAATAAACACAACAATGGCAGACGATGAAAACACAAGAGCTGAGGA
>JBBDYY010000005.1:0-1225 GCA_040900505.1 Parcubacteria group bacterium
CAAAAACCAAGAGAATCAGAGGGTTTAGTATGAACTGATTGATCTTGTTGAGGAAAACAGAAATGTCCATCAATAATCTTTTTCCTTACCCTAAAGTCCGGGAACTCTTGGTACGATAATGGTCTTGCCCTGCTGAATGTGGAGAGCATCGCCTATAAAGCGCACGAGTCCCCATACCGAGACCATCACGAAAAGAGCGATTAGGCCCCAGAGCATGATTTTCTTGGCATCTGCTTTCGACTCTTCATTGCCTTGAGCGAAAATAAATTTAACCAATCCCCAGAAGAAACCTATAAGACCGAGAGCCACGATAACAGGTAGAGCGATGTCAACCAGTCTGCCAACAGAGCGCAGTAATGTTTCCAGGTTGCCAAGCGACTGGGCAGAGGCAAGAGCCGGAGCCAAAGCTAAGACGGTAATAATGACTTTTTTCATTTATTTAACTATCTAATATTAATTCTAATATACCTAAACGGTATCCTTATATGCTACAACAAAGCCCTGAAAAGACAATGTAGTTATCCACCATAGACCTATTAAGCCAAGATGAAATTCTACAGAGTAAGGAGTGCCTTATCCATGAACTTGATTATGCCCCAGATTGAAACCATGACAAAGAGAGCGAGGATACCCCACTTCATTATCCTCCTGCCATCTTCGACAGCCTTCTCATCCCCACCAACCCTGAAGATAAACTTAGCCAGGCCCCAAAAGAAACCAAGGAGAGCAATAGCGATGACTATGCCTAGAGCCTTGTCTATGAGGCCCCCCACGGATTCAATAATATCTAGGGTATGGGACATAAAATTATTGCGGAGGCAGGAATGGCGGCAAGAATGGGACACCAAAGGCCCCGAAACCCAGGTCTCCGTGGACAAGTGCAAGAATTGACCAAAAGGAAACAAGGATGAAGAGAGCGATGATGCCCCATTTCATCAGATTTTTACCATCTTCTACCGCCTTCTCATCTCCGCCGACTTTGAAAATAAATTTAGCGAGACCCCAGAGGAAAACTAGGAGAGCCAAGCCAAAGATGACCGGCAAGGCTGCCCGAATCAGTTCTATAAAGATATCTATTAGTTCTTTGAAATTGGTAGGCGTGTTCATGCAAAATCGATTATCGGATTACGCAATTAAACCGGGCACACCGGTCCCCCTAGTTGACCTATGGTATTACAGATAACGCTTGCCAAGACCCATGAACCTAACAGTATAGCTGTTCCTA
>JBBDYY010000006.1:0-1390 GCA_040900505.1 Parcubacteria group bacterium
AAAAGAAAACCCCACGAAGATCCGTGGGATCTTCGTGGGGCGGGGGAGGCGTTAGCCTCTCGTGTTCGCGTTCACTTCTCGCACCACGTGCGGAACCTCTCCGTCGTCATGAGAAAGGCGAGAAGCAGGATGGGGCCGAGGATGCCGAGGAGGAGCAGACGGTCCTTGGTCAGGGTGTCCGGCTGGGCCAAGGCCTCGTTGGCCACGACCACCGCCATGACGGCCAGTGTGAAGCGCACGACGTAGTTCCACCTTCCTTCCCATTTGCCTATTTTACGCATTTTTGCTCCTGTAGGAGGTCGATATTGAGCCTCTCTTAATCCTAGCACAGATGGGCTAGAATGTCAAGCCAAGGCTCTGCCCTAGACTGAGCTCAGGCCCATGTATACTAGAGCGATGTTAGATCAGTCGAATCTCAATATTGAAGAGGCGCCAGCGGTGGTAAACACCAAGTATAGCCAGCTGGGCCATAGAACCTTCTGGATCTTCTTCTCTGAGGGCGCAACGCCTGCCATGATCATCGGTATTGTGGCCATCATGAGTGGCATGTTTATGGAGTACGAGGCCATGCGGTTCCTCTTCGCGCTCTCTACAGGGTTCTTCTTCTTCGTGCTTATAGGGGCGGCGCTCATAAGCTACCTTCGATACACGAGGTACGAGTATCTTTTAGACAGAGATGCCATGCGTATAAAGCGAGGGGTGCTTAACAAGGAGGAGATAGCCATACCTTATAGAATGATTCAACATGTAGAAATTAATCGTCCACTTCATTACCAGTTCTTGGGCGTAAGTCACATCACCATACTTACAACGGCGGATAATGATGATGCACATGATGACCACAGGCATAAGAAGGAGGGCGTGATACCTGCCATAGATAAGGCGCTTGCATCTCATCTCCAAACTGAGCTACTATCCAGGGCGAATATACAGAAGTTCGCGAGCGTGGAAGTGTATAAATCGCACTAAATTAACGTCTAACTATAAATATGGATCTAAGAGATTGGAGTAAGGACCAAGTAACCCATTGGGGGAAGAATAAGATAATCATAGCTATTGTACTTGCATTGGTACTTCTCGTAGCCCTTGTGCTCTTCCTACGTGACGACTCGGGGCCACAGTTCTTCGGCGAGGATGCAAAGATACAGAACCAGAATGCAGAAGAAGGCGAACTTACTCTCGTGGGAACTATGAAGTGTCTTCCGTACAGAGAAGACAGCCCAGCGAATACAAGTGAGTGTGTGCTTGGACTCCTCGGGCATGATGGGAACATATATGCTCTGAATGCTCCAAGTAAGCTCATGGCAGAAGAGGGGGATGAGGTGAGAGTAGTGGGGAAATATAATCCTATTAATACTGAGGCAGAAGAGGCTACGGTCTTTATCTACGA
>JBBDYY010000006.1:1490-7599 GCA_040900505.1 Parcubacteria group bacterium
AGTATTTTCTTAGCTCCCGCCTCTTTCAGAGCGCGGCGGGCTTCTTTGAATGTGGCTCCTGTGGTGGTGACGTCGTCTATGAGAATTATGGAGCGACCACGCACATTTGCCTCGTGATTTATATGCATTGTGCCCTTCAAATTTGCCAGCCTCTCTCCTCTGGTCGCGGTTGTGGTCTGACTTACGGTGTCCTTGTGCTTGACTAATTGGCCTTTCAAAACCTTTAAGCGATTTTCCTTATCAATATTTTTTATTTCTTCCGTTAGGATCTCGGCTTGGTTGTAGCCACGCTTATGTTTACGTTTGTCGGAGAGTGGGACTGGAATGAGAAGTGGGTCTATGAAGTTTTCTGTCAAAGCTCGCTCGGAGAGCTCGGTTAAGATGACATCGTAGAGAATATGCGCAACTTTCTTCGCCATGTTTCTATTGCCTTTGTACTTTATCTCCCAGACGAGCTCGCGGACGAGAGCGTCCTTATAATTGAAGAGGGCTAAAACATTTTCGTCCCCAGTATCTTCGGCCGGAGGAAGAAGGTGAAGGAGCTCGCTTGCAGGCAGCATCTCCAATTGCAGAAGCTTGGAGTTCTTGGGAAAGAGAAAGTCTACAAAGTGTTTAAGAATAGAAGAGAAAATCATTAATCTATATTATACTTTCTGTAATGGCTATTTTCGGCAATCTATTTAAAACGGAGCAAAAGAGCGTTCTTGGCGTCGACATCGGCACTTCTGCTATAAAGATAGTGCAGATTTCCAAAAAGAATGGCCAAGCAGTGCTTGAAACTTACGGCGAACTTGCCTTGGGCCCTTATAGCGGAGCAACGGTGGGTCAAGCAGTCTCCCTGCCGGCAGAAAAGGTAGCAGAAGCCGTGAAGGATCTTATAAATGAAAAGGAGGTGAAGGTCACAACGAGAAAGAGCGGAGTCTCCATACCCTTCGCCTCATCTCTTATGGCCTCTATAGAAATGCCTGTTGTGCCGGAGAAGCAACTTGTAACCATGGTGCCCCTGGAGGCGAGGAAATATATCCCCGTGCCTATAAATGAGGTACAACTAGATTGGTCCGTAATACCCAAGGACCCAGATGCGGTGCCCCAACTTGCCAAGGATGGGGAACCTCTTATAAAGCTTGTGCCCAAGCTTGAGGTCTTGGTCGTTGCCATACACAACGACATTCTCCAGAGGTTTAAAACGATAGTGGATCAAAGTGGACTCTTGGCAAGCTTCTTTGAAATAGAATTGTTCTCTACTATGCGCGCTGTGGTGGAAGATGGACTGAAGCCCGTGATGATCATGGACATAGGTGCGGCATCTACCAAGCTATACATCGTCGAACGGGGAGTGATCCGGGGTTCTCACACTGTGAGTCGTGGTTCCCAAGACATTACTCAAAACATTTCTCAGTCTTTAAGTATCCCGATAGATAAGGCAGAGCTTATGAAGCGCGAGCACGGGCTTCTCGGCGAGCAGCAACTTACGGAGATCATCTCTCTTTCCCTCGACTACATCATGGAGGAGGCCAACCGCACTCTTCTCTCCTTCGAGAAGAAATATAATAAAACTGTTTCCAAAGTGATTCTGGTTGGCGGGGGCGCGACTCTTAAGGGATTACCAGCTATTGCTAAAGAAAGTTTCAAAACAGAGACTGAACTTGGTGATCCATTTTCCAAACTAGCTACTCCGGCATTCCTCGAACATATTTTGAAGGAGACTGGGCCCGAATTTGCAGTGGCTATCGGCCTTGCACTGCGCCGTCTCTCTGAAGAGGGCTAGTTGGGGACAATTTTTGTAACAGAAGAGCAGATTTGCTCTATAATTGATCTAGATGGTCCCGTTAGAAGCCGCGGTCACGGTTTCAAATCGGTGCTACTCTTTAAATATGAAATTTTGTAAGACAATTTACCAAAAAATTAATTTCGTAGGCTCGCTGACCGCGACCTGCTTCTAACGGGATGGAGCCGAAATTTCAATCCTCATTTATACCCAAGGGGCCCATAGCTACTCCTGGCAAATTTAGCGCGCCTAAAACTCGCTCGCTTTTTGGCACTATTGCCGTTTTTATATTTGCAGTTTCTGTGGTCATGGCCATAGGAGTCTTCGGCTATGAAAGATTCCTCATTTCTCGCATTGGGACCATGGGTGAGGGGTTAGTCGAGGCCAGGTCTACTATAGATACTGAGACTATTCGCGAACTAATGCGCATGGATGCAAGAATTCTCTCTACGGCAGGACTTCTGGATAAGCACACAGCCATCACTCCCTTGTTCGAGTTTCTTGAGGCCAACACTCTTCAAAATGTACGCTTCACAGACTTTAGCTACAGCACTACCGACAAGGGGCTTACTCTGGCTATGAAGGGTCAGGCCAGAGGGTACTCGGCTGTGGCTCTCCAGTCGGAAATGTTTAACAGGAGCAAGTTTATAAAGAGTCCCGCATTCTCTGACCTTGATCTCGATCTTAAGGGGAATGTGACATTTAGCTTTAGCGCTACTCTCGACCCCGTATTCATCTCTTATAAAACACAGCTCCAGGGGGTAGTGCCTGTGACGCCATCGGTAACACCTCAGGTGGTAGGAACTACAACGAGCACAACCACAAGACCAACTGGCACAGCTACTACAACCCCAAGATAATGGTTCAATTTATTCACCACAAGTTATGAAGTACACCAAACCAATCATTCTCATACTCATAGCCTCTGCCCTCTTCTACACCGTGGTGAGCCCAAGGTGGGCGAAGGTACAGGTTCTTCAGGCTGAAGTGGCCCAATACAGGAGTGTTCTTCTGAGTGTAGAAAGTCTTATCAAAGCTCGAGATGAGCTTAAGCTCAAGTATCAAAACATTCCTAGGAATGAGCTAGAAGCACTCAAAAAAGTTCTTCCAGACAATGTAAACACAGTAGAACTAGCTTTGAATCTTGATGGCATCGGTGCCAAGTACGGCATATCTATAAAAAGCATAAAAATTGTTGCGGAGAAGGACGCCAATGCAACTGTCATAAGAACTCCAAGCGGACTTGCATATGAAAAGGTGGTTGTCTCCTTCAGCTTCATCTCCAATTATCAAAATTTCAAAAGATTCATGTATGACCTCGAGAGGAGCCTCCGCATTATTGAGGTGAGATCTGTAACCTTCCAGGTAACAGAGAATGAGCTGAACGAATACCAGCTCCAAATAGAAACCTATTGGCTCAAGTGATTCGATTAACTCACCACAGGTAATATGAAAATTTTAGAAAAATACAAAACAATAATCATCGCAGCGGTCATCTTCACCTTGGCTATTGTTGGTTATAACTACTTTGGAGCCGGAGAGGTTGTAAGTACTGGGGCAGAAGCCCAGAGCGTTGGTACGGACCTGGTAGAGCTCAATAACGGTCTTAAGGCTGTGACTCTAGACAGAGCATCTCTTAATACCAATTTATACAGGTCCCTAAGTGACTGGAGCCCGACTCTTCTCTCGCAGCCTATCGGACGCGCTAACCCCTTCGCTCCCATAAGCCAATAACAAAAAATGGCAGATACAGACAACACATCAAAGGTGCCCACACGGGAACTCGGAGAAGCTATTCCTTCCAAGGTTCTTGAATATATTCCCGAGGAATCCGCTGAGCATTATAAGGTTATCCCCCTAGGAGTTGTTGATGGTGTGCTTGAGGTCGGGGCAGTAGATATAGACGACATAGAAGCGCGTGACGCTCTCACCTTCATCTCATCGCGTATTGGGATGCCGTATAAACTCTTTTTAATCTCGGAAGAAGACTTTGGAAAAGGCATGGAGATGTACAGGGGATTAACTGGGGAGGTGACGAAGGCCCTGGGAGACCTTGAGACAGAGATAAAGATTTCTCAGGAGAAGGCCAGGGTAAACAAGCCCAAGGAAGTCGAGGTTACTTATGTGGAGGATGCTCCGGTGACAAAGATTGTGGCCAATATCATAGAGCACGCCTCCAATGAGAATGCATCTGACATTCACATAGAGCCTATGCGTGAAAGTGTCCGCGTCCGTTTCCGTATAGATGGAACGCTTGTGACCTCTCTCTCGCTTCCTTTGAAGGTTCATTCTGCTGTCGTGGCTCGTATCAAGATCATGGCCACCATCAGGCTTGATGAAAAGAGGAAGCCACAGGACGGACGCTTCTCCACGAATGTAGGAAAGAAGACCATAGACTTCCGCGTATCAACATTCCCCACATACTATGGGGAAAAGATTGTGATGAGACTCCTTGACCAAGAGAAGGGAGTGAAGAAGATAGATGACCTCGCACTCTCAGAAAGGAATCTTGCCCTTATAAAGAAAGCTATAGAGCGACCGTATGGACTGATACTTATTTCCGGTCCAACAGGGTCTGGAAAGTCCACTACCCTTTACTCAATGCTTAACGAAGTGGACAAGGAACATCAAAACGTTCTCTCCCTTGAAGATCCGGTGGAGTACAGCATGGACGGGGTCTCTCAGTCACAAGTACGACCAGAAATTGATTACACCTTCGCTACCGGTCTTCGTACCACTCTTCGACAGGACCCAGACATCATCATGGTAGGGGAGATCAGAGACAAGGAGACAGCTCAGCTTGCCATACAGGCGGCGCTCACGGGGCACCTGGTGCTCTCAACCATTCACACCAACTCAGCTATTGGAGTTATACCGCGCCTCATAGACATGGGAGTGGACCCTTACCTCATTGCACCTACTCTCATACTCTCTATGGCACAACGCTTGGTAAAGACACTTGCTCCAGGCTCCGGTAAGCCCATGCCCATAACAGAGTCGATAAAGATAATGCTAGATAAGCAGTTTGAAGATTTGCCAGAGGAGTACAGGAAAACTATTCCCGTGGGAAAGGAATTTTATGAAGCGTCGCCCACTCCAGACAGCCAAAGCGGCATAAAGGGACGCATGGCTGTCCTAGAAGTATTTGAAATGGATGAAGAACTTGAGTCTATGATACTCACGAATCCAACTGAGCTTGAGCTCTCTAAAGTAGCCCGCAAGAAGGGAATGCTTCTTATGAAAGAGGATGCCATTCTAAAAGGATTTGAGAAGAAAATCCCATTTGAAGAAATAAATACGCTATAATTTGCATATGCATACGAACTCCTTGCCACTTTTGGAAACTCTCATAGACATCGTTGTTAAGGAGGGCGCCTCCGACTTGCATCTCTCTGTGGGAAGGCATCCTGTCATACGCGTTTCTGGCTTCCTCATACCGATAGAAAAGATTGCACCCCTTACCGTGGCAGATCTTGAGGGATTTATCACCATATTCTTCTCCTCGGAGAACATGAGAGAGTATTCCTTGAAGAGAGAGGCCAACTTTGCCTATACGCATGGCACTCATGTGAGATTCCGTGGCAATGCATATCTACAGATGGGCAAGCCTGCCATATCCTTGCGCCTCGTGCCGTCTAAGGTTAAGACTTTTAAAGAACTTAATTTGCCCCCCATACTTGAAACTTTTTGTAAGAAACAGCAAGGCTTCTTCTTGGTAGTGGGACCAACAGGACAAGGCAAGTCCACCACCCTTGCCTCAATGATTGAGACAATAAATAACGAACGCTTGGAGCACATAGTGACAATTGAGGACCCTATTGAATTTGTCTTCGAAGAGAAGAAAGCTATCATCGACCAAAGAGAGGTGAAGACGGATACACCCGACTTCCACACAGCACTTTGGGGGAGCTTCAGGCAGGATGCAGATATCATTATGATCGGAGAAATGCGCGACCCTGAGACTATAGGCACCGCGGTAACAGCGGCAGAGACAGGGCACCTTGTATTTTCTACCTTGCACACCAACACCGCCGCCCAGACCTTGGACCGCATTATCGACTCCTTCCCCGGAGAGAGCCAAGAGCAGATACGCTTGCAGCTCTCAACATCTCTCCTTGGAATATTTTCCCAGAGGCTTGTACCACGCATCTCCGGAGGACTTATACCTGCGTATGAGCTTCTTATAAACAACAATGCTGTAGGTAATCTCATACGAGAGAAGCGCACCCACGAGATAAATATTGTTATTGAAACGAGCTCTGAAGATGGAATGATAGATCTTAACCGATCTTTGGCAAATTTGGTGAGAGCGGGGGAGATTACAGCCGAGAATGCCATGCT
>JBBDYY010000007.1:0-3386 GCA_040900505.1 Parcubacteria group bacterium
GTTTTTCTTACTTCTCCCAATTCTTCCGTTATAAGCCCTTTTATTTCAAGGAGGGAAAGAACAGCATTTGCTTTGGATATATCTACTTTAGCCCGTTCTATAAGTTCATCCCTACTGCACGGAGTTTTGAGGGCCTCTATAAATATTTTCTCTTCCGCAGTCAGATCGTCAATATCAAAAAGGACAGGTTTACCTTGAGACTTCAATCCGAGGAGCTCCAGTATGTCCTCCGAGTTTCTTATAACAGCAGCGCCAAGGCGCATGAGCATATGTGGACCTTCGCTTGAGGGCGAGGTAACGGGCCCGGGCACAGCTCCGACCTCGCGGTTGTATTCCGTGGCTAATCGGGAAGTAATGAGTGTTCCTGACCTTCCTTCCGCCTCTATGACAAGAGTGGCGTGGGACATGCCGGCCATGATCCGGTTTCTCTGGGGGAAGGTCCAGGTACCAGCAGGCATAGTGTCATCGTATTCTGAAAGTAGGCCTCCACCAACTTCGATTATTTCTTCAGCAAGATTTACGTGTGAATGCGGGTGGAGAACAGTTTTGTCTAATCCTGAGCCGGGCAGGGCTAAGGTTTCTAGTCCTGCATTAATCGCCGCCCTGTGAGCAATACCGTCTATGCCAAGGGCTAACCCGGAGACGATGGTTATGTTGTATCCGGAGAGTCCAGATATTAGAGATTCGCACACCTCCTTGCCGTAGTGACTGTATTTTCTGGAACCTACCACTGCAAGGAATTTATTATTGAGGTTAGGAGGAGAGCCCCAGAGTCGGAGTTTCGTCGGGCTACCTGGTATTTCCCGTAGGAGGGGAGGGTACTCCTCTTCTAGGAGATCTCGAATGTCCTGCATCTCTGTATTATACTATCTATAATGCTTGATATTAAATTTATCCGTGAGAATAAGGATCTGGTAGCAAGTGGCGCCAAGAAGAAGAACGTCGATTTCAACATAGATGCTCTTCTTGAGGCAGACGATAAGCGCCGGGCCCTTATGGGGAAGATTGAGGAAATGCGTGCCGCGCAGAATTCAGCAAGCCAGACTATTGTAAACGCCACCGCCCTAGAGAAAGAGGAGATTCTAAAGAAGATGACTGCACTTAAGGCAGATATGGAGAAGGAGGAGGCAGAACTCAAGGAAGTAATGCGTGAATGGCAGAGTCTGATGCTCCAGGTACCTAATGTTCCAGACATCTCTGTGCCAGAAGGGGAGGGAGATGTTCAAAACAAGGAAATAAAGAAATGGGGAGAGTTGCCAAAGTTTTCATTCCAGCCCAAGAGTCATATTGAGATTATGACTAAGCTTAATATGGTTGATCTGGAACGAGGGACGAAGGTTTCTGGCTTTCGTGGTTATTTCTTGAAAAATGATGGAGCACTACTTTCGTACGCCATATGGCAATACGCCTTGAATTTTTTCTTAGGAAAGGGATTTACACCGATGATAGTTCCCTCGCTTGTACGAAGAGAGGCACTTTTAGGAACTGGGTTTCTACCACAGGGAGAAGAAGATTTATACAAGACTCAAGATGGCGACTTTCTCGCGGGTACGGGAGAGGTAGCCACCATGGGTTACTACATGGACGAGATTCTACCCAAGGAAAGTTTGCCAACGAAATTCCTTTCTTTCTCACCCTGTTTTCGGCGTGAGGCTGGAAGCCATGCCAAGGATGTTAAGGGGCTAATACGTGTTCATGAATTTTATAAACTAGAGCAGGTCATCCTGTGTGTTGCAGAGCACGACGAGTCTGTTAAATTTCACGAAGAGCTTAACCGCAATACAGAAGAATTTATTGAGTCCTTGGGAATTCCGTATCACACAGTAGTCAATTGCGGTGGAGACTTGGGCCTTGGCCAGGTTAAGAAATATGATATCGAACTTTGGGTACCTCTTGAGAATAAGTATAGGGAGATAAGCTCAGCTTCCTATTTTCACGATTTCCAGACTCGAAGACTTAACATTCGATACAAAGATGAGGATGGTAAGACTCGGTATGTTCACTCTCTGAACTCCACAGCCATCCCCACACCTCGCCTCCTCGTCTCTTTGGTTGAGAATTTCCAACAGGAAGATGGAAGTGTAAGGATACCAGAGGCTCTACAGCCCTACATGGGAGGCCGAAAGGTTATTAAATAAGATGAAATTATTTAAAAAGGAAAAGATTCTTCGCACCCCAGAGACCAAAAGAAAAAAGGAAAAAGAAAGGCGCATAAAGCTCATTATTTTCTCCCTCCTATTTATCATTCTAACAGCGGGTCCTCTTTACCTCGCGCGGATGGATAGATTTCAAATAAAGAGTATCCAGATTGAGGGCACAAGTGTCACCAGAGAAGAAGATATAGAGAAGATAATTGCCTCAAACTTAAAGGGTAATTACCTCTGGCTTATACCTAAGTCGAATGCCTTACTTTATCCAAAGAAGAAAATAGAAGAAACGCTCCTTCGCCAAATTCCAAGGCTAAGTCTTGCTTCGGCGTCACTTCTTAGCCCCGAGTCCCTTTTGGTAAGGGTGGCAGAGCGGGAACCATTCGCTCTCTATTGCAAAAGGGCAGTGATAGACGGAGCGATTTTACCGGAGGATTGCTACTTTCTAGATAAGAGCGGATTCATATTTGCCGAGGCACCAGCCTTCTCCGGAGATGTGTACCATATATATACAGAAGAACCTTCATTTGAGAATCCTTTGGGCCGGGTGTACTTAGGAGAAAAGCAGTTTAGAAACATTTCTTACCTTATAGAGGAGTTGAAGCTCCTTGGAGTGCACGGTCGAGTGTTCCAAACTAAAGAGGATGAATATCACCTCTACCTTCCTAATGCGGGGGATATTAAGTGGAAGGATAGTATGGATTTAAACCAGATATACAGCAATCTTAGCTCTCTTCTTCAATCCAAAGATATTGCTTCGGATCCCACCTTTCTCGATAGAATACTTTATATAGATATGCGTTTTGGAAATAACAAGCTTTCCTACGTGTTTAGGAAATAGGATATACTTTGCCAAATGAATTTTTGGCAGAAACTGGAGAAACCAATATTTGTCTTGGCCCCGATGGCAGATGTTACTGATGCCGCCTTTCGTCGTGTCATTGCCAAGTATGGTAAGCCGCCTGTGATGTGGACTGAGTTTGTCTCTGCCGATGGTCTGGCTCGTGCGCCAGAAGAGGGGAGGAAGAAACTTTTGAAGGATTTAGAATTTACTCCTGAGGAGCATCCTATAGTGGCACAGTTTTTTACCTCAAATCCACTCCACATGAAGATGGCCGCATCACTTGCTAAGGAGCTTGGCTTTGATGGGATCGACATAAACATGGGTTGTCCCGACAGGGGGATAGAAAGACAGAAGGCAGGAGCTGCGCTTATAAAGAATTCAGCACTTGCCAGAGA
>JBBDYY010000007.1:3486-7242 GCA_040900505.1 Parcubacteria group bacterium
ACCAATACCAGCCTTCTATAGAAGAGAAATTAAATGTGATGGTAGAGCACACAAAGCTCTTCGAAGAGCTATTGGGAAGCATAAAAAACTTCGCAATTATGAAAAAGCACTACAAGGCCTATGTGAGTGGTTTCGAGGGGGCTACAGAGCTTCGCGGGAAGCTCATGGAGGCCAATTCAGCAAAAGAAGTGGAGGGGCTTGCCAAAGCCTTTATTATGGCGTATAAGAAGTAAAGAGACAGCCCAGGGCTTTATCTTTCTTCACTTTTATTGTGTAGGAATAAGGCTAAAGGCTCGTCATTATGGAGTAAGGGGTAAATGCCCCCAGCTCTTTGTAAAATCAACGTTTTCCACGCTTTCCCAGGAGGGACCATGCAGTACCGTATCAGGGGCTTCGTAGTCACGCTCTGCATGGCCTCTCTGGCCATACTCAGTGGTTGCAGCGAAGCCACAGCCGTTGCGAATTCAGAAAGCAACAGCGGGTCTGGAGGGGGTGCTCCCACGGGGGTCTCCATTTCCCAGTACCCGCAGGTTCCACTGTGTCTCACGAACGGCTCGTCAAGCTACGTATTCTACGCTTCCGACAACCTCGGTGGCGGAGTCTCGTGGCAAAGCAGGAATGAAGCGGTCGCCAGTATCGCCAACGTCGATGGTCCCAATCGGGCCTTGGTCGTAGGCAAGTCTGCCGGCAGTACTTGGACCGTAGCCACCTCGACGAGGAACGCTTCACTCAAGGACTCGGTCCAGGTTACAGTCTCAGCAGACTGCGCTGGTTCACCGCCGCCTCCGCCAACGTCGAGTCCCATCGATTTCGTTAATCCGGGACCCTTCAGCCTGAATACGGGGGATGGTTGCTCGTTACAGTTCCAGATCGTGGCTACTCCAAACCAGCCACTGAATTGGACCTCGAGCAATACCAGCAAGGCGTCGGTCTCCGGCAACGGAACCAACGTCGGTACGGTGAATGTGGTTCCCAATTCTTCGGGATCAGTCAACATCACCGCGAGAACCCTGGACAGTGCTTATTCGAAAGATGTTACATTATATCTTTCGAATGTGGCCTGTACGTCCTCGCCTCCTCCAGGAGGCACACTCAACGCGAGCCCTAGCACAATCAGTTTGGGCCAGAGCTCCACACTTTCGTGGTCGTCTTCAAACACCACCTCTTGCACCGCTTCGGGCGGCTGGAGTGGCACCAAGTCGGTGTCGGGAAGCGAGCAGGTCAGTCCCTCACAGACCACGGTCTATACCATTACGTGTACGGGGCCTGGGGGTTCTGTCAGCGCTAGTGTGACAGTAACCGTCACATCGGGATCGAACAGCATCACCATGAATCCACCCGGCGGGAGTTATCCTGTCGGAACGGTTCTGGGCGTATCCGTGACATGCACGGTAACGTCTGGCTCGTGTAATCCGTGGTGGTACTCGGAGAATCCGGAGATTATCTCGGTGAATCCGAATACTGGCGTGCTCACCTTCCTTAAGGTGGGTTCGACTAACATCTGCGTACAAAGGTCGCAGACAGATGCGAGCCTCAAGGTGTGCCACATGTTCACGAGTACAGGTACCACGGCGCCGCCAATGCTCATTTTCTTCTCGGCGGAACCGACAAGCATCAACGCAGGGCAAAGCTCTACACTTTCGTGGTCGTCTTCAAACACCACCTCTTGCACCGCTTCGGGCGGCTGGAGTGGCACCAAGTCGGTGTCGGGAAGCGAGCAGGTCAGTCCCTCACAGACCACGGTCTATACCATTACGTGTACGGGGCCTGGGGGATCGGTCGCTCAGAGCGTGACGGTAACGGTAGCTTCGGCACCGTCGCCGGTGGTGACTTCGCTCGTAGTCAGTCCGAAGAATTCCAATCTGCTCATAGGGCAGAGCGGGACCCTCTTCGCGACAGGCACCACGTCTGACGGTAGCACGATGCCGACGCCAACATGGGTAGCGACTCTGGGCTGTGTACAGCTCTCGAGCTCGTCCGGATCGTCGGTTATCGTTACCGGCGTGCGGGCATGTCGGGATTCTGTTGTCGCCTCATCTGGCGGCAAGAAGGATTTCGCCATCGTCACAGTGACGAGCGGGGTGAGTTCGATTGATTACACTCCGCCCGGTGGTACCATTGCCGTGAACGCTACGCAGAATTTAACTGCGACGTGCGTACTGGCAGGTGGAGTAGCGTGTACTCCCTACTGGTACTCGACTGATCCTAGCCGAGTCACCGTGGTGGGAGCGCCTTCTCAGATCGTAATTGGTGGCGTCAGCTATCCGGCTGGCCAGACGGCGACCATCAAGAGACTCGCAGCTGGTTCTGTACAGATTTGTGTACAGGCTGCGGTTCAAGATCAAACCGTTCTTCGTTGCTATACCTGGAATTAGCAGCAGACCCCCATTCGCTTCGGCGAATGGGGGTTTTTTCTTTGGTAAGGCTCGGGTGTTATACTTCTTTTATGAAAAAAGGCGACTCCGCTGTTCTCTATAGGAAATATCGCCCAGAAGAATTTAAGGACGTAGTAGGGCAGGAACATGTTACAGATGTCCTTTCTGGAGCTATTAAACTTGGTAACATTTCCCACGCTTATCTCTTCTCTGGCAGTCGCGGCACAGGCAAGACTTCTGTGGCTAGAATCCTGGCAAAGGAAATTGGCACAGGGGATGATGATCTTTATGAGCTCGACGCTGCATCCAACAGAGGTATTGATGATGTAAGAGCAATACGTGAAGCAGTCTCCACATTACCCTTCAGTGCCAAGTACAAAGTATTTATATTTGATGAAGTGCACATGCTCACCAAGGAAGCCTGGAATGCCCTTTTGAAAACCTTGGAGGAACCTCCTGCACACGTTGTATTCATTCTTGCGACGACAGAGATCGAGAAGGTCCCAGAGACCGTTGTCTCACGTTGCCAGACATTCGTATTTAAAAGGCCCAATCATGCGATTCTCCGTGAGTTTGTTAATGACGTAAGCAAGAGAGAGGGGATAGCTCTAGAGAAAGGTGCCGCGGAACTCGTAGCACTTCTTGGCGACGGCTCATACAGAGACGCACACGGCATATTAGAAAAAGTTCTTTCCTATACTAAGGACAAGAAGATAACACGTGAGGAAGTGGAGAAGGTCACAGGTGCTCCGAAGGCAGACTTGGTGAGAGACATTTTAAGCGCAGTAGTTGAGAAGAATTTAGAGAAAGGGCTAAACGCAGTAAGGAGCGCAACGAGCGCAAATGTAGATATGAAAATGTTTTCAAAGCTTATTTTGGAGAGGATGCGTTACCTGTTCCTCCTTCGGCTCAAGGCAGGGCTTGATAAGAATATAAAAGAAGAAATCCCCGAAGAAGATTTTGAATTCTTAGAAAGTCTCCGAGACAAGGCGGGCACAGATCTTACCTCTGCTACATTAGTGCGGTTCATTGAGGCATACGAAGACGCTGGCAGGACCTCTATCCCCGAGCTTGCTCTGGAGCTTGCATTGGCAGATACGGCTAGTATTAAGTAGTAAGTTAAGTAATTTTTTGATAAGTTTAGACTCATTGGGAGATCGTCTAATGGTAGGACAGAGGCCTTTGAAGCCTTTAATCGGGGTTCGAATCCCTGTCTCCCAGCCCTTCGTCGCTTGTGCTCCTCAGGGTCTTCGACCGTATTCACAAGGTCGACGAAGGCACTGAGCTCAGTAGAGCGAAGTGGTATTATCTGAATATGAGTTTCTCCGTCTACATCCTAGAATGTGCTGATAAATCTCTTTATGTGGGTTGTACAAATAAT
>JBBDYY010000008.1:0-4777 GCA_040900505.1 Parcubacteria group bacterium
CCGACAAGAAATACCTTACCACAATTTACTCGTTTTCGTTGCTTAACTCATCCAGTCTCTGCCTATTTCTTTCGCCGTAGTCTATGCGGAAGCGAACGTGGGGCATGATGCCTATTCGGGATTTGTCTCGTAGATATATTTTAAATTCAGGACTTTTTCTCTCAAGAAATTTAAGAGCCGTATCCTCCTCTTTTTCCGGAAGAGTGGTGAAGAAAATAACCGCGTCTTTACCGGAAGGGTTTAATTCCACACGGGTAATAGTAAGAAGGGAAGCGGACGTAGCTTCATCTCTGACGTACTCGGCTGCGAGCCGGTGTATGACTTCTTCTATCCTGTCGTGTTTTACTGGACGCATACCATTAGATGTTATGGCTAGGTTATTTTGTAACTAGGATGACACGCTCAAGCACATCTCCAGGAGCTATACCCATTTTTGATTCTAGGAGAAGACCGAATTCTCTTCCCTCGGTGATACTTTCCACAGCCATTTTTGACTGCTGAAGTTCTTTTATTTTGCCTCGTCCTATTTCTGCCTCACGTCTCATAATCCTCACACTGCCGCCCTTCACAAATTCTCCAGTCAAGGCTCTCGCTCCCAAGACTTGCTTATCCTTCTGCACACTAAATACCTTTAGGACCTTGGCACTCCCAGCAATTTCCTCCACTTCTATGCGAGGTTCTTTTTCACCGAGGAGCGCCTCAATTCTTTCTGTCAGTTTGTAAATAATATCGAAATTCTCAATAACTATGTCGGAGCGGTCTGCAAGCGATGCAGCTGGAGCATCAACCTTGGTATGGAATGCGAAGATAATGGTGCCGGGAGTTGTGATAGCCGCCTTAACATCGCCTTCTCCTATAGTGCCAACCGCTTTTATAATTACCTTAGGCATTATTCTCTCACGGTTTAGTTTAGAAATTTCATAGACAATAGCTTCAAGACTCCCAGCCGTGTCAGCTTTGATAATTAAAGGGAGGGTAGACATGTCATCTGGGAGAGTCTCGAGGACTTCCTTAGACCAGACCTTAGCCGCTTCACTCTCTGCATAGAATTGCGCTTCTCTCTTGTCCTCAAACACTTCGAAACGGGCGCCTACCGGTGGGGGATTATCCCAACCGATTATTTGTACAGGACTAGAGAAAGAGAGTTCGTTTACCTGCTCTCCCTCGGCGTTAAGAAGGTAGCGGAGGGGGACAATCGCCCCTACAGATGCCGCAACCATACCGGTCTTCACGGTGCCGTCCTTAATGATGCCTACAGCCGTCACTCCCTTCTTAGGATCAAGTCGACTCTCGATAATCACTCCTGAGCCGAGGCGCTTCTTGTCTGCGGTAAAGTGCTCCAAGTCAGAGACCAACAGAAGCATCTCCAAGAGTTCTTCAACTCCGTCCCCCGTGATGGCAGAAACATTTACTACAGGGATATTACCTCCATAGCCTTCTACATAAATATCGTTTTCCGCCAGGCTTTGCTTGGCATGTTCGATGTTGGCGCTTGGTTTATCAATTTTCGTTATTGCCACTACGAAAGGAGTTTCGCTTTTCTTAATATATTTGTATGCCTCCAAGGTCTGAGGCTTCACACCATCTTCTGCGGAAACTACCAAGACTACAATGTCGGCAGCCTTAGCGCCTCTCTCACGTATACCTTGGAAGGCTTCATGTCCGGGAGTATCCATGAACGTTAGCTTTTTTGTGACAGGACCTATCTTATGGATTACTTCGTAGGCCGAGACATGCTGGGTTATGCCACCAGCCTCTTTCTCTGTGGTGTTGGTCTTTCTTATGAAATCAAGGAGAGTCGACTTTCCGTGGTCGATGTGTCCCATGATTGCGATGATTGGAGGTCTAGATTCAGCCATAGTTTGGTTACCTTATCATAAAATTATTGCAAAAACACGCTTAAACACTAGAATGACGAGATGCTTTTCAAAGGTCAAAAACGAATATTTCTAGACCATGCTTCGGCTACCCCGATCTTACCGGAAGCAAAGAAGGCAATGGAGAAATACTGGCAAGATTATTTTTATAACCCCTCAGCCATTTATGAAGAGGCACAAGTGGTTAAGAAAGATTTGCTAACGTTTCGCACCAAAGTGGCGGAAATTCTAAAGGTGGCAAAGGAAAATATTATTTTCACAAGCGGTGGCACTGAGTCAGACAACTTGGCAATTTTAGGAACGTTTGAGAGGTTAAGAGCAACAATAAAGACCCCGCACATAATAGTAAGCTCCTTAGAGCATCCGGCCGTCCTAGAATCTGTAAAGGAAGCAGAGAGGAGAGGAGCGAGAGTAAGTGTTGTGGAGCCCAGTGCGCAAGGGTTTATAGATAAGGAGAAGATCAAAGCCCTTTTAACTCCTGCGACAGTCTTGGTATCAGTATCTCTGGTAAACGGGGAACTAGGCACTATTCAGCCGGTAGGCAAGATTGGAAGAATTATAAGAGAATTCCGCAAGCACAATAATACTCCGTATCCCTACTTTCACTCGGATGCAAGCCAGGCAGTTTTTACAGAAATAAATGTTGAAGGCATGCATATTGATCTCTTAAGTTTGGATGGCGGAAAGTTTTATGGACCAAAGGGAGTGGGACTCTTAGTGGTCCGCCCACCGGCTGTTCTACACCCCATCACTTTTGGCGGTGGGCAGGAAAGGGGATTACGCTCTGGCACCGAGAACGTTTCTCTTATTGCGGGATTCGTTACCGCACTCGAGAAAATTTTTATGATAAAGGAGAGGGAAGGAGAGAGACTGAAAAAATTAAGAGAAAGATTTGTAAATGAAATTCGAAAAACTTTTAACGATGCAATTATTCATGGTGTCGAAGGTGAAGTCTCTCCACACATCATAAGCGTTTCCTTCCCTGGTGTTCTGGCGGAATTCCTAGCCATACAGCTTGACCTTGTGGGGATTCTCGTTTCCACAGGAAGTGCGTGTGGCACAGGCAAGAATGAGCCCGGCATGAACGCCTTACGGGCCACAGGAAGGAGAGATCTGGAGGAATCGACGATCAGATTTTCCTTCGGCCTTCATACTAAGAATAGCGATATAACAAGGGCTTTGTCAGCGCTTAAAGAAGTAATGCACCACGCTTCTGTATGTGATAAAATCACTCCATGACAACGATGGAAGATCTTACAAAGACACAGATAGTTCTCCTTTCGCTTCTTGTAAGCTTCGTGTCTTCTATTGCTACAGGCATTATTACCACATCACTATTGGCGGAGGCACCAGTAAGCGTTACTCAGACCATAAACAGAGTGGTTGAGAGAACTATTGAGACAGTCGCTCCAACACCTGCTAATCCCACAGGCACTATTAAGGAAGTGACCGTTGTTAAAGAGGAAGACGCAATTCTTTCCTCTATAGAAAAAGTTACAAAATCAGTAGTACGCATAAGGGTAAAGGGAGGGGACGGGGTCGAAGTCTTTTATGGACTGGGAGCCATAGTGAGTAAGGATGGGTTAGTGGTAACTGATGGAGAAAAGCTAGCCCCAGGCATGACATATGCAGTAACGCTTCATGATGGTTCTATACTTCCACTCGTCCCCACATCATTGGAAAAAAGTGAAGATGGCATAGCCTTATTTAAAATAACCCCAGACGAGGGACACAAAGAGTTTTCGGCTATCACATTCGCTCCAGCAGCTCCCAAGCTCGGCCAGAGCGTCATCGCAATCGAGGGAAGGGAAGAGACGGCTATAGGAGTTGGTCGAGTGCTCGGCTTAGTAACTAGAACCTCTGCTGATGTGAAGATTACAGCTGGCATCTCTACCGACATTCGTGCTCAGGGTGAATTGGTCGGGTCCCCATTAATTAATTTAAGCGGTCAGCTTGTGGGGATTAAGGTAACTGGCAAAGATTTAACCCTCACTCCAGGCTTTTACATCGCACACGAACCCATCAAGAGATTACTTGCCCAGGGGGGCCTGTAATTGACAAGCAGATAGAGCGTTATATCTTAACGGTATGCAGCCATTTCAACACTTCACAACTAAGGCTAAAGAAGCCGTCCGCAAGGCTCACGAGCTTGCTATAGAACGAGGACAGAACCATGTAAATCCCATGCATCTTTTAGGCGCCCTGATTCTTCAGGAGGAGAGCATGGTTATATCTATTTTGGACAAAATGGAGGTAGACACTCTGCTTCTTACCGACACTGTACTTGAGGCCATAGAAAGCACGGAGAGTGGGCAGACTTTAGCCCCCTCATATCAAATATATTTAACCCCTGAGCTTGCTCACAGCATTGACTCAAGCTCGAAGGTTGCAGAGTCATTGGGAGATGAATTTGTGTCTACCGAGCACCTCTTTATATCCATACTCGATATTCCGGGTGAGGCACGTGAACTCTTACAAAAATTCAAAATAGACAGGCAGACAGTTCTTAAGGTTTTGGAGGAAGTGAAGAAGAGCAAAGACTCTGCACCAAAGGAAAATAAGAAATACAAATCACTTTCCAAGTACACCAGGAGCCTCACTGCTCTAGCCAAGGCGAACAAGCTTGACCCGGTCATTGGACGAGATGAAGAAATTTCCCGTATTGTTCAGATTCTCTCTCGACGTACGAAGAACAATCCAATTCTTATCGGAGAGGCAGGTGTTGGCAAGACCGCTATTGCAGAGGGCCTGGCAATACAAATGGTCAATGGTAACGTACCAGAATCTTTACGTGATAAAGAACTGGTTTCTCTCGATCTCGGTCTCCTAATTGCTGGTACCAAATACCGCGGAGAATTTGAGGAGAGGTTAAAGAACATAATCAAGGAGATAGAAAAGTC
>JBBDYY010000008.1:4877-6970 GCA_040900505.1 Parcubacteria group bacterium
ACCGCGGAGAATTTGAGGAGAGGTTAAAGAACATAATCAAGGAGATAGAAAAGTCGGAAGGTAAAATAATTCTCTTTATTGACGAGATACACACCATCGTGGGGGCAGGAGCCGCAGAAGGGTCAATTGATGCGTCAAACATGCTCAAGCCCCCTCTAGCACGTGGTGACTTGCGTGCCATAGGCGCCACAACGCTTCGTGAATATCAAAAGCATATAGAGAAGGATCCGGCCCTTACGCGCCGTTTCCAACCCGTGCATGTACATGAGCCATCCGTTGAAGATGCCATGACTATTCTCCGAGGCCTTAAGGAAAGGTACGAGCTTTACCACGGCGTTCATATAACCGATGCTGCCATTCAGTCTGCGGTGACACTTTCTTCAAGGTACATCACAGACAGGTTCCTGCCCGACAAGGCGGTGGATCTTATTGACGAAGCTTCCTCATATCTGAAAATTTCTCTTGAGAACATGCCGCCGATCCTTCAGGAAACTCAGTCAAAGATTGTTAAGCTCGAGATAGAGAAAGAGGCGCTCAAGAAAGAAGCGAATGCTAAGTCTAAAGCCCGCATAAAGGTAATAAATAGCGAAATAGCAAACCTAAGAGAAAAAACTTCTGAAATAGAATTGAAGTGGAAAAACGAGAAGGAAACAGTAGGGGAAATAAAAGAGATAAAGAAAAATCTAGATATCTCTCGCATGGAGGCAGAAGCAGCAGAGGCGAGAGCCGACCTCTCACGTGCGGCTGAGTTGCGCTACGGCAAGATCCCCACTCTTACCAAGGAATTGGACTTGAAGGCTAAGAGGCTTAAGAAGCTTCAAAGCTCCAGACGAATCCTTAAGGAAGAAATTACTGAGGAAGATATTGCCAGAGTGGTCTCTCGCTGGACAGGTATACCCACCGCAAGAATGCTTGAAGAAGAGGCAGAGAAGCTCGGGCGCATGGAAGAATTCTTGACGGAGAGAGTGGTCGGCCAGGAGGAAGCGGTCGGAAAAATCGCTGATACAGTGAAGAGAAGTCGTGCGGGAATATCTGACCCCAATAGACCTATTGGCTCCTTTATGTTTCTCGGACCTACAGGGGTAGGGAAGACCGAGCTTACCAAGGCTTTGGCAGAATTTATGTTTGATGACGAAAAGGCTCTTATACGAGTGGATATGTCGGAACTCATGGAGAAGCACTCTGTTTCTAAACTTATTGGGGCTCCACCTGGATACGTTGGGTTTGATGAAGGGTCAAGCTTCGCCGAGTCTATAAGACACAGACCATACTCTGTCGTACTTTTCGACGAGATAGAGAAGGCTCATCCTGAGGTCTTTAATGTACTTCTTCAAGTGCTAGACAACGGACGTCTTACGGATGCGAAGGGGAGGGTAGTTAACTTCAAAAACACTATTATCATAATGACCTCAAACGTTGGAGCCAATTTTATAGACAAGATGCAGTCCATTGGCTTTAGCAAGGGGGATAAGGAATCCTTCGATGGTATTAAGGAGAAAGTATTGGACGCCCTTAAGGACCAATTCCGCCCAGAATTTTTGAATCGTCTTGATGAGATCATTGTCTTTGACCTGCTTTCCAAGGAGGTTATAAGGAAGATAGTGAGAATTCAAATCGATGAGATTAAGGATCGTCTGAAGGCCAAAGAAATTGACCTGGAGGTTACACCCCTAGTCTTTGAAAGTTTGTCCGAAGAGGGTTATAACCCCCAGTACGGAGCACGACCTTTGAAGAGATTGATACAAACTAAAATCCTTAATCCCGTGGCAACTCTCATGATAAGCAACAAAGTCCTTTCTGGTGGCACTGTTGTGGTAGACAAGAAGGGTTCGGAATTCACTTTCGATATACGAAAGGGCAAGAAGTCAGGCGCCGCGATCCTTTCTCCCCGTCACAGGGCTACTTCCAAGTAATTCCGATTGACTGAACTCGTAAATTCTATAGAATGACCTCTATTGCGTCGGTGGTAGAGTGGTCAAATACAACAGACTGTAAATCTGTCGGCTTCGGCCTACGCAGGTTCGAATCCTGCCCGGCGCACCAGAATAGAACTAGACGGTTTTTTTGAAGCCCAAATGCGGGACGCGCGAAGC
>JBBDYY010000009.1:0-1034 GCA_040900505.1 Parcubacteria group bacterium
ATAGCCTATGCGGATAAATATTTTTCATAAATTATTTCTCCTTTCTTTTTTGCTCTTCCCCTTGTTTGCTCAAGCGGACCCTTGTACTGTGGGGAAGATTGCTGTGATCCCCGGCTCTTGGGAGAACACTAGTACCAAGACCTCTCTCACTGTCCAAGCTCAGACAAGTGCCGGAGAGTCATGTCACGTGCCGAAAACTCTTAAGCTTTCCTTCTCTTCTACTGCTTCCGGCTCCTTTACAGCGCAAGGCGGTGGGGCTATTCAGGCGTACATATCGGCTAGTGACGCTAATCGCAATTTTTACTACACGCATAGTGCGGGAGAGAATTACACTCTCACTATAAATGCCGATTACGGTACTGCTTCTGAGTGGAGCACACAATTTACTACTACCTACACATCTGGATCATCTGGCACTTCTACAACCACAGAAGAAGAGGTGCCTCCTACCGAGTCAGAAGAAAGTAGCGGATCATCGAGCTCTAGTTCCTCCTCTCACCACTCCGCGACACCCTTAAGCACACTTACTTCTACAAGCAAGTTTAAGGTGGGTGCAGGACGCGAGCGCCTCACGCACATAGGTACTCCCATAGAACTAAGAGCAGAAGTAAGCGGGGAAGAGTCAAATAAGATTAATTTCACCTGGTCACTCGGTGACGGCTCTGTGCTAGTGGGGGAAACAGTTAATCACACTTATGTTTTCCCCGGCGAGTATCATGTGGTCCTCAATGCCACAACGCGTGAGGGGGTGGAAGCAGTATCAAGGACAAAGGTTAGAGTGCATTCCGCAGAAGTTTCCATAACTTCTGTAACACAAGAGAGAATAGAAGTGACAAACAATTCTCCAGAAGAGATGAATCTCTATGGCAGAGCACTTGTGATGCAGGACAGATCATTCATCTTCCCCAAGGACACCATTGTGAGTGCGCGCGGAAGGATAAGCTTCCCCTCTTCTGTTACTAAGCTTAGTCCGCAAAGCCCGGACGATGTCTTCCTCCTCTCTCATGGGCAAAGTATTCCAACAGATTTATTTG
>JBBDYY010000010.1:0-6344 GCA_040900505.1 Parcubacteria group bacterium
TAGAACGGCCTGAGGCATGGGTAAGAGCCAACTTGTCTAAGCCATACCTCGCCATATGGCACGAACTCCGTGGAGAAGCTGTCTATGATGTACAAACTGAGTCAGATGCTCAAGGAAGCATACAAGTGACACGATCATTTACCCTGCCTGCCGTCTGGCAGGTCCACCAACTTAGAAGTAATAAAAAATTTTTATTCTCCGAACTTTCTAAAAATGTTTTATGCGCCTGCAGTAAGGCACGAGCACAAGGACTCTCTGCAAGAAAAGTTTATTATTTTCTTAAAACACAAGAATTCCGATATCATCGATTCGAAATACCATTAGAGAGGTCTACGAACATCCCTAATGAGGTCCTAGATGCCATTAAGTCGACCTTTGATATGGTCTATAGACCCAATGTGCCTTATAGAGCCACGGGAGTAACCTTGTCAGGACTAGTACCGGAGGGCCTGGCTCAAAATGACCTTTTCGGTAGGGGAGCCAAAAGTGCCTCCTGGCAAGCAGTCTTCAATACCGTGGATAAACTCGATAGGAGATACGGAAGCCGTACCTTGATCCTAGGAAGCGCCCTGGAGGCGTATAAACGGCGTAAAGAGAGGCCAGAACGCCTTCTTAGGATTCCATTCATGGGGGAAGTGGCCTAGCCTTAGGCTTATCCCCACTTGTTCGTTTTACATATATTGTGCGAACGAGATAACATGATAATATCAAGGCATGGCCAATGGTCCCCTCTCAATTATTGATCACATTTCTCCCTTTCTTGATTACTGTGAAATAGAGAAGGGATTATCCAACAACACTCAAAAAAATTACAAACAATACCTACAACTTTTTGTAGATTGGCTTAAAAAGAACGGGGAGGAGAAGATGGTCCCCCATCAATTAACCGCTAAGCATATATGGGATTACCGATTATATTTAGCCCGAATATACAAAACGCCGGGCGGAACCTATCTTGGCAAAAAGTCTCAAAACTATTATTTAATTGCGTTGCGAGCATTTTTAAATTACCTAGCAGAACGCGACATAGAATCACTTCCCTCTTCAAAAGTTAAACTAGCGAAACAAAAGAATGAGGAAAATATTTCTTTCCTTGAAATAGCCGATGTAGAAAAAATGTTAAAAGTACCTGATACCTCAACACCAAGCGGCTTACGAGATCGGACTATCATGGAGCTTTTCTTCTCATCTGGTATGCGTATTTCAGAGCTTTTATCTCTTAACGTAGATAATATATCTTTTATTAATAAAAAAATGGACTCTAGTAAAACCTTTGAGCTTTCAATTATTGGCAAAGGAAAGCACGTCAGAACCATTTTTATATCCCCCAGGGCTGCGGAATGGCTACTTAAATACATGGAGATTCGCAAAGATGTATACAAACCACTTTTCATAAACTTTAGATCAAAGGAAGAAGACGATTCTCGTCTGTCAGCCAGATATATTCAATTAATGATTTCTAAAAGCGCAAAGCTCTCTGGTCTATCAAAGAAGGTTACACCCCACACATTACGTCATACATATGCAACAGACCTATTGTCCCATGGAGCAGATTTACGTAGTGTACAGGAACTCCTAGGGCATAAGAATGTATCAACTACCCAAGTTTACACACACGTAACAAATAAACGTTTGAGAGATATACATGAAAAATTTCACGGAGGAAATGATAATCATCATTCGTAAGTACCTATGAAGTGGATCTCACAGCTTAATCACTGGGGTACAAAACAAAAGCCCCATCGTGTGATGGGGCTTTTGTAATATTACCTACGTGCGATTTCAGATTCTTTGAACTTTGCCCAACATGCGGATGAAGACATCCACGGCCTGGCACCTTCCTTCTCATAGAGATATCGAGCGTAAGCTACGTTACCATCTATGGAGTAGATATCAATGCCGAGCTTCAGAGCGGTAGCGGCATGATAATGTTCATTAACCTGCATCACTCCGACGTCTTTATTGTTTATCTCTCCACGAATCACATTGCCGTTCTTATACTGTCGGAAGCGAGATTCGCAACCTGCAATTTGAACCATGAGAGGTATATCGGCGAAGTAATCTTCAACGAATTTCTTAACGTTCTTGGAATCGGTCATCGGCTCATAGTCTTCGGACTTCACTTCTTTCTTGAGAGGTATTGCTACCTCAGCCTTAGCTTCTACGGGAGCGGGTGCTGGAGCCGTGATGGCTGGAAGCACTGCTAGCGCAGAAGAAGAGAGACTGAAGAGAAGACTAATGGTCGTAAACTGTAAAATAACTTTGTTTTAAGTGATAACTCTCGGGGTGGCGATATAAGATTTTCTCTCCCAGAGCCCTTAAGACACAGACTTTCGTCATGTCTCAGGGGGTAAACAAAAGCGAGCTCGTGCTCACTTCCTAATAAGACTAGCACCTTTCAAGCATAAAGTCAAGGATTAAATTGTATTGAGTGCTTATAAATGGCTTAGTTAAGCCACAATTTAAGTCACCTAGGACGACAATTTGCGGCCAGAGTGTAGCCTGCGGCTTCGGCCAAAAGCGGTGTGGCGAAGATTATCTTATTTTTCTCCGAAATCGTATTTCTACAGTGCGAATAGTAGTATCTAGTCCCCTTACTTGAGGCACTTACCTCACCTTTATTCTCGGTTTGAGTATCTCTGGAATAACCAGCAACAGCATTTAGAGGAAGGCTGCCCATAAGACCTTCGTCAATTTCAAGAGTAACTCCCCCTCTCTCCCCTGTCCCCGTAAGCCTGCCGAGGCCGAAGGAAAGCGTCCCAACTAAAATGATAATGAGTGCGAGGAATACCTTGTCGAAGACACTGTGTCTCACTACTTCACCCTCTTCGTTAAATCTAATGACTTCTGACTCGGATCCCGAACGTAGAGACTTGATTTTATAGAGAAGATCGGGTATATTCATAGCTCAATTATATAACGATATGGCAACAAAAAAGTCCGGTGGAACAACGAAAAACGGGAGAGATTCCAATCCTAAATATCTGGGTCTGAAGCTTTCCCCTGGAAGCACTGCGCAAGTAGGCTCTATTCTCGTGCGTCAACGCGGTACAGATGTATTGCCCGGAAGGAATGTTGGTATTGGTAAGGATCACACTCTCTTTGCCCTCGTAGATGGCATCGTCGCCATGACTACCAAGAGGAAAACTCACTTCGATAACAGGATAATGAAGAAGAAGGTTATTGAGGTTCTACCACAAGGGTAAAGTGAGTTTCCTTCTCCCCCACATTAACAGGCACCCTGAAGGTGCCTGTTTCCTTTATTGCTTCTATGAGATTAATGTAAGCGAAGTCGACATCAATCCCCTTTTCCTTCTTTAAAAGCTCGGAAATTTTTTCTGGATTTAGCGAGGCGAAGAGGTGGCCCTTCTCATTGGCCTTCATCTTTATCACCACTTCAGTCCCTGCAATCTCTGCAATATTCTTTGCAAGCTTACTTTCTGTATTGGCTTTCGTCTTTGCCTCAGCATCCTTAAGTGCCTTTACTTGTCCTGCCGCAGAACCCCTAACTTCCACTGCAAGCTTCTTAGGCAAGAGAAAATTAGTAGCATAGCCAGGGCTAACCTCCTTTTCCTCAAACCTCTTCCCCACCCCTTTCACATCTTTGAGCATAATTACCTTCATCCCGTTAGAAGCAGGTCTCGGTCAACGAGCCTACATAATTAAGTTCATTGTAAGTTTCCATACTGTATTTCATATTTAAAGAATAGCACCGATTGAAACCGTGACCGAGGCTTCTAACGGGATTCATGCCCATATCATATAGTTACTCGCCAGTTTGTAAATATTGTATAGCTCTCTCAAGCTGAGGGTCTCTACCAGCGAGAATATCTTCCTCAGTACGCTTCACTACGATATCTGGCGTAATACCCTGATTAGAAATGGATTTACCCAAGGGAGTAAGCCAGTGGGCAATGGTTACCTTAAGAGAAGTCTTGGGGGTTATAGAGACAAGCTCTTGTACTGATCCCTTGCCAAATGTTGTATCTCCAATAAGGATTGCCTCTCCGTGCTCAGCGAGAGCTCCAGCAAGTATTTCTGAAGCGGAAGCGGATCCGCCGTCAACGAGAATTACGAATTGCAACTTATCATTAAAGACGTCATAGCCCTTGGAGCGATAAGCTTTTTCCTCCCTGCCATCGCCGAAGCTTTCTCTCACTACCACCTTCCCGCTAGGAAGAAACCAGCTCGCCATGTCTATAGAAGCCTCAAGGTATCCCCCTGGGTTCCCCCGCAAATCGAGAATAAGCTTACTAGAGCGGGCTTCCACAAATTGCCTAAGCGCACCACGGAATAGATTGGGAGAATTCTCAGAGAAGCTATAAAGCTCAATAAGGAAAATTCCTTCAGGAAGAAGGCGGGTAGCAATTGTAGGAATGTTGATAACGTCTCGGGTAACAGATATATCAAATGGGGCACTTCTCCCCTCACGATAAATGGTAAGGATAACCGGAGTTCCTCTTGGGCCACGTATGAGTCTGACTGCTTCCTCTGTACTCAAATTTGATGTCTCCATGTCATCAATTTTTAAAATTTTGTCCCCTGGTAGGAGCCCCGCCCTTTCTGCAGGAGAATTCTTAAGGGGGGCGACTACAGTGAGGGCTCCCTCTTTTGCCACAATTTCCATCCCCACTCCTTCGAAGTTACCCCGGATGTCTGAGGCAAACATTTCTGATTCTACTGGGGGGAAGAAAACGGTGTATGGATCACCATATGAGGATGTTAGTCCCTTTATGGCGCCCCAGACCTTATCCTCATCTGTTGTTTGCTCAGATGTTGTAGCGGAAACATACTTTTCGTTCAAAACATTCCAAGCTTTCCAGAATGGCGCGAAGTCAACAGAAGCTGCCCCAAGCTCCTGGTTCAGAACGCCAAGTACGACAACCTCCTTGTCCCTTTCTCCAACATTAAGACCTAGAGTGAAAAAGATGCCTGCGACAATAATGCAGGCGAGAACCGTTTCCTTATAGTTTCTCCAAAATTCCATTTAGTCAATTATACGATATAATCAGCCGGATGATAAGACTACACAACACACTCACAAACACTGTGGAAGAGTTTAAACCTCTCTCGCCAGACAAGGTCGGCATGTATCACTGTGGACCCACTGTCTATGACTATGTGCACGTAGGAAACTTGAGGTCCTATCTCTTCGCAGACACACTAAGACGCACTTTTGAGTACGCGGGATTTGAGGTCAAGCAGGTAATGAATATTACTGACCTCGGCCATCTTACAGGAGACGGAGACCAGGGCGAGGATAAAATGACCAAGGCGCTAGTGCGGGAGAATAGACCTATAACCATTGAGGCCATGGCAGAGCTAGCTGGCTTCTACACAGAGCGATTCAAGGAGGACTTGAACAAACTAAATATTTTATCTCCTCAGGTATTACCCAAGGCTTCAGAGCATTTGACCGAGCAAATTGAACTTATTAAAAAACTTGAGGAGAAAGGCTTTACCTACACCACTACTGACGGCATCTACTTTGATACATCCAGGGATCCTCACTATGGTAAATTGGGAATAGCGGGAGGAGACGAATCAAGAATAGGTCCAAATCCTGAGAAGAAGAATCAAAAAGACTTTGCTCTCTGGAAATTTAATGAGTCTCTAGGCTTCACTTCCCCTTGGGGACAGGGCTTCCCCGGCTGGCACATAGAGTGCTCCGCCATGAGTACTAAATACTTGGGCGAGACCTTTGATATTCATACTGGAGGAATCGATCTAGCCCCCATCCACCACAACAACGAGATAGCCCAATCAGAAAATGCTTCAGAGAAACCGCTAGCAAATTATTGGCTACACAACGAATTTATAAACCTTTCTCAAGCCAAGATGGCCAAGAGTGAGGGCAATGTTGTGAGGCTACAAGGCATAGTTGATCGCGACTTCTCTCCCCTCTCCTACCGCTACTTCATTCTACTTTCTCACTACAGATCTAAAGCGAACTTTACTTGGGAAGCTCTTCAATCTGCGGAGAATGCATACAGAAAGATAAAAGAATTTGTATCATCTATCCCAAATATTGGTGATATAAATTTAAAGTACAAAACCCAATTTGTAGAAGCTATAGAGAATGATTTGAATACCCCCGAGGCTCTAGCTATCCTCTGGAACCTTATAAAGGATTCGTCAGTAAGCCCTGAGGACAAGAAGGCTACATTACTTGATTTCGATAAGGTGCTTGGTTTGAATATAGATACGAATGAATTCGCCATCACAGAAATACCAGCGGAAGTGGAGGAGCTTATGAAAAAGCGTGAGCAAGCCCGTGGAGAGAAAGATTTTATTCGATCAGACGAACTTCGTGAAGAGATTAAGAAAAAGGGATTTGATGTGAA
>JBBDYY010000011.1:0-6321 GCA_040900505.1 Parcubacteria group bacterium
GGTATTGTAGGTTTACCCAATGTTGGCAAATCAACATTATTTAATACGCTTACCAAGAAATCTGTTCCAGCAGAGAATTACCCGTTCTGCACAATTGACCCATCTGTGGGTATTGTGCCTGTACCTGATGAGCGACTTGATAAATTGGCAGAGCTTAGTAAGTCAAAGAAGGTCGTGCCGGCTGTTGTTGAGTTCGTGGACATTGCGGGGCTAGTTAGAGGCGCCGCAGAGGGGGAGGGATTGGGTAATAAGTTTCTCTCGCACATCCGTGAAGTAGATGCTGTGATTGAAATGGTGCGAACCTTTGAGGATCCAGGTATAATACATGTCCATGAGAAAGTTGACCCAATTTTTGATATCGAAATTATTAATCTCGAGCTTGAGAAAGCAGGGATACTTAAACCGACTCTTTACGTACTTAATACTTCGGAGGTTGCTCCCCAAATTAGCGCTGAATTTAAATCAAAGATACCCGGGCCATATGTCGAAGTTGATCCTATCTTTGGTCAGGGCGTAGACACACTTATTGTAGAAGCATACAAACTTCTAGACCTCATAACCTTCTTCACTACAGGAGAGAAGGAGTCACGTGCCTGGACTACCAAGAGAGATGCGACGGCTCCAGTCGCAGGCAAGTCCATTCACACCGACTTCCAAGAAAAATTTATTCGGGCCGAGGTCATTCATTACGACAAGCTCATAGAAGCGGGGTCATACGCTTCTGCCCGAGCTAAAGGTTGGGTAAGGACAGAGGGTAAGGAATATGTGGTCCAGGATGGGGATGTTATTGAGTTTTTGATATAATTAGGTCTAATAAAATATTTATGAAAATCGCTGCAAAAGATTTCTTCTTTCAACTAGGTGCTATGGCAGCCCTATATGCTGGGGCTATTGCCCTGCTTAATCTCTTATTTAGAGTTATTAACTCAGCATTCCCTCCCACAAATCAGAATTATATTAGCTATGCTTACTATGGAAGTCCTATAAGCCTGCCAGTTGCCACACTTATTGTGGTTCTTCCTCTCTTTCTCACTCTCTCATGGTCTATCCAACAGACTTATGAAGCTGAACCCGCATTAAGAGAGGCTGGTCTTCGTAGATGGCTTGTATTCATCACTCTCTTTGTCGCGGGAGTTGCAATGGTTGCGGATCTTGTAACTATTCTTTATTACTTTCTAGACGGGCAGGACATAACTACAGCGTTCCTTCTCAAGGGTCTCTCTGTGCTTGTAGTGGCAGGAAGCATATTCGGATATTTCCTTACTGATCTGCGTGGCGGGCTAACGAGGAAAAATAGAATGATCTGGCGGGCATTCGCTATTCTCTTGGTATTGGGTTCGATTATTGCCGGATTTGTCGTAATGGGTTCACCCGCTACACAGCGTTCGCTTAGACAGGATTCCGAAAGAGTGATGAATCTTGAAAACATTCAATGGCAGATAATAAATTACTGGCAGAGTAAGAATGCCCTGCCCGAGAACCTATCTGGCCTTACCGCGGGAGATGTGTCTGGATGGGTTATGCCCGTGGATCCGGAAACGGGCTCTTCGTATGAGTACGAAAGGACTAGTGATCTCTCCTTCCACCTCTGTGCCAACTTCAATCTTCCAACCGCCGAGTATGTAGGCAACAATGGTAATGTTTCCATAGCACGTCCTATGATGGCAGAGCCCTCCATAATGATGAAAGGAATTAGCAGCTGGCATCACGAAGCCGGCAGGCAGTGCTTCGAGCGCACCATAGACCCTGATTTTTACCCTCCTAATAGACCTAGATAAATGAATGAAAGAATACGACCCCAAACAGATTGAAAAGAAATGGCAGAAGGAGTGGGAACAAAGCGGTCTATACACTACTCCTAATAAGATTGAAGGTAAGGAAAATGAGTACGTATTAGTCGAGTTTGCTTATCCCTCAGGTAATCTCCATGTAGGACACTGGTATGCCTTCGCTGTACCTGACATCTACGCGAGATACAGAAGAATGTTAGGGAAGAATGTTTTGTATCCAATGGGTTTTGATGCATTCGGATTGCCAGCCGAAAATGCTGCAATAAAAAATAATGTCAATCCAAGTGAGTGGACCTTCTCTAACATTGATTACATGAGGAAGCAGTTACGCTCCATGGGGGCCTCCTTTGACTGGTCGAGAGAGGTGATCACTGCCTCTCCGGAATACTATAGGTGGACTCAATACCTTTTTCTTAAATTTTTTGAAAAAGGCTTGGCATACCAATCTGAGACTCCAGTAAATTGGTGCCCGGGATGCAAGACAGTATTGGCTAATGAGCAGGTAATTGCCGGAGAATGCGAGCGTTGTGGTAGTAAGGTTCTGAAGAGGAACATGCTTCAATGGAACCTGAGGATTACCGATTATGCGGACCGGCTTATAGACGATCTCACCTCGCTAGACTGGCCGAAGCACATCAAGGATTCACAAATTAACTGGATAGGAAGATCGGAAGGAGCGGAGATCGATTTTCAACTAACAACTAACAACCTCACCCCGCTTAGCTCAGGCGGGGCAAGACAACTAACGACTATTAAAGTTTTTACAACAAGACCGGACACCATTTTCGGTGCCACATTCCTTGCTGTAGCTCCCGAGGTTGCTATAAAACTTTTTGATAACGACTTTGGTATAAAATCTGCTACTGAACGCGAGAACAAGGAGAAGCTCGGTGTAGATACCGGGTATAAAGCTATTAATCCTGCAAACGGGGAGGAAATTCCAATCTGGGTAGTAAATTATGTATCAGCAGATTATGGCACTGGCGCTATCATGTGCGTACCAGCCGATGATGAGAGAGACAGAGAATTCGCAGAAAAATACAAGCTACCTGTATTAGAAGGTTACAAGAAGGCTGGCTTTGAGGATTATGGTGAGAAAGTGACTAAATACAAATTACGTGACTGGGTAGTATCAAGGCAGAGATATTGGGGTTGTCCCATACCTATTATCCACTGCAAGGACTGTGGAGCTGTTCCTGTGCCTGAAAAAGACCTGCCTGTAATACTTCCCGAGGTTTTGGATTATTTACCTGGGAATGATGGCAAGTCTCCACTTTCTAAAGTCGAGGAATGGGTCAATACGAAGTGTCCTAAGTGTGGAGGAAATGCCTTAAGAGAGACGGACACATTGGACACTTTTGTAGATTCTTCTTGGTACTTCCTTAGGTACTGTGATCCTACGAACGATAAAGAGTTTGCATCAAAGGAGATGCTTCAGAACTGGATGCCGGTTAACTTTTACTCAGGAGGGGCTGAGCACACCACAATGCACCTCTTATACAGTAGGTTCTTTCATAAAGTTCTTTTTGATATTAATTTAGTAAATGAGAGTGAGCCCTACAGGCGCAGAATGAACAGGGGACTCATCATGGGAACTGATAACCAGAAAATGAGTAAGTCCCGCGGAAATGTTGTTGATCCTGATGACTACGTATCCCGTCTAGGTGCGGATACCGTAAGAACCTATTTGGCCTTCATTGGTCCATACAACGAAGTAGGCTCTTACCCGTGGAATCCTGATGCAGCGGTAGGGGTGAGGAGATTCCTTGAGAGGGTGTGGAAACTTAGTGAGAAAATATCAGAGGAAGAGGAAGCATCTGAAAGTACGATAGACCCTATAATAAAAAAAGTTTCGGATGACATATCATCAATGAAGATGAATACGGCTGTCTCAGCTTTAATGATTCTTGTGAACTCATTTTCAGAGAAGAATAGTATCTCGCGCAAAGATTATGAGACCATTCTCTTATTACTTGCTCCATTCGCACCTCATATTACAGAGGAGCTCTGGCATGCGCTTGGGCACGAGACTTCCATCCACCTTGCCACTTGGCCCACATTTGATGAGTCGAAGATTATAAAGGAAATTGCTACATATGCAGTACAAGTCAACAGCAAGGTTAGAGCCACACTTGATTTAGCTCTGACGGCAGATGAGGATGAGGTGAAGGCAGCTGCCCTCGCTCTTCCTGAGGTCGGGAAATGGCTTTCTGGCCAGAGTCCAAGTCAAATAATTGTTGTGAAAGGTCGTGTCGTGAACATCGTCATATAGGATAGTCAATACCCTGGTGGTCAATGACTTGACATTGAAACCAGTGAATGATAAAAATTAACTTCATGAGTAAGATTATTGTCCTAAGTTACAAGCCAAAGCAGGCTACTAAGCGCCTCCTTTCCGTCCTTACTAAGAGGGGTCAGGATGTTCTCTCCAACCGCTATGGCTTAGGTCCAAGCGGGGCCAAAATGACCCTTGACGCCATTGGTAAAAAGTATGGCATCACCCGCGAAAGGGTTCGCCAAATTGAGAATCACTCTCTTTCCATAGTGCGAAAGTCAAAGGAGTATAAAGATCTCCAGCCAGCCTTTATTGAACTTAAAGAAATAATTGTTTCCCTCGGTGGAATAGTTTCTGAAAAGGATTTACTGAAGCACCTAGCGAAGGACGTTAGTACCCAGAATCACATCAACTTCCTCTTGGTTATTGGAGAATATTTTTATAAAGAAAAGGAGGATGATGAATTTAAGCATCGTTGGCACGTGGACCCAGAGCTTTCTAAAAAGATTCAGACGGCACTCCGTCGACTTTATGCCAAGCTTGATGACGATGAACTTGTATTGGAGGGCGACCTCATAAACAATTTTTTGGAGGAAGTTAAGGATTTAAATGAAAAATATAAAAATGAGGAGGTTATCAAGCGCTGGCTCTCTATTTCTCACAAAATAGGCAAGAACCCACTTGGTGAATGGGGAAAGACAGATTCACCCAATGTGAATGCTAAGGGGATGCGTGATTATGCCTTCCTGGTTATACGAAAGCACGGTTCGCCCATACACTTTAAGGAAGTTGCTAAGGCAATTTCTCAATACTTCGACAAGAAGGCTCATGTTGCTACCACTCACAATGAGCTCATAAAGGATCCTCGCTTTGTTCTCGTGGGTAGGGGCCTTTATGCGCTGGCAGAATGGGGGTATATGTCTGGAGTAGTTAAGGATGTAATACGAAAGATTATTGAGAAGGAAGGCCCACTGGCTAAGGAAGAAATCATAAAAAGGGTTTTAAAAGAAAGATATGTGAAGGAGAACACAATCCTCGTGAACCTGCAGAATTCCAGATATTTCAAAAAGGATAAGGATCACAAATACCACAACGTCTAGGTTTCGTGTAGAATTAAGCCATGTTTTACGAACTTATCTCTATTCTCAAGGATGGAGTCGGACCAATTTTAAACGCAATACTTCCTTTGGCGCCTATCTGGGTGCCTCTTATGTTTATAGTCATATGGTGGGACCTCTGGATCAACTACAAAAGAAGACTCTATATACAAGGGCAAGGGAGCACACTTCTTGAGATAAAGATTCCCAGGGAGATGATGAAGTCTCCACAGGCTGTTGAACTTTTCTTAAACAATATTTATCACATAGGAGTAGGTAATCTCATAAAGGTTTATTGGGAAGGATCAGTAAGGCCCTGGTACTCTCTTGAAATTGTTTCCATGGGCGGAGCAGTAAAATTTTTCATATGGATGCCAAAGAATTATAAAAATAGGGTTGAGACCCAGCTTTACGCTCAAATGCCTAATGTGGAAGTCCACGAGGTTCCTGACTACGCTCTGGGTATACATCGCAATCCGGAGCAATACACCTTTGGATGGTTCGGACAATTTGCTCTAACTAAGGACGATGTCTATCCTATAAAAACCTATATTGACTACGGACTGGCAGATGATCCCAAGGAAGAATTTAAGCATGACCCTATAGTGGCTTTTCTTGAATTTATGGGCTCATTAAAGAAGGGGGAACAAGCATGGCTTCAAATACTAATTCAGGGACATACAAAGGAAGGATTAAAACTGGGTAGAATCTTTTCCCGTCCAGACTGGCAGAAAGCTGCTGAGAAAGAAATAAAAGAGATTATAAAAAAGAATGCTCCCAAAATGGGAGAGGGAAGGGAGCCTTTACTGCGTGACATAAGCACAGGTCATCAGGATGTGATAAAAGCTCTTGAGCGTACTACAGGCAAGGTTGCCTTCGACACAATGATGAGAGGCACATACTTTGCCGAAAAGGAGGTTTTCAATCCCACTAACACGGGAGGGTTTATAGGAAGCATTGCTCAATTCGGCTCTCCAGCACTCAATGGTTTTAAGCCGGGCTGGACAGCCGGATATGACTACCCGTGGCAAGACTTTCGTGGCAATAAGAAGGCAAGGAATGAAAGAGTGGCCCTCGAGGCCTACAAAAGACGTTCCTTCTTTAATCCACCGTTTAAAAATTTCCGTGGTCGCCCGTTCGTATTAAGCACAGAGGAACT
>JBBDYY010000012.1:0-6149 GCA_040900505.1 Parcubacteria group bacterium
CCTCAACTGTAGAATAAGATCCGTTTTGAGAAGTTAAACGTCTATTTATATATGACAAAAAATCAAAAAATTTTTTCCATCCTTCTGGTATTGATTCTTATAATCGCTGTCTTCGCCTGGACAAAGAAAACTTCTTCTCCAATTGAAAATACGCCCGTTGCTACAAGTACCCCCATTGTCATCGATGAGACTAATACTCCCGCTCCCATCACTCCGCCAGCCACTTCTACTCCCATAACTCCACCTGTGACCTCACCTCCACCAGCCACGAGCACGCCGACCGTCACTGTGCCTCCTGAGATATGGAAACTGCCAGGAAATACGAAGAGGGTCTCCTTCACCTTCGACGGAGGAGCAGGCAACCACTCACACGATGAAATTATTGCCATCCTCAAGAAGCACAATCTAAAGAGCACCTACTTCCTCACGGGCAAGTGGGCAACACTCAACCCTGAGGCTGTGAGGGAAATGCGCGATGAAGGACATGAAATCTTTAACCACACCTACAATCACCCCGAGCTTACAAAGCTTGGCGAGGCGGATATACAAAACGAACTTTCAAGTGCTGAGGATGCGATAAAATCGATTACCGGTGTTACAACCAAGCCCTACTTCCGCGCTCCATATGGAGACCGCAATGCTCAGGTTTTAAAGGTAGCAGCTCAGTCCGGTTATCAGCACATTTATTGGACGATAGATGCCTGGGACTGGCGTCCTGGGTGGACAGAAGAGACGGTAAAGGCACGCATTCTTGATAACTTAGCCCCTGGGAACATTTACCTCATGCACATTGGTGATGACATCACGGGAAACATACTTGACGAAGTATTCACAGAAATTAAGGCTCGAGGTTACACAATAGTGCCTCTAACGGAAGGGTTGAAATAAATTTAAATTCTACAAATTTCAGTAGGCCATCCATTAATTAATTGAGAAATCCGTAACCTATTCCTGCAAGCCAAATTCCTATGAGAAGAAATATCCATAGAAGAATCCTGTGCCAAGGCTTGGCGACCATGGCTTTGCCCCATCCAACCACCTTGTCTCCATAGAAGAGACGCGCAGCTCCCTTAAATACTGTAAGCCATCCGAGGAAAGTGATCATTCCTCTATAATCTGCTGTCCAAATGTTATGTACATTAACCATAATGAGGCCAAGAATAAGGATGAGGGCACCGCTAACATAGAGAGTGAATTCGTTCTTCTCACTTTCCATGCCTTGAAACACCGCGACCATCCTCTCTCTCCCTAAGAGCACTGCCGAAGTTACTATTACTAGATACGCACCGAGAACCTTTGCTAAGAAAATTGAAATCATTATTTGAATATTATTATTAAACCCTAGGATTTTTTTCTAAATCATTGAGATAGGCGTTGTTGGCATCGAGTTTAGACTTCTCTGACTCAACCTCATTTTTTTTATCAATCAGTTCGCTTTCTAGCTTGCTTATACGCTTCATGAGGCCGGAAATCTGAAAATCCTTTTTAATTGTCCCAGGTAATAACACCAACGTGCTTAACAAAACACCGCTTGCTATAGCTAGCAAAATAATCAAAGCAAGAGACCCCTCAATCTGCCAGGCAAAAAACGTGACGGTTATTGTAGTAATATTTTGAAAAGCAAAGACAACTGCAGCCCCGCCTATAAACAAACCTACAATAAGGAATAAAATCATCTCAGTATTATACCCTAATAAGAAATCGAGTTGCCAACGGGAGAAGTATCTTCTCCCGACCCCACTACCCCGGTAGGCGCGCCAAAATTTGCTCCACAAAATTTTGGGTGCCTACCGATTATTACCTCGAGTTACTGACAATAGAAAAATGATTAGGAACCTTATTTATTTATCGTTGATATATAATGCTTGAAGCGGAAACCTGAAATGAAGAACCTGTTACCATTTTCATTTTGTAAAATATAGTAATAAAGGCCGAGTGTCCCAGAATCAATTGATTGCAATCCATAATTCGCTAAGTGAGCCACCTCAACTATGGTGAATTTTGTGGAAGTTGAGACAATTTCATATTGAAATCTGCCTCGATAAATATCTTTAAGGGTTTGATCTGGAACAATTTCATTGCCTATTTTTTTAAAGGTAGATGTTTCTTGCACTGGCTCACCGATTTGATAAAACATAGGTTCCTTGAAAGTAAATTGCACTCCTTGAAATTCTGAGGGAACATCGTATGTTGTTTCCCTAGTTCCGCCCCACACCGATTTCATAATAAAAAATAGAATGAGGATGATAATTACCACCCCTATGAGAATTTTTGATTTCATATAAAAATGATACCAAGCTCAACCCCAAAAGTCATTGTTATATAAAGTTATTTAGAATCTTCTAAGTTGGGGTGGCTAGTGGGAGTTGAACCCACACAGGCAGCTCCACAAGCTGCAGTGCTACCGCTACACCATAGCCACCATGAGATCATTTTATATCAGAAAACTGGCTAACTTACTAGATTAATCTTCTTGCTCGGCTCTCCTCTCTTCTCTCCTTCATAAATTACGTAATCGACTTGATCGAGAATTTCTTTTGATGCTGAATTCATGTCTTCCATATGTTTCTCTCCGGAGAGGTTTACTGATGTGGTGACAAAGGGTACGCCAGCTTCCGCTATAATCTCTGTGAACCAGTGAGTGGGGATACGTACTCCTAAGGTATCATCGTTTTGATTCACGAATCTGGAAACCGCGTTTTCATCCCTTCGGACGAACAAGGTGTACGGACCTGGAAGATATTTATCCAAATCTTCACTCTTCACTTCGCAATTTTTAATAATCCAATTCTTGCTGGGAGCAATAACGGAGAAGGGTTTCTCCTCGCGATGCTTAAGCTCTCGTAACCTCATCACAGCATCATCAAGAAGCGCATTACAGCCCAAGCCATAGATAGTGTCTGTAGGATAGATGAAAATTGACCCCTTCTGGATCGCTTCTATTATCTCCTCTTTGTGGGATTCCACGTATTCACGATCTACCGTCTTCATGTGCGCGGGAGAGGACTTGAACCTCCACGCCCAGAGGGCACATCCACCTCAAGGATGCTTGTCTACCAATTTCAACACCCGCGCAGAATTCCACAATATCAAGAAAAGGAAGTGAAGTAAATTTCGTGCGTCTCGGAGCCAGACGTGGTGAGAGGAGCGTGCGATTCTAGCAAGAATCGATAGCGCGCTAAGAAATTTATTTTACTTCCGCAGAAACTTCTTCAACTTCTTCTTCTGCAGGGGCGACTTCTCGCGCCATGCGGATGTTTCTCATCTGACGGCGCACTTCCTTGGCCGCCTTGTCACGTATGTGATAAAGCTTAGAACGACGAACCTTGGAGCGCTTAATCACTTCAATCTTGTCTATCATAGGAGAATAGAGGGGGAAGATTTTCTCCACACCCACACCTGATGCAACACGGCGCACAGTGAAGGTTGCTCCGGCTTCCGCACCGTGCTTCCTTGCCAGGATAAGACCTTCAAAAGCTTGGAGACGGGTCTTGCCCTTCTCCTGGATCTTTTGCCAGACACGCACGGTGTCCCCTGATCTAAGATCAAGGTTTGCGCGCTCATCTGTCTTTACTGGAGTTAATACTCTTTGCATAAATAGAGCACTAATCTAACACGGCAGAGCCTATGCTGTCGAGGGCGGCCTTGAAATCTGGAGGATACGGCGCTGTGACCGTAACTTTCTCCCCCTTTAGGTTCTCAAACCTAACACTCCTGGCGTGTAGGGCCAGTCTCTTGAAGCCAAGGAGCCCAGGCTTCCCCTTGGCATACAAAGAATCTCCGACCACCGGACGCTGAAGAGCTTTGAAGTGTACGCGTATCTGGTGGGTCCGGCCTGTCTTAGGCTTGGCCTCCACTAGCGTTACCTCCGGAGTCCGTTTCAACACCTGGTAATAAGTAACGGCATCTCTTTCCTCGCCCCTACCTCCTCGCCCCGCTGACCACTTGCGAAAGTCGGTAGCACTCTTTGTTATGGGTAAGTTTATAGTTCCGTGATCATCCTTAAGCGAGCCATAGAGGAATGCATGATAAATTTTTTCTATCTTTCTATCTTGAAATTGATTCTTAAGATGCGCGTGGCCATCATGACTCTTGGCCAAGAGAAGAACGCCGGAAGTCTCTCTGTCTATCCTGTGCACCACTCCTGGGCGAGAAATTCTTTCGCCGTTTTTTAATTCTAGAGGCTCTCCCACCACGCTGGCATCAGGATATTTAGAAACAAACCATTCTGAAACACTATCCTCTTTGGTCCTGCCATCGGGGTGTACCACAAGACCAGCAGGCTTGTTTACCGCAAGAATGTCTTCGTCTTCGTAGAGGATGTAGGGAGTGAGATCGAGCATGCTATTTGTATCCTCGCTAATCTCGGATACGCGTACGGCGCTCAATGCTAGAGCATGAGCAAGCTCCTTCTCTACATTTCGCTTGTACTTGTGGGCGGTAGAGGGCTCGAACCCCTGACATCCTCAGTGTAAATGAGGCGCTCTACCAACTGAGCTAACCGCCCGAATGAAACGATATTAACATACGGCACAAACAAAAACACCCGAACTCGGGTGTTTTTGTTATAAACCAGGAACCTGAATCTACATAGTCGCACTCATGCTTCTCTTGCCTGCTTGCATGCCAGCCCAGAGAAACACCACGCCCAATACCAAGTGAAGCACGTGGTCTGCACTATTTACCTCTGCAAGACCCAAGAGTGAACCTGTACCAGAAACTAGAACGAAGCCAAGAACGGCCAATGCCAAGAAGATCCCACCTACAGTCTTAAGCATCATGGCCATCTTTGCCGGACGCGAATACACAGTCCAGAGAAGAAGGGCGCCAAGAATGATGTGAATAACGTTGTGCATCATGTCGGCGTGGAATGTGGCCCCTTCGCCTACGATTGGGTTAGGGAAGAATCCCAAAACACCAAGTAGAACGACGATCCATCCACCAACCATTGCAATTGTCTTTCCCATACTTACTAAATTAAATATTAATGCTAATTAGCTCGACAATAGAAATTATATAACGTAAATACCTTTATCAATAGAAGCCTGTTGATAACACGTATTTTTGGTGCCCCCGGCAGGAATCGAACCTACATCAACTCCTTAGAAGAGAGCTGCTCTATCCATTGAGCTACGGGGGCAACACATTGCGATATTACCACTTATTTTATCCTCGTGCCTGCAGGAATGTCCTCTGAAACTCGAAGGAGGGAGAATGCTTCGTCAGTAGAGGCTGCCATAATCATGCCCTCACTTACCAAGCCCATGAGAGGTCGCGGCTCTAAGTTGGTGACGAAAGCACACTTCACTCCGACAAGCTCTTGTGGATCTCCAAAATATTTCCTTATACCAGAAACCACTGTGCGAATATCTTCCCCTAAAGCCTCCGGCTCGGGCGGACGATCTTCTGATCGTTTTAGTCCGAAGTTTACAGTGAGTTTAAGAAGCTTATCGCTCCTTTCCACCTCCTCCACCTTTAAAATCTCCCCGATAGTAATCTCTGTCTTTTTAAATTCTTCTATTGTAATCATTTACGGAAATTTAATTATTTTGCGAATCTATATAACTTTTAAGAATAATGGCGGCGGCAGAGGCATCTGACATTTCATTCTTGCCCTGGAGCCTCTGCGCTTCCATGGATGTGTAGACCTCCGGGTGAAATTCTATTTCTAATCCCTCCTTCTTAAGAAGCGCCACGAAGGCTTCTGCCTCTCTCATAATGGGATTCTGTTCTCCGTCTAGATTCTTCGACTCCCCCACTATTATTTTCTCCACCTCCCATTCACGAGCAAGTTTAACCACTTCATCTAGAAGACTCACAGTATTTGGAAGCACTGCCCTGGGTAAGGCAAATCTTCCGGATTCGTCTGTAGAAGCAATGCCTACGCGGCGGCTCCCGAAGTCTATGGCCATTAGTCTCATTGTGGCATTATAATACAATCTTCTATGACACTTAGCACATTTAACCAAATACAAACTCTTTTCTTAGAGCATCCTGTCTTTACGACAATTCTCATCTTATGGTCATTTGTGTGGAAGGGGTTAGCACTTTGGAAATCTGCTCAGCTTCGTCAGCGCAATTGGTTCATCGCCATACTTGTCATAAATATTTTCGGCATCTTGGAAATAATTTATCTCTACTTCATTGCC
>JBBDYY010000013.1:0-1848 GCA_040900505.1 Parcubacteria group bacterium
GATAATCATTCTTATCCTTATTCTTATCCCACAATCTCCAATACTTGATCACTTCCTCCATATTCTTTAGATGTTTCCAGTGGGGGTTAATCTTAAAACCAAGCTCCTTCAATAAACGAAGCTCCTCCTCTTGAGTCCCCGGCTCATTCCCTCCTTCTATAGAAGCTATGTCGTATATAAAACTATCTAATCTACGAGAGGCCGTAATCTCTGGATCCAGCTGGCGCAGGGAACCGGCTGCAATATTCCTAGGATTAGCAAAAAGTTCTTTACCCTCCTTCCCTCTCTTTTTATTCTCAGCATTAAAAACACTCTTCGGCATATACACCTCACCCTCCACCACGACCGAAACTGGTTTCTTAAGCTTAAGAGGAATAGACCTTATGGTTCGCACATTCTGCGTCACATTCTCGCCCACCAGACCGTTACCTCGTGTAGCTGCTTGAACAAGTATGCCATCCTTATAAGTGAGCACTACCTTGAGCCCATCTATTTTTAACTCCGCAATATATGTTGGGCTTATAATTCTTCCGAGCTTCTCACTTAAAACTTTTTTTACCCTTTCATCAAATTTTCTTATATCATCTTCATCGAATGCGTCATCAAATGACCACTGGGCTACCTGGTGCTCAACCTTTTCAAACTTCTTCAGTGGTGAGCCCCCTACCCTCTGTGTAGGTGAATCCGGAGTAACGAGTTCAGGATATTTGTCCTCAATATACTCAAGTTCCTTTACTAGAGCATCATAAGCCTCATCCGAAATTTCTGGCACATCTAAGGTATGGTAAAGATAATTGTGATGATCAATAGTCTCCCGGAGTTTCTCTACTCTCGCTCTTTCCTCCTTTGATATGGCCATATTAATAGCTGACTCGGACTGCTCGCTCCACCCTACGCGTATTCGCTAAGTCACACGTATTATAGCCGTAGGACTCTATTAGGGTAGTGATATTACTGCCACTCATGCCCTTGGTCACAACCACCCTTGCGCAATACGGCTCTGGCAAGAAGGTTATATTAAAGGTGGAAACAGTGCTATTTCCTACGCTGTTGGGAGTAGGATTTGTCTTGCCTTGGGTATTAGCACTGTTCGCATTGCAGGCAATGACAGATGGTGAGGAAGTTGAAAAAGCGCTAAATCCTGAAGTGTTCTTCACATCCCAGTAAAGTGCGCATTCAATACCAGTGTCCGCCGCATAAAAGGCATATTGCGATTCCCTGCCAGAAGCCGCCAGCCGTGTCTCCTTGAGAGCCACCGTCACCACAGCAGTAGATACAAGAAGAAGTGTGCCAGTAATAGCAATGGCAATAAAGGCGGTGAATCCCCGTTGTGAGTTGTTTGTTGTGGGTTGTGTATTCTTCATACTATTGCCAGTTAAATATATTTTCCCGCACCTTAAATTCTCTCGTTAGGGTCCCTTTCTGCCACTTTACTGTTACAAGAATAGATACTTCGTTACTATTTATACTTGTCATTGTAATAGCACGCCTATACTGTGTGGGCGCCCATCCCGCATTGTATCCATAAAATCCATTTGCCGTATCCTTCCGCACCACTGGGCATGTATCAATACTTCCAGAGCAAGCAGTTAAAGTATTTGTCACAGCATCTACATTACATGACTTACCGAAGTAACAAGGATCAGTCGACTGTGAAGCTATGTTAGCCAGCCAGTTAGTGTTACCCTTCAATCCATTCTCATCTCTTATATTTCTTATCTCTTCTATGCCCTCCTGTGCTAAGTAGTAGGCGACTATTCCCTCCTTGGACAAATTGGTGGAGAAGATTCCACTTTGAACTGCGGTGAAGGACCCAGATACAGAAAGAACCAGAATAGATATAGCCAC
>JBBDYY010000013.1:1948-3464 GCA_040900505.1 Parcubacteria group bacterium
TTCATCATAGTCCGTTATCTAACCTCCTTTGCGAGACAAGTGTCTGTAGAGCAAACTCGCTTCGTGCAATAGCCTTTTCACCAGCATTGCCTTTTATTTTTATAAGCACTCGTGGTTGCTGTTCACTGCCAGTCGCCTCAATCGTTGACCCTAATACGAAAAACTCCAAACTCTCCACTCTTACCTCTGGGGCCGTAACAGCGAGGAAGGCTCCACCTGAAGTGGACTTCTCAATCAAGGTTCCACTTTGTCTGTAGATTATCTGCACCCCTTCGCTTGAAAGGAAGCTCATGTAGTTACCCCCACTCGCGCAGTTCTGCGGATTTGTTAATACTCCGGTGGAACCGCAGTGATAATTGCGACCAAAGCGCATTTCCCTCGTCATTGTCTCAACTGCTAGGTTGAGATTACCCATAACGGCACTCTCTGCTCGTGATTTCCTATTGGCGTCATAGACATTGAGTATAGCCCCCATAGATATAGTCATCACTACCATAAAGATAGAGAGAGAAACCATAATCTCAAGAAGGGTGAAACCTGAATTTTTTTTCAAGTTTTTCATTGGATTGATACTTGACCTGAGCTGTGTATGAGAACGCTCTTCTTGAGCCCCCCAGGGGAAATAAGTTTTATCTTCGCACCAATAACGCCGGTTGGACTCATTAAGAGTCCGCCAGTGCTATAGAACTTAAATATGGCATTCGTCTCGGGACGCACAAAGGTAATGACTACCGCGCCCACACCAATGCATGTCTCAGTACTTGTCTGCACATAACATAATCCATTTTCATCTATTTGATTACCAAGTATTAATCCAGGTTTTTCAATACACTCTGAAGAAGAGCTGGGTGTACATGCCCAATCGGTGCTGTATATTCCATCTCCATTTCTATCTGCAAAGAGGATGTAGGCACTCTTGCTCCCCGCTCCAGTGATATCAAACTCTACTCCGTAACCTGGGGGGAACTCCTCGCCGGAACCAGGGGTAAACTGCTTTACCGAGATTCCATAGGTCTGCGCCTCTCGTATGGAGAGTCCAATGTCTGCTGCCTGATTCTGAAGCGCCACACCTTCCGTATAATCATCCTGCCGGAGCACAATGATAGATATTATAGAGGCTACAATTCCCATAGAGACCATGAGCTCCGTCAGGGTAAAACCTCTAATCAGGGGAAGTTTTTTATTGAATGAATTGAGCAACATGGAAGAGATCAAATTGGAAGATGAAGCTTAGCCACGCCCCCAGTACCAAGTAGGGAGCGAAGGGTATTTCACTCTTCATTGTAAGCCTTTTATAGAGCCCGAACAAAGGATAACTCCGCACGACAGCCATGAAGGCAAGCGTCGCAAGCATCCCAATCCAAAACGATAACCCAAGCGCAGAAAGCCCTTTTGGAAGCCCGACTAGTAGCCCAATGGCCAGGGCTAGTTTGGCATCTCCGAAGCCCATTGCCCTCCCGCGGGAAAGTGCCCATATCAAGGCAAAGAAACCAAAGAGTATAGGCCCCGCCATCCA
>JBBDYY010000013.1:3564-5487 GCA_040900505.1 Parcubacteria group bacterium
CTAATTGTAACAAAAAAGCCCCCTTCGGGGGCTTTTTCACTCAGATAATTTGAATTACGGACAAACTGTCCCGGCGGGATTTGCTGTTCCTGTTGGTAGCCCTTTTGAAGCTCCCGCTGCATCTACACACCAATAGCCACCAACGAATGGGAGAGTATGCCACATCACGTAAGCTTGCGCTGTGGCAGTACAGCCCGGCACTGTGCTGTCAGGATAGTTGGCCGCCTGCATATACTGTCCGAAACCACTAACATCGGATACTAGAGCGGTGCACAAGTTATACCCAGTACCAGAATAAGATGGTGGGCTCTGATTAGAATAATAAATCTCTGCCGAACCACGAGCAGATGAAATCTGGGCCTTAATCTTGGCGTCATTTCCTTTACCTCGGGCTGAGTTGAGTGATGCGAGAACCACTGAGGAGAGGACTCCGATGATGGCGATAACCACCAAGAGCTCAATGAGCGTGAATCCTCTCTCCTTTCGTCTTTTTTGAATCATTTTGTAGTCTAAAACTTAAAATTAATGGGATACATACATTATACTCGCCTTATGGGGCGGAAAACGAGCCTTTGTGGATAACCCCCACACCTATTACCCAGAATAGGTGTGGGGGATAACAGCCGAGCTTAAGCAGCGTTGGCAATGCTGTATATAGGTATAAGCACCGAGGCCATGACCACTCCCACTCCAAGGCCCAAGGAGACGATCATCACAGGCTCTATAAGGTCTACGAGGGTATCCACAGCATTCATAACCTCTCTTTGGTAGAAGTGAGCCATGGTCTTCAAAATATTGCCCAATTCGCCCGTCTCTTCACCCACTTTTATCATTTGCACGAAGATGCCAGGGATTTCCTCTCTATTAGAGAGCGACTGAGACAATGGGCTACCCGCTCGGACCGCATCCACGCTCTCTAGGAGTATCCTTTTGTAGACATCATTCCCTACCACTGCCGCTGTAATCTCTAAGGCGCGTACCATAGGGATGCTTGAGGCCACCATGGTGTTCATATTGTCTGCAATAACAGAGAGATAAAGTTTCCTATAAAGATCCCCAATGTATGGGACAGAGATCTTAAACCTTGCCAAAGAATGTTTCCCCTCATCTGACCGGACGTAACGCACAAGCATAAATATTCCTATGACAATTGCTGCGGCCAGTATTGCGCCGAAGTCCAGGAGGAAATTGGAAATAGAAAAGACGACTTGGGTATAAAACGGTATGGGTTGCCCCGACTCAATAAGAATTATGCTTATCTTAGGGATAATGACGGTAAATATGAGTATCATCACCGCGATGAAGACTCCTATGACGAATGCTGGATAAATAAGAGCATTCTTTGCCTTGGAGACCACCTCATAATTTCTCTCCAGATAATCCGCGAGGAATTCAAATGTCTGATTGAGCTTACCTGTCTCCTCTCCGGCCTTTACCATGTTTATATAGAAATCGCTAAATATTTTAGGATGCTTGGACAAGGCGGTAGAAATGGAGCTTCCTCCCTGCAAATCTGATGCTATCTCAGAAAGCGCCTCGCGAAGTATCTTGTTCTCCACTTCCGTACCAAGCATGGTAAAGACCTTAAGAGCCGAGACCTGCGCATTAAAGAGTGTTGCAAGCTGGCGAGAGAGAATGACGATGTCCTTGTTCTTAACGCTCCCGCCGAACTCCTTCTCGTACCAAGGCTTCGTCTCTGCAGGTTTAATCTCGGTAATGATAAGACCTCTCTTTTGCAGAGCATCTATAGCAACATCCATTGTGACAGCCTCAATGGTCCCTTCCTTCTTTGCGCCGGTATTCTCAAGTCCTTGGTATTTGTAAAGCATTATATTAAGCGCTGAAGCGTATTAGGATTGTTGGAATATAGCATGGCATTCTCGGCTGTAATCTCCCCCGCTCTCACCAAATTTGCCAAAGATC
>JBBDYY010000014.1:0-5226 GCA_040900505.1 Parcubacteria group bacterium
TCACAAAACAAATGAACCAGACACTTAAGTGCCTGGTTCATTTGTTTTGCCGGGTCCACGTGGGGAATCGAACAGGGAGAGGGGTCGGGAGAACATATGGTCTCCCGTGAAGGAAGGCAGTCCTGAGTTTATGAAGGACGTCGGAAAACCGTGGGTTTCCGAGGGGTGAGATAGCGAAGCGTCCCCGTAGGGTCATACGTCAAAAAATGCCGGATTTATTCCGGCGTTTTTTGTACGTACATGATATCCTGAACGGATAGAGTCGAAGCCCGGAGGCAGACGTGCCGAGGGCGGGCTGGATGACTTTCTAGTATGAAAGTACAGCTAGCCGATTCCCGTAGGGTCATTGCGATTTTGAGAGCTTAAGAGGGCCAGATTATTCATGTTTATAAATAATTCAGAACCATTTGGTTATTATGATAAGGTTTATTTATGAAAGACAGACTCGCTGTTCACCTTCCAATAAATGAAAACGATAGGAAAGTCAAAATCGTTACTACCAAACCGATTGTATTCCTTGCTGGTCCAATTCGTAATGCCTTACCTTGGCGTGATGACGCAATAAAGCTTTTAATTGAAAAAGAATTAGATGTCTTTATTGCGTCACCAGCACGCACTATCGATGATGGATTGAGACAGTACGTTGAGAAAGACAAGCCTGAATATGAAGTATTTGAGCGACAGAGAGCATGGGAACAGTATTACCTATATGAAGCAGCAAAAAACGGTTGTGTCTTCTTTTATTTGCCAAAAGAAGCTGAGATTAAAGAGGTGGCAGACAAAGTATATGCCCATATAACAATGCTTGAGTTGGGCGAATGGATTGAGCGGCATAAAAACAATAAAAATATTAATCTCGTAATTGCAACTGATGGGAACTTCCCAGAGTGGTCTACGGTAAAATATGAATTAGAGAAGGAAGAAGTAACCAATATTTATTTATCTATGCAGGATGGAATCGATGCTGTCGCACATTTAATTAGCAAGCAAAATTAGCAATTAGATGGCTTTACTAATTTTTTCCCTCATTTCCACCAGTTCTGAAAGTCACGCATTTGGTCTGCTATGACCTTCAAAGAGAAAATTTATTCTGTTGTTAAAACTATTCCGAAGGGAAGTGTTATGACATACAAAGAAGTTGCGCACCGTGTGGGTAGGCCTTTAGCTCATAGAGCCGTAGGCAATATTTTAGGAAAGAATGTGGATCCCAAGGTTCCATGCCACAGAGTCATCCGTTCGGATGGAAAGATTGGAGGCTATAGGGACGGTAGTATTTTCAAAATAAAACGGCTTCGAGAAGAAGGAGCAATACTATGATATATCATAGTATGGATATAAAAGGCGAAGGTGCGGAATGAACCAATGGCAGAATAGGTATGTAAAAGGGCGAGCTTGCGCTCGCCCTTAGAGAAGCTTGGGGCCCCGGTTGATGGAACCTCGCTTATCCACGAATCCTGTCTAAGCGGTCTTCCACCTCCGCTCCGGCTGCAAGCTCCCGATGATCGAACTGAGCTCGAGAGGAAGTGGATAGGTGCCTCCTGGTCACCGCTCTTACCCTCTCGATCGATCTGTCGATGAGACGCGTGCGGATCTTGCTACAGAATTCCTCCTTGTCCGCCTCGCTTGTGTCGCTCGCGAGATGGGAACTTGCTACCTCGTCGATGATCTCCTCCCTCCTTGCGGGGGAGAGGTCACTACGAGAGACGTGCTTTGCCCTCTCCTCGATCTTCTCGCAGATGGAATCAAAGGGATGCATAAAGCCTCCGTGAGTAATGAGCTATCTTAAGCCTTTATTAAAGATAGCACGAAACAGCTTAAAAGTCAAGTCAAGAATACTAGGCTAGAGCCTCGTCAACTACTTCTTTAACAATGGCGCCATCAGCCCTGCCCTTAAGCTCCTTCATAATCTCTCCCATGAGTTTCCCTTTGTTTTCCTTGCCTAGATCCTTTCCTTCCAACTTAGTACTTACAAACTTCAAAACTTCTTCCCTAGACATCTGAGCGGGGAGGTAAGCCTGAAGTATTTCTAATTCCTTCTTCTCATCTTCTGCAAGGTCTCCTCGGCCACCTTTCTCAAATTGTTCTATAGAATCCTTCCTCTGCTTCACCCCTCTGCTTATGACCTGAAGAGCCTCCTCATCTGCAAGTTCTTCATCTGGCTTTCTGCCTTTGGCCACCAGCTCGTTCACGAAGGCAGCCGAAAGTCCTCTAAGAGTATTGAGCCGTACGGCGTCCTTATCTCTCATGGCCTGCTTTATCTCTTCTTTTATCTGTGTGTGTAGTGTCATACTTTCATTATATAATTGATCTATGGAGTCCGCGACTATTTTAATCATCCTCGGCTTTGTGGCTATTATTGCCATAAACGCAGTGCTCTTCCTCTTACTTGCCAAGCGCGTGGGTAAAGCTGAGAGACCGGAGAAGGGCTTAGACCTTCTTTTAAACCAGATAAACGAGCTTTCCCGCACTGTCGACCTTAAGATGAGCGAGACCAATAAGATGATGAATGAGTCTGTGCGTAACCAGTTCGGCGAGTCGGCCAAGCTTATACGAGAGGTGACAGAGGGCCTTACCAAGCTCGATGAGACTAACAGGCAGGTGGTCTCCTTCGCTGATCAACTCCAGAGCCTTCAGGATATATTGAAGAATCCGAAGCAGAGAGGTGTCTTGGGAGAATATTATTTAGAGACCTTACTTAAGAATGTTTTGCCTCCGGGAAGCTTCCAGATGCAATACGCATTCCCGGATGGCACTATTGTAGATGCAGCGGTCTTTGTGAAGGATAAAATCATACCAGTTGACTCCAAGTTTTCTTTAGAAAATTACAACCGCATAGTGGAAGAGAAGAATCCTGTGGAGAAGGAAAAGCTTGAAAAGATTTTTGTCGCAGATTTGAAGAATAGAATTGCGGAGACGGCCAAGTACATACAGCCAGGGCAGGGGACTATGGACTTTGCCTTCATGTTCATACCGCACGAAGCTATTTATTATGATTTGATTGTAAATAAGATTGGCGCGCTTAAGGAAGATTCTGAGACTCTCATACAACGCGCCGCTTCCAAGTATCATGTGCTTATAGTTTCTCCTACATCATTCCTCGCGTATTTGCAGACGGTTCTCCAAGGACTTAATGCTCTCCACATAGAGGAGAAGGCAGTAGAGATCATAAAGAGGGTAGAGGAGCTAGGCCGGCATCTTAAGAGCTATGAGGAGTATTACAGCAAGCTTGGTAACTCGCTTTCAACTACCATTAATCATTACAATGCAGGGTATAAGGAACTCGGAAAGGTGGACAAAGACGTGCTCCGTATTACAGGCACTGCTGCAGGTCTAGATCCGCTAGTGCTAGACAAACCAACTCTAGGAGAGTAATTTGTGGGAAGACATTTTCCGTTCTTCAAGTGAGGGCAGAATGCAAAAGATAAGAAATTGGTCTCTGGCGGCCCTGCTTACCCCGACAGTTTTCTGGGCGGGGTGGTATGTTTGGTTCAATGAAGTCCCGACCATCGAGATTTACAATTACCACATCTCTCGATTTTCTGACGGGGTGTTGGCACTATTTCTCGTCTGGGCCTACTTTTTCTACAGGTTCCTCGAGAAGAAAGTTCGCCCTATGGATAAAGAAGGGACAGCCAGCTTTGTCCTGGATGGATTCGATGGGGGATTCAACTTATCCTTCTATCTGGCAGCAATCGGACTTTTGCTGGACGCGTGGGCGCCCGAATCAGTTATTCTTGCTACTTTGGGGCTGTTCATCGTCCTTGGCCTTGTCAGAGGCTGGGAAAAAGCCACAAGGAAGATTGAGCCATTCCTACTTCTAACCCTAGGGTATACCTTTGGCCTTAGCTTGATGGCAGGTTGGGTCCTTGGTCTTTGGGTAAGCTCTCTGATTCCACTGCTTTTATTTGTGGCATTCGGAACGGTCACACTTGTGATAACTCTCCTCAATATTCTTCGTTATAAAATCTCCCTCGCTACGTAGCGGGGGATTTTCTTGCCTTTTTGGGCCCAATATGTAGAATAGGGAACCTACTTGTCCCGTTAGAAATCTAGCGGGAGTAGTACGACCACTAATACTTAAGAATAAGATTTTCTAACTGGGATGACAGAAGCTACAGCCGTCAAAAAGCCTCGAAAGAAGGCCACAAAAGCAGCCGACACCACTTCCCCTGAAGTGGCTACAAAGCCTAAGGCAAAGGCCGAGAAAAAGGCTTCAGGAATGTTTGCAGTCTTTGCTACTGGAGGCAAGCAGTACCGTGTGAAGGAAGGTGAGTACTTAAAGATAGAGAAGCTTCCTGGGGAGTTTAAAGAAGGTGATACTATCGTCTTTGATAACGTTCTTTTGGTAGACAATGGTGCGACGGAAGCCACTATAGGTACCCCTTTTATTGCAGGCTCAAAGGTTACTGCAACTCTTAAGGAAATTGGCCGAGGCAAGAAAGTGATAATTATTAAATACAAGCAGAAGTCTAGATATTTTAAAAAGAACGGACACCGCCAGCCATACTTCGAGGTTTTGATCGAATCAATAGCATAAAACTCGGGTCATCCCCGAGTTTTTCATTTATTCTTATTCTAATGTTCTTGAGAACATTGGAATAAGAATGTATTACTTTGTTCTGTGGAGGAGGGCGTTCTTAAGAGTGTCGGGGTCTGCGTACTCAAGCTCAGCACCAGTAGAGAGGCCACGGCCGAGAGTTGATACAGAAATATCGGGTTTCAAAGTTCTAATTTCATCCTTTAGAAATTCAGCAGTGTTTTCACCATCACTATTGGCATTCATGGCGAGTATGACTTCCTTTACCTCCTCCTTTTTCTTTAATAATTTCTTGAGTTCGGCTATGCGAATCCTTTTTTCCGGTTCCTTTTCAAGTATGGGGAGCACCCCACCTAGTACGAAATAGTAGCCGTGGAAGCCACCACTCTTTTCCACCGACTCGAAGTCTGCATCACGGGGGACGATCATAAGGAGGAAAGGGTCACGAGATTCATCCTCACAAGTCGTGCACTTAGGGGAGGTCTTAGAAGGGCTTCCAATACAGAAGTAACGCCTACAGTCCTCGCACTGTGTGGTCTCCTCGGATAGGGCCCCTATAGCCTCAGAAAGGCTCTTTAAGGTGGCTTTGTCCCTAGAGAGTAGGTAGTAGACGAAGCGCTTGGCCTGGCGGGGTCCTATGCCCGGGAAGTGCTTAAATATCTCTGAGAGTTTGTCTATGGAATTCATGA
>JBBDYY010000015.1:0-4854 GCA_040900505.1 Parcubacteria group bacterium
GCCGCTGAAATTCCGGCAAAGGGCGCAACAGCAACGGCAAGAAGAAGAGCAAATTGGGTCTTTAAATTTATTTTTTGCATAACTAATAATTAGTGTTATTTATTGTTTAATTAGATGAGATCCGGGTCCGTAAGGAGTCGGCCTCTTGGACTATAGACGACACCCTCTCCCCTATCTTTCAATATAGATGGGCAAACACTAAGCCGAGCGGTGAGTCTGTAAGAGGGCGCCCATACTCCCGTTAATAGCACATAGGACAGGGTTTTCGCGAAATCTCTATTCCTATAGGAAAGCTCTGTTTATCATTAAAAATTAAAAGAATAATAACTTAGTAAAAATGAACAAAATTCATAAATTACTGATACTTCCTCTTGCAATCGCATTCATGGCTTTTGGAAGCATCAGCCAGGCTAATGCACAGACCGTCTATGTGAATCCTACCCTTGCAATACAGCTTGCAACATCTGGACTCACAAGCCCTCTAGTGGCAAACAGTAGCAGTGCCACTATGGCCCGCCTCTTGATTGACACTACTGGCGCAACGGAAGCAGTTCGAGTTTCAAGCCTTCCTTTTAACCTCGTGTTAGGTAGCGGTGCACTTGCATCGAGCCTTGAGAACTGTAGGGTCTACAACGAAGCAAATCCTACGGTAGCTATTTCTTCAGCAACCTCCCTCTCTGGAGGACTTAATGCAGTTGCATTAAATTCGCCCTTAATCCTCAATGCCGGAACTCTTAACACATTGGCACTCCGATGTGATATTAATTCAAGCATAGTAGCAGGTGGTACTTACACCTTCACCATGAACACTGCCGACTTTTCAGCAACTGGAGTAACATCCGGCCTTCCTGCAACTGTCACAGTACGTGGTGCAGTAGTAGTGATCCCTCCAGCAGTAATAACACCTGGATTCCCTGCAACAGGTGCTACAAATGACGCGGCCCAAAACATCCTTGTGATGCTAGGCTCAATCTCTTTGGCAGCGGTTGGTTTCCACTACGCTAGGAAGCAGTCCCTCAAAGCTTAGTACCAAGAAAGCTTAACCAAATGACGGATGCTCTTAACGGGGCGTCCGTTATTTGATATAACAAGCATATGAACAAAAAAGCTCTTATAGGAATATTGGCCGCAGTGGGAGTACTTCTCGTTCTCTTCCTTGTCTTCAGCAAAGCTTCATATGTCTCCAACAGCACGAGCACTCCGGTTGCAACAACCACGGGGGAGATCACATCAGCTACGGCAGAAGTGGAAAACAAGAGATGGCCGGTGAGACTAGATATCCCCAAGCTTGAGGTGGAAGCCCCAATGCAATACATGGGTATAAATGCCAAAGGCAACATGGAAGATCCTAACAACTTCACAGATGTTGGCTGGTATAAACTCGGAACCATTCCTGGAAACACTGGGAGCGCCGTCATGGCAGGACATCAGGATAATGGGTATGGATTAAATGGAGTCTTCAAATACCTTCACACATTAAAAATTGGTGACGATGTCTATGTAGTAAATGGAGAAGGCAAGAAACTTCACTACAGAGTAGTAGAAACGGCAGTCTATCCATGGAATGCTGGACCCCTAGAAAGAATCTTCAATGCCAAAGATGGCAAGTATCTTAACCTCATCACCTGCTCAGGTGTCTGGTCTAAGGTAGCTGGATCTAACGACAAGCGCCTGGTTGTCTACACGGAACTCGTCGAAAATTAATTCTTAACAAATGTAACGAGATCTGTCTCCCCTCTTACGACTTCGAAGCGTATGGTGCCCAAGGTTTGACCCTGAGGATTCTCAACGTTCACTCTCCACTTACCCTCATGAAGACTACTACTCATAGAGTAGGTGCGGAACCCATTCTCTCTACCGCCAACTAGGAACAAATGAATCCGACTACGAGTTACCCATTCGCCGTCGGATTTTTTGTATTGCCAGACATGGACGATGTCAGTATTGAGCCTTGCTGGAGAAAACACGGCGCTATATGCGTATAAGGGTTCACCCTCCCTGATACGGACAGTGTCATAAGTGATGAAGTAGCGGAGAGGTTCCTCCCTTTCACCAGTAACTATATAGAGCCCGTGAGCATCTTTTATAATGCTGTGGTAAATTGCACCCTCCTTGAGAGAGAGCGGTATAGGAGGTATAAGATTTGTAAAGTATAAAACATTTATACCCACAAACATCCCACTAATTATTAAGATTAAAAGACGACGACTTTTATAAAACTTTTCAAAAGAGAAGAATTCCAATAACTTCACAAAGGCCCACAGAGCAATAAGCGAAACTAAACCACTCAAAAGGAAGATGTCTCGACCTATAGAGTGAAAAATAACTGGCAATATAAAAATACTAAAGGAAAAGATCGAAAGAAAAAATAAACTCACCTGAAATGTAATACGCTCGTAATGCTTCTTCAGTCTCTCATTGGCATAGAAGGCCACAGCAAGAATAAGGAAAAAGGGCCATGAGGCAGCTAACGACCCGCTACGAAAATAGAGCACAAGATAGGCGGACAAAAGACCTCCGAAAGTAAATTGCAAAATGTTTACATACCAGAAGTGGAGCTTCGCTGGATTACTTGCATCCGCTCCCTCATTCTCTTGCCTGTTAACAAGAATGATAAAAATAGCGGCGATTACAAGGTGAAGAGCTATAAAAAGGTTTTCCCACAAAGAGTCCACCCTCCTTAAGGTGATGAATTCAAATATGAACCCAGTAAAAAGCGAAATGGAGGAGAGTGGTCGCTCGAAACGACCATACCAGTTTCCGAGGTGAATGAGATATTTCATCTCACAAGTTTATGTTACTGCAGAGCAAGCACTAGGCACTTAACGCAGGTACCCTGACCCTTACGAGTCTTAATATATTTGGCACCACAAGGACAAAGAAGAATCTCGGAGCGAGTCTTCTTCTCTACCCATTTGCCTATATTGGAATGCTTGGGCTTAGCCTTGGTTTTCATAGAGCATTGAATTATATATTATTCAAGCCCTATTGTCAACAGAGATTACGGCTGGAAGAGTTCTGGATTGGTGTATCTCACAGACTTCACAGTATCAAACTGCTTGGCCGTAGCCTCTAGTTGTGCCCTAAGAAGAGTGACTCTGCAAGCCCCTCCCGTAGTCTTCCTTTCTGGATCAGAGATATCGAGCGTAAGCACTCCCCTTGGACTTAGGTTAACACTACTTAGAGTAAGCCCCGATAAAGGATACTCGGTGCTGATCCCCTGTTCCCTCTCTCCGCCAGTAAGTTCTCCCTTAAGAAACAGTCGGAGGGTGTCTTCCAATGGGGTTTCGGTCCTTGGAATTTCTCTGTCCACAGAAACCAAAGCTTCCTCGGAGCACATGACATTACCAGATCCATCCTTGTCTTTAAGTTCAGAGTAATAGTGGAGAGTAATAAATCTTGGATTTTCTATTTTAACCGCTGGTTCGTCGGTGGCTGGGCTTGTGTCGTCGGCACGGAATAAGAACACTGCAAGTATGGCTAGTGCTAATATTCCTAATCCGACATAGATTATATTTTTGTTCATTCCGTTAGAGATAGGATGCGCAAGCGCATCCGTAGTTATTGGTAATGTAGTAGAAGTTTAAATTGATAAATTAATGATAAGTATATAACAAAAGACGAAAGAACAGCCTATCTATTACCCTAAGGCTGAGCTTACTTTAAAAAGTGATTCAGAGTATAAATCCAGTCCTCTTCAGCTTCCTCATTTTTTGATTTTTCTTTAAGAAGCCATTTCAAATACTCTTTGTCTACTCGAGCTACATCCTCTAGTCTCTCTCCTTTATACTTGCCAAACATAAATTTGTTGAAAAGAACGGGAGTGCTAGAGATTTCTATCATCTTTTGAATCGCTTCCTCTTTCCCTGGAATATCCTTCATTATTTCCTTAAGTTCTAGATTGAAAAGCTCTTCTAAGACCTTAACGTCTGTTTCCGCATCGTGTGCAGAGCCATCTACTTCTAACTCATGGTGATAACGGAGATACTGAAGATTGTATTCGGGGATAAGATCCTCCTTATCTAGATATCTCGCGACGCGCAAAGTACAGATAAATTGGGGAACGCTAAGTCCTTCTGCCTCAAGCATCGCTATATCAAACTTGGCATTATGCGCTACTAATACACCTTCTTTCAATAGTTCTTCTAGCCTGTTGTAAGCAGAACTGTCCTTGAAAACTTCTTTGTCCTCCAGAATTTTGTTCGTGATGTGAGTAACACTCATGGCCTTCACCGAGACGGGTATGGGAGGCTTAAAATAGCCCGTAAAGAGCTCCCCTTCCGTCTTGTAGCAGAGTTCACATAGGCGGTCCTTCCCCACTTCGTTGCCCGTGGTCTCAGTGTCTAGAAATATTAATTTCATTATTTAAATCCTGCTCTAATATTCTTTAATCGAGCTTATGTGAATCACGCCAACTGTATTGTAACGATTGCCATCGGGCCCTAACATTTCCTCTTGTGTCACGACTCCTGTGACTTCTACGGTCGAATTGGTGTTGGAGAATTTCCCTTGTGGATCATTCTCAAATAAGTTCTTCAAGCCATAATAGGAACCATCTTCTGACTTAAGACCCATAGCGCACTCAAGGGTCTCTGCCCCGCTACCAAGCTTCGGCAGACAAGTAATTGCTCCTCGGATTGTAACCTGATTTGTGCCATTCTGGCTTGGATCGAGAGGATCATTCTGTTCTATTTCTTCCACGAAATGCTCACCCTTTGGAGTCCAGCATTGTCTCGGATATGACTCACCCACGGAGTAACCCGCCGCCTCGCACTCCAGAAATGATGTGACGGGAGTATTGGAAACACTCCTCTCGCTAATCAAATAGAACCCCAAAGTGAGGACAATTACGGC
>JBBDYY010000016.1:0-9252 GCA_040900505.1 Parcubacteria group bacterium
CCTGCTGTCTCGTAGGTACGATAGCCCGCCCACGATAGTGGGAAGCCCATGGTAAGGCCGGTACTCTCACGGAAGGTCGTTCCGGCGCCAATAGGGCTTGCTACCTGAGTGACCACTTGCCTGACTGGCGTCTGGGATGTGATAGTTCTGGTAACTGTAGTTGTTGAGGTTTGAGGATCCTCAAAGGTATAAGTATAACCATCTGTATTAGTAGTAAGAGTAGTCTTTACGGCGTCCTTATTTGCCCACCACCAACCAACACCAACTATTACTAGTATGGCTAGTAATATGACTGCTATGGTTGTTGATCCTTTTTCTTGTGTGTTCATGTCATTTATAACGAGCTGTGGAGCTACATCTTACATCCTAGGAGTCCAGAAGCCCCTCCCACCACTTGAAAGTGAGGTGCATAAAGGCATACATGGTCCCATAAATGGGCAGAAGCAGGATCCACAAAATACGCTTAAAAACCTTCATAAGAAGCGCATAGTAACACCTTAGTTTGAGGATGTCGAGAGGTTGTTCTGACTCCAAGCAATGAAGGCTTGGAAGGTAGCCCAGAACAGTTTGATAAGTGGCCAGAGCACTTCATTCCATATAAAGATGACCGGAGAGGCTATCACCGACCAAATGCTATCAAGAAGTCTCTCAGTGTAGCTTAGAGTAGCTTGACCCTCTGGAGATTCAGCCGCTTCAAATATGGAAAAGTCGAAAAAAAACTTAAGGAGTATGAGAGCAATAATAACAAGAATGATAATTCCTATGAATCCCTTTTCTGTTTTCATTAATTCCAGATTACTCCTGACATGTATTAATCGTATTAGAGTTATGGCAGATAGGCAAGTGGGTTTAGATAATCGCTGGGGTTAGCAAGTGGTATGACCGCGCTTTTACAATTGATGGATGTTGTATATTGAGCGACGCGTACATTTCCAGATCCGAAGAGTCCGACATGAAGATGTGGGCCTGTGGAATATCCAGAACCATTTACTCCTGGCTGTCCACCAGAATATCCCACCACTTGTCCGCGGGTAACACTTTGGCCGATAGAGACAATTGATCCCGAGAGGTGGCCATAAACGCTCGTTAGACCATTATCATACTTAATGAGAATCCATCTTCCATACGAATAGCACCCGCGGTTATTATCAGTATTCCCCTGCCCTATTATGGTCCCATTTCCCATAGAGAGAACTCTTGTGCCCATGGATGCCCGGAAGTCCACGCCATTGTGACTCCCAGATGCGTAAAGCCTCGAGGCCCCCGCTGTTCTTCCAAATTGCTGGGTGATGATGGGATTATCGAGTGGCCAGGCGAGTAGGCCTCTCATGGGTCTTGGTACCAAGGATCTGTCCCCAGCCTTAATTTGGGATTCAAATTGGAAGAGAAGAGCTTCAAATTGCTTTTGTCTGGCTATATTATCTCTAAGTAATTTTTGATATGCAGCTTCCTGACTCTTTGTTTCTGCAAGAAGCCTAGACTTCGCTGTTTGGCTCTCTGTCACTATTTTTCTCTGTCCGGAGAGCTGTCCTTGAAGGCTCTGTAGATTTTTCCTCTGTGCTTCCTTGGCGACCACATCCTCTTCAAGTACTTTTTGTGTTGCTCTTAGGCCATCTATTTCTTCTCCAAGTGAATCCCCAATGTTCATGAGGCTTGTTGTATCTGACCAAGCGTCTGAAATATTTTCATATGCAAGTATATTGAAAATGAATCCCTCTTGGTCATATTCAGCAATCTTGAGTATGGACTCCCGAAGGGCCTCCTTGTGTAGTTCTATGGCCTCCTCCTTGGTTTCTATATTTGAAGTAAGTTTGCTTATAGTTAGATTAGCGCCTTGAATACCAGATTGGGTGATTCTTAAGTCGTTTTCCAATTTCCTTTTTGTCGTATCTAGGGTCTTCACTGCGCCAGTTAGTGTCCTTCCTTCACTGGCAATCTCATCAAGCTCGGCCTGTATGCGACGTTGCTCGGCCACGAGTGCGTCACGCTGTCTGCGAGTTTCCTCTATTTGGATTTCTAAGGCAGGGTTTGTCTGTGCCCTGACTAGAGGGATTATGATAAGAAACGCAGTAAAAATAATTAAAAATCTTTTCATGACAAAAGTTCAATAGCTCTTTTTATTCGTGCCTGAGATTTATCAATACCTAGAATAGCTATGAGGGAAAACGGGTCTGGTGACTTTTCCTTGCCTGAGAGAGCATAGCGGAGTGGCCAAAGCACATTTCCCTTCCCCACCTCTTCTGCATAAGGCATTAAGATGCTTTTAATTGCTTCTGTGTTCTGTGGCGCGTCTAATAGAAATTCAGAAATTTTTTCCAGATGCTTCTTGGTATCTTTTGGAGTAGATTCTTTCCATATCAACTTATCCTTAAGGAGTTCGGGCTCACTAAAATAAAAATCAAATTCCCCTTCCGAGAGCATTTTATCAATATCAGAAAAAGTATAGATCCTCTCCAAAGTGATCCTTAGTAAATCATCTCCGATAATTGCATTAGGGAATTTCTCTTTAACCTTTTCTTCTACTACGATTCTTAGATCATTTGGGTCCATTTTTTTGAGATGTTCCTTGTTGATCCATTTGAGTTTCTCAATATCAAATATAGCCGGACTTTTCTGTACGCCCTCCATACTAAATACTTCAGTTAATTCCTTTAGAGTAAATATTTCCTGCTCAGTGCCAGGATTCCATCCAAGAAGTGCAAAATAATTTAGTACCGCTTCCGGCAAATAACCCTCTTCTTTATAAGTATCAATCCAGACAGCAGATCCATGTTTTCTCTTAGAAAGTTTTTTTCTTTCCTTATCAAATATGAGAGGAATATGCGCATAAATAGGTCTTTCTGCCCCAATGGCTTCCTGGATAAGAATTTGCCTGGGAGTATTCGAGATATGATCCTCTCCACGGATGACGTGTGTTATCTTCATCTCATGATCGTCTACAACTGCAGCTAGGTGATATAGGGGCTCCTCGACACTCTTGGCAATTACAAAGTCTCCTAGGTCCGTGGTATCGAATTCCACCTCTCCTCTTATGAGGTCTTTAAAAACAATTTTTTTATTAGGGTTTTTGAATCTTATAACTTCACTCCGCTTGCCCTCTTCTTTTGGCTCTTCCTTTGATATATACGCAGATCCATCGTGAAGCATCTTTCTCACATAGGAGACATAAGTCGAGGTTCTTTCCGATTGTCGGTGCAATTCATTGTATTCGAGACCCAACCACTTAAGGCCATTTAAAATATTATTTTCATACTCCTTTGTGGATCGCTCTGTATCGGTATCCTCAATACGCAGGATAAAATAACCCCCTGTCTTTTTTGCAAAGAGATAATTAAAAAGAGTGGTGCGGGCAGTACCAATATGTAGGTTCCCCGTAGGCGAGGGGGCCATTCTTACAATCGGCATGGTCATTCTATTTCGTGACTTAGTGCGATCTTTACAATCTCTTCAGCAACTAATCTAGCGGCATTTGGTTTGTAAAAAGCTTTAGCAGAAGCCACCATTTCTTGCCGAAGATCCACGTTAGTAACCAAACGTTCTATTTCTCCAGATAAAATATGAGCAGTAAAATTCGCTTCCTCTATTACCTCACATGCTCCAGCTCTGGCGTATGCGAAGGCATTGTGTCGCTGGTGATCGCCATTAGAATTTGTAATGGGAACGAGAATGGCAGGAACTCCCCAAGCAGCAATTTCAAAAATGGTGGACCCAGCGCGGGAAACAACCACTGAGGCCACCCCGGCAGCCATCCTCATGGCCAAGGGATTCAAATAATCGTATGCCTTGTATCTACCTTTGTGTGTAGAGTTTAAGAGTACGGCTTTAGCAGTGGCTTCCACACTTTTCAAATTTTTGGCACCAGTTTGATGGATGACTTGATATTTTTCCAAAAGGTTAGGAAGATCCTCAATAACGATGTCATTTATAAGGCTAGCTCCCTGAGAACCACCTAAGATGAGTATGACAGGTACATTCTCCTCAAGTTTTAAAAATTCTCTCGCCCCCTCGAGTATTGGCATGGAGATGTCCTTCCTTACTGGGTTACCCGTAAGAGCCACACGATCCGTGGGAAAATATTTGCCCGCATCTGCCCACGAGAGAGCGATTCTCGTAGCAAATTTTCCAGCCCATGCGTTTACCCTGCCAGGAACTGTGTCTGATTCGTGAATTACCACCGGGATACGCAGAATTCTAGCGGCGAGTACAGCAGGAAAACTTGCAAAGCCACCTTTACCAAAGACGACATCTGGATACATTTTCCACACTTGAATGAGGGAGAGGATAACACCCCCTCCGGTCTTCCAGATGTCTACGAAATTTCTTAATAAAGAAAGTATTCCTGGTTTTGTTCGAGACTTGCCGGCTACGTTCCTTTTATATGTAATCCCGTGTTCAAAAAGTATGCCCTCATTGTATGGATCAGGTGAAATATAAAAAAGTTCTGGGGGCAAAAGACGTTTCTCTTTTACGAGTGCGGTCACTTCTTCTGCAATGGCAATAACGGGGTAGAAGTGCCCCCCTGTTCCGCCCCCAGTAAAGAGTATTCTCATCTTAATTTTTGAGTTTTAGAGATTGAAAGGATGATTCCTATTTCAAGAAGGGTGATAAAGAGAGAAGTGCCTCCGTGGCTTACAAAGGGCAAGGTAATGCCGGAGAGAGGAATAACACCAAGCATGGCCCCTATGTTCATGAAGGCCTGGCTTGCAATCATTATAACAATTCCTACAACGGCCAGTCTACCGAAGGCATCAGGCACCCTAGCGGCAATTTTAAGACCTCGTATGGCGAAAAATATGTATAGAAGCACAAGTGCAGTAGCGCCCGTGAAGCCGAATTCCTCTGCCTGGACCGCAAAGATAGAATCACCTATTGGCTCGGGGAGGAAGTTAAACTTTTGTATACTTTGCCCGAAGCCTCGTCCGAACACTCCCCCACTCCCGATCGCTATAAGGGACTGCTGTATCTGGTAGCCAGATCCTTGGGAATTTAATTCTGGATGTACGAATGTATTTATTCTCTCCTTTATATAAGGACGAGTAATAATTAGGAAGGATAAGATAAGGCCTGAGGTGACAATAAGAATGATCACATACCTCCATCTTCCTCCTCCAGCAAGAAAAATAGAAAGGCCAGCAATAACTATAAGCATTAAGTTATCAGTGTCCGGCTGATTAAGTAAGAGCCCCGCGCAAATAGCTAAAAGGATAATTAAAGGTGCGAATCCTTGTTTGAAATTCGCCATCTTCCCCTTCATTGAGGTGGCCCATGCAGCAAAGTACAAAATAAATGATAGTTTTAGCAATTCCGAAGGTTGAAATGAAATACCGCCAAATTGGAACCACCTTCTGGCGCCTCCATATTCGAACCCAAGCTCTGGAATAAGGACCAAAATGTTTAAAATAACCGCAACAGTGAAGAAATAGAAGGCATACTTTTTCCAGACCTTATAATCCATTTTCGTGACAGCGATCATAGCCAGAGAGCCCAGGAAAAATCCTAAAACAGTCTGAGAGAATGCAACGGAGGAATAACTTGCGCCACTACGCGCCAAGAGCCCTAAGGATGCAGAGGTAAATATGAAAAACCCTGCAACCATAAGAATTATGGTTACAAGGAGAAATGGCTTATCTATCTTCCATTTTCTTTTCATCCCGTTAGAAGTTACTTCTTATAACTCTTCTGATAAATATATTTTTGTTTTTCATGATCGAAGGGTACTTCTAACGGGATTCATTTATGTGAAGTATATCAGAGCTATTCTCTGTTTATATATTGAATAGTTTTTTCTACCAAAATACCCACATCTTTAAATCTTTCTGTTCCAGTGGAACCTAGCACTGCGATAATGATTGGCCTTCCGATCTCGGGGTCAAAAACCACCATCAGGTTCCCACCAGCGATATCCGTAAAGCCTGTTTTAGATCCAATAAGTCCAGGTATTTCCTCAGCAATAGTGTTTGTATTCACTGCATTGTAGGTTTGATTTAACGAGCTTATTGTGAGATTTCTCTTTTGTGTAGCCTCGAGGAGCATTGGATGAGCATTCAGTATGTATTCAAAAAGATGAGTTAGATCCTTGGCTGTTCCGTACGCACCACCCTTCAGATCAGATTCATCTAGGCCCGCCTCATTATAAAAATAGGTATTAAGCATGCCGAGCTCATGGGCTTTCCTGTTCATTTTTTGTATAAAATTTTTCATATTCTCTTCTGGTGCTTGTGAACCCAGAGATAATGCTATGGCTCGCATTCCATCATTGGAAGATGTAGTAAGGCTAAAATCAAGTAAATCCTTCATGCTCCATCTATCCCCTACCAGGAGGCCCGAATCGCCATAAGCTTCTAATGCCTTGGTGCTAATTACAATGGTAGTAGTGGAGCTAGCCATCTCAGAGGCAACAACCGCACTCATTACCTTGGTGAGAGATGCCAAGGGAAGTCTTTTATTCTCATCATGGGCAAACAACACCTTCTGCGTACGCACATCATATACATAAGCTGCCTTCGCCCTGATAACCACTTCTCCGAAGGAGTTCTCTACAAGGGGTTTATATTTATTAGGTTGAGGATTTTTTGCATCAGCAACAAGCGACAAGAACAAGAAAACCAGTAAAACCGCCAAAAGTGAGGCAAAGAGCTTTATTTCCGAGTTTTCCCAAAAAAATTTATTCTGTTCCATGTTCACCATTCTCTACAAACTCAGCAATTTTTCCGAAGGCCTTTTCAAACTGAGGAAGCTCCTCCTTTCTTGTTATGCCTAGATATTTGAAAAGTTCTAATGTTGGACGATAAACATAGCTTCTCTCCCCCATTACATTTTCTCTTTCTATAAGTCCTCTTATGAGCAAGTTTCGAAGAATGAATCCTGAATTAACCCCCCGGATATAATCAATTTCGCGCCTCGGTATCGGTCCTTTGTAGAGAATAATAGAGAGGGCTTCTATTCCAGCTCGTCCTATATCACATGAGAGTTCTTCCTTCTGCAACTTCTCAATCAGGCTAGAGAGTTCTGGATTTGTTCCAAGGGCCACCTTGTCGTCTAATACCAGGATAGTAATACCTCTGTTGTTAAAACCTTCCTCTAATCGGGCAATAGCGTCGTTAATTTCCTCTGGAGTAACCTGAAGCCACATGGAAAGGTCCTTAACCGTGACAGGCTCATTTTTAAAGAAAAGTATTGCTTCAATCTGAGAGTCGAGCGTCATGTTAACTTATTAGCGCAAGGATTATACCGCTTATTGCAGAAACAACACTTACCACCCAGTAGCGCATTACCACCTTCTCCCGAGGCCAACCCATTGCCTGAAAATGATGATGTAGCGGAGAAACCTTAAAAATTCTTTTTTTTCCAAAATATTTGTATCCAATAATTTGTAAAATAACAGAGGATGACGTGGCAACTAGAGGAAGGGCGATTATAGGCAGGAGTAAAACTGAGTTTGTAAGAAAGGCAATAACAGAGAGAACTACAGTAAGGGCAAGCATGCCCGTTTCTCCCATATAAAATCTTGCGGGAGGAATATTAAACCAAAGAAATGCGAGAATGCCTCCAGCAATAGCCCCACAAAGGGCTGAGATATCTGACTGACCCTGGGCAAATGCAATAAAGGAAAAAGCCGCAAATATAGAGGCATGAATACCGCCCGCTAACCCATCGAGGCCATCAACTACACTCGTGGAGAAAACTGCCAACATAACCATAATGAAAAATGGTACAAACCATATACCAAGAAATAATGGTTCACCAAATGGTATGGCAATTGAGGTGACATCAAGCTTTAGATAAAACCAAAGTCCAATGGTAAGACCAATAAGGCTAACGAAGAGAATCTTTATTTTCCTGTAGATAATGTCGTCCTTTGCATATGTCCCCTTTCCAAAGATTTGGAGCATGTCATCAGCAAGACCGACAAAAGCGGCGAGAAAGAATGCCCCCAATGGTACCAATGTCTCTCTTCGAGAAAAGAAGTTTAACTCGTGTGCCCAGTCTGTATTAAAAATAAAAGAAATCGTGTAAATAAGTGCCACTGTCAGTAAAACGGAGAACCAAATTATTATTCCACCAATACGAGGGGTACTGATCTCGTAATTGGTATTATGAATTTCCCTAAAGGCATTAGATGTGTCTGCCTCGGCCCTTGAGGCCTTCTTCCACATCTTATATTTATAGAAATATTGGGTAAATATTGGTGTTATGAAAATTCCTATAAAAAAGGTAATAACAGTCGGGCCAATTATTTTTATAATATCAATCACGAGATTTAATTATGAAGATATTGTACCAAAGGGCGAGCATAAGAAGGAGGTATATCTTTCTCGCATTATCTGCTCTCTTCTCCGCATGGTCATTTATAAGCTTCTCAATATATGCTGTATTCATCTTCTCAACTATGTAAGGATTCTTAAGAATCGTGAGGTATAAATCCTTTCTATCCTTACCGAGCCACTCGGCGATGGGTGTAGGGAAACCGAGTTTTTTTCTCTTTCGAGCTTTTTCGGGAATGACTTTTTTAAACGCTTCTCTCAGAAGGTATTTTGTAGTCCCGTTCTTCCATTTGAACTTATCCGGAAGTGTAGCGGCGAGGCCTGCAACCTTAATGTCAAGGAATGGCACTCGAAGTTCTAATGAGTGAGCCATGGTCATCTTGTCGGCCTTGGCCAATATATCGCCCACGAGCCAGGTTTGTATATCTATGTATTGCATTTTGGCGGAGTCGTTTAGACCTGAAACTTGCTCGTAGAGAGGATGGAGGGAGTGTGCCTTACCAGGTGCTGTCTTCCAAAGCTGTTTAACCTCCTCAGGCTTAAATATTGAGGCATTGCCTATGTACCACTCCTCGAGTTTCCTTATAGCTCGAAGAGCGTAAGCTTTGCCTCGGAAATTACCAGGTGATGTAGCGATTTTACCTAGGATAGCTCGTGGTATCCAGGCAATTTTACGACGTGCGAAAGGCTCAAGGTAAATATTGTATCCACCGAAGAGCTCATCTGAGCCTTCACCAGAGAGCACAACCTTTACATCCTCCTTAGCCGCTTTTGCTAAGAAGTAAATACCGATTGCAGAAGGATCTGCCACGGGTTCATCGAAGTGAAAAACAGCCTTCGGAAGAGTTTTCCAGTAGGTGTCTGCACTGACCTTAATCTCCTTATGGTCTGTCCCAAGAAAATCTGAGGTGTCTCTGGCCTCCTTGGCCTCAGTAGTTGTGTCGAAGCCCACAGTGAAGGTCTTGATCTTCTTATTTCCCCTTATGTT
>JBBDYY010000016.1:9352-23514 GCA_040900505.1 Parcubacteria group bacterium
TTCCAATAGTAGAGTGGCTTAATGCCAAAATAATCTCTAGCGATAAAGAGTGCCTTATTGGCCTCGTCATAAATGGCGAAGGCAAACATGCCACGTAGGCGCGTAAGCATCTTAGGACCAAATGTCTCATACATTTGAAGGATTACTTCAGTATCACTGTCCGTCTTAAATTCCTTACCTCGTGTCAGAAGCTCATTCTTGAGTTCCTTGTAGTTATATATTTCTCCATTAAAGAAGATCATCAGGCTGCCGTCCTTTGATGTAATAGGCTGTTTACCGCGCGTGAGATCAATTATTGAAAGTCTTCTCATGCCGAGCCCTACCTTGTTATTCACAAAGAATCCGTCATCATCCGGACCTCGATGAAAAATGGCCTCCGTCATGTCACGGACGACCTTCTCCTTATTTTTAATATCAGGGCCTATGTAGCCAGCTATTCCGCACATATTATTTATGGTGAGCTAGTCGAATCATGTGTAGTGAGGTGTCATTAATGATTCGCTTTCCATCTCTATTTCTCCCCTTCCCTCCTGCGTGACTCGAACTGCTCCGCGCTTCACAAGCTCAAGCATAGCCAGGAATCCAACTATTATAGATATCTTGTCTTCATAGGTGATGGGACCCTTAAGATCCTTATCAACAAAGTTTTTAAAGCTCATTTTCATACCATTTGAAATTCGCAGAGATAGCTTTTCGATTGTTTCCTCAAGGGAAATCATTTTTTTTATCACAGCCTTTGGAACTCTCTCATATTTTGGCAGTGATTCAAGTACGGTTTGAAGAGAGGTCAGGATATTCTCCTGCGTTATTTTTTTGTCAGGGGAAAAGATTACAAGATCATTCTTGTTTGGGGTTTTCTCGAAGATAATATTTTTTCCGAATATTTTTTTAAGCTCTATTGAGATCTCCTTAACCTGTTTGTATAGGGCGAGGCGTTTCTCGAGGTCATGAATGCTTACCTCTTCCTCTGGTGTCAGTTGAAGCGTCGGGAGCAAGGAGCGGCTCTTTACCAGCATTAGGGTTGAAGCTATCACAATGAATTCCGCGCTCTCGCTTATGGGGAATTCCTCGTGTTCCTCAATGTACTTGATAAAGTCATCGGTAACTGTAGCTAAGGAGACATCATTTACGAACAATTTGCGTTTTTCTATGAGGTCAAGGAGTAGGTCCAATGGCCCCACAAAGACAGGAGTATTTACGGCAAATTTGGCTTCCATGGGGCCAATTATAGCGTTTTAGCCGCGCTTTTCCAAATCAGATTTATAATCGTTAAGCTTCTTGGTAAATTAGCCGAGTTTAATATGGAGCTCCTTGAGTTGTTTGTCCGAGACCACTGATGGTGAATTCATAAGCAAATCCTTGCCCTCACCTGTCTTGGGGAATGCTATAACCTCGCGAATATTTGGTTCATTCTGAAGAATCATCATTAACCTATCGAAACCCCAGGCAATACCGCCGTGTGGTGGAGTACCGGATGCTAACGCCTTAAGCATGTGACCGAAGTTGGATTCTATTTGCTCCGCACTGTATCCGATAGTCTCAAACACTCTTTTGAGTGCCTTCGGTTCATGATTTCGAATGCTACCTCCTCCAACTTCTAAACCATTTAGAACAATGTCGTATTGGGCGGCTATAATCTTTTCCGTATTGTTTCCCTCTATCAGATCTATTTGGTGTTCTGATTTAGCTGCGGAGAAAGGATTATGTGTGAATGTCCAACTGCCATCGGGAGTCTTCTCAAAGAAAGGAAAATCGACAATCCAACAGAATGCGAGCAGGTTCTCATCATTTTTGTCTTCACGAATATCAGGGTGGTCAGAATTATATTTTTCTATAGCTTCCTTATATGGAATACGAGGGAATGGAATAGTTTGGATGCGTTTATTGGGATAAAATTCTGTGACTATTTTAATTAATAGTTCTTCAGTAATTTTCATAACATCTTCTTCTTCTACGAAGCTCATTTCTATATCTAACTGAGTAAACTCTGGCTGTCTGTCACCACGAGTATCTTCATCTCTCATACACCTTGCTAGTTGGAAGTATCTCTCAATACCTGCGGACATTAAGAGCTGTTTGTATTGCTGTGGTGATTGAGGAAGGGCATAAAATTGCCCCGGATATAGCCGAGCGGGCACTATGTAGTCTCTCGCACCTTCCGGAGTGGACTTAGTAAGTAGTGGAGTTTCTACTTCTATGAAATTTTCTGAATCTAGAACATCGCGGATTAGCTTAGCAACCTTATGCCTCATTCGAATGTTCTTTTGAAGCCTTGGGCGACGCAGGTCTATATATCGGGCAGAAAGTCTGGCTTCCTCCCCTATTTCTTTACCATCACTACTAATATCAAATCCAGGAGTTTCGGCGGAGTTTAGGACCTTTATAGTAAGAACCTCAAGCTCAATGTCTCCATTTTCTCCGGGAGCCTTATTCTTTTCAGGTCTTTCATTCACCTTACCTCTCACCTCTACAACCCATTCTGGTCGAATTATTTTTGCAGTTTCAATGCCTCCTGAATTTGGTAGTACTACAGATTGAATTTTGCCCGAAACATCTCTAATATCAAGAAATACCATTTTCCCTTGATCACGTCTGATATCAACCCAACCAGAAATAGATGCTTCCTCTCCCCTTTTTGAACTGAGATCTTTAATTAAGGTCCTTGTCATTATATTAGTTTTAATCCAACTTTTTCTCTTATCACCGCTATTTTCTCTTGTACTTGTGGACGTATTTTCTCCCTCCCGTTAGTCAACACTTGGAGAACCTTTTCTCGATCTTTTGCGAGCTCCTCACGCCTCTCACGAAAGGGGGCTATTAATTTAATCATATTTTTAATAAGAATTTCTTTGGATTCCTTGTAGCCTATTCCGCCACTTTCGTATCTATCTCTAAGCTCGGCAAATTCCGGGCCTTCCGTCACAAGCTTGTGTAGGGCAAAGACTTTATCTGTAGAGGGATCCTTTCTCTCATCAACGCCCTTGGAATCGGTGGGGATACTCATCACAGCCTTGGTGATTTCCTCATCAGTGGCAAATAGACCAATAATATTATTGTGGCTCTTACTCATTTTCTGCCCGTCTGTGCCAGGTATAGTCTCCCTTTCCTCTATAATGAGTTCCTTTGGCAGTTTGAATGTCTCTCCATAAATACGATTAAACTTCATGGCAATATCTCGGGCGATTTCAACATGCTGCTTTTGGTCTTTACCCACAGGTACAACATCTGCATCATGCACAAGTATGTCCGCTGCCATTAAGAGAGGGTAATTAAAAACTCCGACGTTGATCTCCTTGTTCTTAGCCTCTGAGTCCTTGAAGGCGTGAGCCCGCATAAGATACGGCATGGTAGTAAGGCATGAGAAAATCCAGGCGAGCTCCGTCACCTCTGGCAGATCAGATTGCTTATAGAATGTAGTTTTTTCCGGATCAAGGCCAATGGCTAAATAATCTAGGATTAAATCATAGGTATGGCGATTAAGTTCCTCCTTATTTTGTACAGAGGTTAGGGCGTGTAGATCAGCAATAAATATACGGGTGTCGTATTTATCCTGAAGATCAACAAACTGCTTCATGGCACCGAAGTAGTTGCCAATATGAAGCTTGCCTGTGGGCTTAACCCCGGAGACTAGTATCTGTGTCATTTAAATAATGTTACCAGAAAATAGCCTTATTCCAAGGGCTAAATAAAGAGAATTGCCAGAGCGGCCAGGAGCCAAAGGGTGAAGCTCAAATCAGAGGCGAAGAAGCGGTCAATATAGGGAGGAAGATCATAAATGGGGGTGAGAGGAATAATATGATAGAAAATAGAAATAATAACCCCCACAAGGGCAATGGCCGCCAAAATCATTTTTAAATTACCTGTGGCACCCCTACCTATATATGCAGAAATGTTTCTGCTTAAGGCCAGGAAGGCTAGTGCAAAAAATAGAACAAATATTGCTACGTGATTCCAGAACAATGCCTCGCCCGCTACACCATCTAGCATTAAAGATTTAACAAAGGGTATATTGGTATAAAGAAACGCCGCGATGTAAATAGCTAATATGGAAGAAACTATTTTGTCCATGGCTTCATTATAACCCCTCTTTTTTTAATTCTTCTACTGCCCTTTTCGCTTCTTTAGATAATTTTTCTGGCATTTGGATGATAACTCTTGTATACAAGTCCCCTCTCCTCCCACCACCCTGCGGAACGCCCTTACCTCTTACTCGGAGTATAGTGCCTGTGTTCGTGCCATGCGGAATCTTCAAGGTAATCTCGCCGTCTAGCGTGGGAATAATTTTTTCTCCACCTAGTAATGCCTCAGTCAGCCTAATTGGCAGATCCATAATCAGGTTGTATCCCTCCTTTCTTAGTACTGGATGTCTTCTGACCCGAATCTTCACGAATAGATCCCCAGGCATCCCGCCTTCAATTGTCTCTCCCAGTCCGCTCATGCGAATCATCTGACCATCATCTATGCCCGGCGGCACCTGTATGGAAACTTCTTTTTGCTTTACAAGTCTACTGTTTATTACGACTTTTCTCTGTGTGCCGAAAACAGATTCCTGGAAAGAAAGTTCAATATCAACAGCAATATCTCTCCCCCGCCTTACACGCCGGCCACCAAACATAGAGGAGAGAATATCTCCCAAATCGCCTGCATCAAAGTCGGCGTTATTGAATCCACTAAAGTCGAAACCGAAGCCAGATGGATCAAATCCAGCCCCGTTAGCGCCTGGATTAAATCCAGAGCCGAAGGAATCATATTGCGCCCGCTTCCTCTTGTCAGAAAGGGTACTGTAGGCTTCATTCACCTCCTTGAAGCGCGCCTCATCCCCACCCTTCTTGTCTGGGTGATATTGATGCGCAAGCTTTCGGAAAGCTTTTTTAATATCTTCCTCAGAAGCGTTTCGCTCCACGCCTAGAGTCTTGTAATAATCCTTCATACCTATAGCTTATAGCTTCTTGGTTCTAGCTGCTAGCTTTAGTCTCATCGTCTGGTTTTTCCTTGTATTCAGCATCTTTCACGTCTGGACCTTCCTGTTGTGAGTCGTTTGTCGTCCGTTGTTGGTTTTTATTGAGATATTCGCCAATCTTCTGAATCTCTGTAGAGAGTTCCTCCGTAGCTCCCTTAATTGAATCAGCAGTACCTGAGTCTTTCTCCTTCTTTAGCGCTTCAATTTTTGTGTTTACAGAAGTTTTTATATCCTCAGGAAGATTGGGCGCACCTGCCTCGCCGGCAGGCAGGTCCTTCAGAGCTTTTTCCGAAGTGTATATGAGCTGCTCTGCAGTATTTTTGGCATCAACCAAGGCTTTCTTCTTTTCATCCTCTGCGGCATTGGCTAGAGCCTCCTTCTGCATCTTTTCTACCTCTTCCTTAGAAAGTCCTGTGCCGGCTTCAATACGTATAGACTGTTCCTTGCCCGAGGCCTTATCCTTAGCTTTTACATTTAGAATTCCATTGGCATCCACGTCAAATGTTACTTCTACCTGTGGCATACCTCGAGGAGCTGGTGGTATACCGTCTAGAATAAATCTACCAAGCGATTTATTGTCAGAGGCCATAGCCCTCTCTCCTTGGACAATATGAATTTCTACTGAGGTTTGGTTGTCTGCGGCAGTAGAAAATATTTGGGAGCGTGATGATGGGATGGTGGTGTTTCTCTCTACGAGTTTAGTTGAGACTCCTCCCATGGTTTCAATTCCAAGGGAAAGCGGGATGACATCTAGGAGAAGAACGTCTTTTGCCTCTCCGGTAAAGACACCGCCCTGGACAGCTGCTCCTAGAGCTACCACCTCATCGGGATTTATAGATTTATTAGGCTCCTTTCCGAAAAAGTTTTTAACCGAGAGGGCGATAGCTGGCATCCTGGTCTGGCCACCCACAAGTATCACTTCATCTATATCACCAACCTTGAAGGGTGATGCGTCCATGGCTCTTTTAGTGATTTCCATAGCTCTGTCGATAAACTCATGAGAGAGTTCTTCAAGCTTGGCTCTGTTCATCTTTATAAGAAGGTGCCTGGGACCGGATGAGTCAGAGGTTAGGAAGGGGATGTTCACTTCAGTCTCTGTTGCTGTTGAAAGCTCTATTTTGGCCTTCTCAGCGGCTTCATCGAGGCGCTGGAGGGCAAGAGCATCAGAGCGGACATCTATGCCCGATTCCTTCTTGAATTCCTCTGCAAGCCAATTAAGTATCTTCTGGTCGATATCCTTACCTCCCAAGTGGCTGTCGCCATCTGTTGAGCGCACCTCAATAGACTGCTGACCGTCCACATCCGCGACCTCAAGAATAGAAACATCGAAGGTCCCTCCTCCGAAGTCGAAGACTGCTATTTTCTCATTCTTTTTCTTATTAAATCCATAGGCTAAAGCTGCCGCTGTGGGCTCGTTAATAATTCTTTTTACATCAAGCCCAGCTATTTGACCTGCATTCTTTGTAGCAGTTCTCTGCGCGTCATTAAAATAGGCCGGTACAGTAATAATAACTTCAGTAATCTTCTCGCCGAGCTTTGCCTCTGCATCAGCCTTCAATTTTTGAAGGATCATAGCTGAGATCTCTTCTGGTCTAAAATCCTTATCCCCCATTTTGATCAGGACTCCACCATCTGGTCCTTCTTTCACTTCATATGGCACCACCTTCTTATCTTTCTGTACTGCAGGGTCAGAAAATGTGTGTCCGATAAATCGCTTTATACCAAAAATAGTATTTGTGGGGTTTGTCACCGCTTGCCGCTTTGCTAAAAGTCCGATGAGCCTTTCTCCGGTCTTTGACATAGCGACGATAGAGGGCGTTGTGCGAGCACCCTCGGAGTTCTCCAAAATTTTTGGGTTTCCAACTTCCATCACAGCCACTGCTGAGTATGTTGTTCCTAGATCTATTCCGATTATTTTTGCCATTTTAGATTTATTGGATTAATTATTAATAAATTTCAATTTGATTTCTTGGATTGTACACCGATTCTTACCCCTTGGCAAGGTCTCCTATCTTCACCTTAGCGGGACGGAGAACCTTTCCGTTCAAAATGTACCCTTTCTGTAAAACCTCTAGGACCTTGTGATCTTCCTTCTCGCTTTTTGTCTCTATTGTGCCTATCGCCTCATGAAGACGAGGGTCGAATGTCTCTCCTACAGGATTACTCTCCTCAAGCCCAGCACCCCTAAGTATTCCGAGAAACTGTGTATAGATGGGTTCCACTTCCTTTTGGCCGTGAGAGAGGGCGATGTTAAAGCTATCAAGCACTGGTATAAGCTCTGCCAAGGTGTTTGTATGAGCGAACTTTATAAACTCACTCTTGGCCTCCTCATCCCTCTTCCTTATGTTTATAAAGTCAGCCTGGGCTCTCTGCCAATTGTTCAGGTGTTCCTTGGCCTTCCCTTCTGCCTCCTTAAGTTTCTCTTTAAGTTTTTTTATGGTGTCACTTTGATGCTCCTCAGTTACTACTGAGTCATCAATGTCGTTTGTGTCCAATTCCATATCATCATTTTTCTTCATCCCATTAGAAATTTTATCTTTCCGTAAACTAGCGTTTACTCCACTGTGGTGCCTTACGGGCTTTCTTAAGGCCGAATTTACGGCGTTCCTTGGCGCGTGGGTCTCTCTTAAGATACCCCTTCTGCTTCAGCTTAGTTCGAAGACCGCTATCTATCTCTATAAGAGCGCGGGCAATGCCGAGACGAAGTGCCTCGGCTTGAGAAGCAATACCACCTCCTCTGAGCTTGGCAGTGATCTTGAACTTATCCATTCCTTCCTCAAGACCCTCAAACACAGATTTAACCTTTTTTCTTAGTTCAGCTGTTGGGAAATATACTTCGAATTCTCTCTCATTTATAGTGAGGGCAAGTTTGGCTGACTTGGTTAAGCGCACTCTTGCGACTGCTGTCTTTCTCCTCCCTACTGCCTCTGTATATCGTAATTCAGCCATATTATTTATAGTGAGTTTATCGAACTAATCTTTTATAGTTAAACGCTTCATCATTTGCGGACGGAGCTTATTCTTAGGAAGCATTCCGTAGACAGCCTTTTTTAAAATTTCCTTTGCTCCTTTCTTTTCAATTACTTTTGCAACCGTCTCTCTCTTAAGACCACCCGGATAGCCGGAATGCCTTGAGTATCTTTTCTGCTCCTTTTTCTTTTCATCAATTGATAGCTTGGAAGCCCCTGTTACTTCCACTGTAATGTCTGGAATCTTGTTTCGGGAATAATCTACTCTATTTTTACCCATGAGAAGAACTGCCACTTCTGTAGCGAGGCGTCCTGGCTTTTTTCCGCTGGCATCTAGTGAGTATTTCATATGCTATACAAATTCAATTACTGCCATAGGGCTACCGTCTGAGCGACGACGTATCATTTTGGTAATACGGGTGTATCCTCCCTTCCTCTCTTTAAATTCTCCACTTAGTCCTGAAGCAATCTTCTTTGCCGCTTCTGGGCCAACTCTAGAGACAAGGAGTCGTCTTGAGGCTAGTGTTTCCTTCTTTCCCAGGGTAATAAGTTTTTCTACATAGGGGCGAAGCTCCTTTGCCTTAGCTTCTGTTGTCTTGATCTTTTTCTTCAAAACTAGTGAGCGCGCCAAAGACTTCATCAAAGCTTTTCGTTGATTGGCCTTCCTGCCGAATTTTCTGTTGGCGTTAGCGTGTCTCATGGGGTCCTACTTTACACTATCTTAAGGTTATTCCAAATTCTCCAAGAGCCTTTCTTATTTCCTGTATCCCCTTCTGGCCCAATCCCTCAATGTCTTCTAGATCCTTCTCCTTCTTTCTGGCGAGGCCACCTACTGTGCGGATATTGGCATTTGCTAGGGCGTTTTGAGTTCGAGGGGAGATATCCAGAGACTCTACCCTAGTCTTAAGAACCTCGGGGTCTATCTCATTTCTAGTACCAGCATCCTCAGGCGTATCATCTTCAGGCATCACTACCGGCTCATCCTCCTTGAATCCTACGATAGCCTTTAGTTGGTTAATCATGATTTCAATTGAGGTTGTAAGAGCTTCTTGAGGTGACAGCGTGCCGTCAGTCTCTATGAAAAGTCGGAGTTTATTGAAGTCTGTTCTGTCGCCTACTCGCATATTTTCTACTTCATAGCTCGCACGGCGGATAGGAGTAAATATACCATCCAGGGCAATAGTGCCGATGTCTACTCTGTTTTTCTCAATCATCTCCTTGGGCATAAAGCCGAGACCCTTTTCCGCACGAATTTCAATATCAAGCACAGCATCTTTGGAGGTAAGAGTGGCAATGTGTTGATCGGGAGTGAGAATTTCTACCTGTCCGGGGAGTTCGAGATCACTTGCTGTAACTGTCTTTTCACCCTTAATTTTTAGAGTAATAGTTTGTGGCTCGTCGGTTGTTATTCTCATTCTGATTTTCTTGAGATTCAGAAGTATGGTTATAACGTCCTCCTTAATACCTGAGAGAACAGAAAACTCGTGACTGACGCCAGCTATTTTTACAGATGTGATAGCCACACCCGGAAGTGAGGAGAGAATAATGCGACGAAGGCTGTTGCCCAGGGTGTGTCCGTAGCCAGGATAAAGACCCTCGATTTCGTAAATACCGCTCACGCCCTCTTCAGAAACTATTTTTGGTTTTGAAGGTAAAAGAAGTGTGTAATCTGCCATAAAATTATTTTTAAAATTATCTACTATAAAATTCAAGCACTGATCCTAAGTCAAACATTGCCTCCGATGGTACGTACAACGGCTCCCCTTTAATCTCTGCCACCCTTTTCTCCGGTGAGACTGAGAGCCAAGCTGGTGTTGCATTTGCCTTCATTCTTTCGAGAGCCTCACTGAAGAGCATGCTGGCCGAGCTTCCTTCGCGGATGGTAACCTTGTCTCCCATTTTTAGAGTTATTGAGGGTATTGTTACTCGTCTGCCATTCAGTACAGCATGGCCGTGTGAGGCCATCTGACGAGCCTGAAGGCGAGTTTTGGCGAGGCCGGATCTATAGAGCACATTGTCTAACCTCAACTCAAGAATTATGAAGAGTTTCTGAATAGGATCCTTAGAGAGGAGGGAGGACTTCACATACTTTGCGAATTGCTTTTCACCGATACCATATGTAAAGCGTGCCTTCTGCTTCTCGATAAGCTGTTTGCCAAACTCACTCTTTTGAGGTCTGGGAACCTTGCCATTCTTCTCCTTACGGCCAAGTGCCAAAGCATATTTTTGCGTTTGGGTTTTTTCAAATATTGGTGCTCCGAGCCTTCGAGCTATTTTGTATTTTGGTCCTATTTTCATAAATTTATGCTCTTCGAGGTTTAGGGGGCTTAGGGCCGTTATGAGGAACAGGCGTCATGTCCTGAATGGATATCAGATTTATTCCCTTAGATATAAAACCGCGAATAGCTGATTCGCGGCCAGATCCTACTCCCTTCACCACAACCTTCACCTCCTTAATACCGAAGCCAGTTGCCTTTTCCCCTATAGTCTCTCCAATTTTAGCTGCTGCGAAGGGTGTACCCTTCTTAGCACCCTTAAATCCTAAAGCTCCGGAGGTTGACCAAGCAAGGGTGCCACCCTTTGGATCAGTTAAAACTAGCTTAGTGTTGTTATAGGTCGACTCTATGCAAAGAATACCGGTATCAAATCTTTTTCGTGTTGTCTTGGTAAGAGAAGGAGCGCTTGTTGGAGCGCTTGTCGACTCACCCTGATTTTCAATAATTCTTTTCTTTCCCATAATTGATTATGTCTTCTCTGCTACCTTACGACCCGTACCCATAGTCTTTCTCACATTGCCTCTGCGAGTTCTTGAGTTAGTTTTTGTTCTCTGCCCCCTCACCGGAAGTCCGCGCATGTGCCTTACTCCGCGATAGGCCTTAATATCTTTAAGCCGCTTTATATTGCCTGCTACCTCGCGCTTCAAATCTCCTTCAAGCGTCAGCGTTTCAATAATAGAACGTATTTTATTCTCATTTTCTACTCCGATGTCTGTTGGCTTGGAGTTAGCAGGAACACCCGCTTCTTTCAAAATCGACTGTGCCCTAGATCTCCCGATACCATAAAGGACCGTTAGGCCGATATCAATACGCTTATTATCTGGAATAGTTATGCCGAGGATTCTCATTAACCTTGTCTCTGTTTATGGCGCGGGTTACCCTTGCAAATGACATATACATAGCCCTTTCTACGGACTATTTGGCACTTTGCACATATCTTTTTAACCGAAGCCTTTACTTTCATAAGGAGTAGCTATTCTAGCTTAAGATTGTTTTCCTGTCTAGGGCGCGCTTTAAAGGCGCTTAATGATTCTTGCTTTACCACCGTATGGCTCAAGCTCCAAGAGCACCTTATCTCCAACAAGTACTCGAATACGGTGCAACCTCATCTTTCCAGAGAGATAGGAGAGAATTTCCTTCTCCTCCCCATCCAAAATCACCCTAAACATAATATTAGGCAATGCCTCCACGACCACCCCCGTCCTCTCATGCTCCGTTTTAGTGTCCATTGAAATAGATTGTATAGGTTAATTGTTCTATTTTAAAGGGACCCTTTTAAGAGAAATTTCCTTGGGATCATCTGGAAAGGTTGATCTCCAAAATGGTCTGAGTACAGCCTCGGCGGTTGAGATACTCGGATATTCTGCAAGTATCGAGGACAACTCGCTTTTCTTCCTTCCGGCTATATCCTTTTTAAGCGCTTCTTCATTTGTGGTCCACAGAGCTCGAGATGAACCCGATATTTTGAAGGATACCTGGTTTACCGACAATAAGTTCTGAGGAGCCTCACCTACAAAGGATAGCTGTAGACTGTCCAAGCCAGGAATTTCTATACCTTGAGTCTCAAGGATTGCAAGCTTCTTACTCTTAATGTGAGAGGTGAGGTCACTTCTCTTGAAGAGCACGCCGTAAAAGTTTCCTTTAATATTTATATCAACAGAATCCTCGGTTATATTGGATTGGGGTAGGAATTCAAATTCTGTATTTGAAAGGCTGGGGTATAGGATGAAATCCGCAGGAACTTGCGCCTTCGCTGACTCTATAAGCCGTGATCTTAAGTCCTCTTCAAGCTTGGCGGTGGCCGTTGTACGGTCCGCTTCACTTACTGATTTCTCTACCCCAGTAAACCCACCCTCCATGGCAGTCTTAGATCTCGCATAAATAGTTGAGTACTTAGCAGTTCCCTTGAGTCCAGGCAATGTAAAGTCAGAAAGGCCAATGTTGTAGGAAGCGCCAGGCTTGTCAGCCACGGCAATTACTTCTACGGATCCTGGACCAGCTGAAGTTTTACCTGGAACTGAAACATCATTTTGAATTCTATAAACTTTCCCATCCGAAGTCTCGAGTCTCGTAGTTTTTACCAAACGTTGAGGAGCAGTACCTGAGTTGTTGTATATAATAACCGTGCCTTGGGCGCTTCTCTTGACTTCTGCCTCGCCTGTAGCGGGGACAGTCATGCCACTCTCATCCGAAAGCTTCACAACACTAAAAAGGAGGATACCTGTTCCGCCTGTTTTATATGCTGTAAATGTCTCATCATTAAACTCTAGCGATGCAGCTGTGGGCTCATAGGACAGCACAGCGCTTCTCATTAGTGAAAGTACAGAGAATGTAAGTATAACCAGAGCAATAACAGCCGATATCCAGTGGCTCTTTCTTCTCCATCTACTAGTACTCATCCTCTGTGGTAAATCCCTTGGGGTGATAGGTGGGGTATCCACGACGGGTCGCGGAGCATCCTGGGGCATTCTTCTCTCCTGTCGAGGATAAGGTCTCGTATCTAGATTTAATCTGCGTCTATTTGCAGGGATGGGGATATCGCGGATACTTTTTTTAGTTTCTCCTGTAATGATGTCTTCTACTTTTCTGGGCATTCTAAGATTTTATCACAAGTTATAAAAGAATTGCTTTAATTCTACGGGTTCCTGCGGATATCGCTTCCTCCTTTGAAATTTTAAATTGTCCCAGTTCCTGGGTATTTCCTACGTGCGGACCACCACAGAACTCTTTTGAATAAGCTCCTTCCAGGCTCTCCCCTATAAAGTAAATGGAAACTGATTCACCGTACTTGTCACCAAAGAAGTGCAGTGCCCCCGTTTCAAGCGCTTCCTCCTTGGGCAGAACCACATTATTTACTTGAAGTGCTTCTCTAATTTTACTATTTACGATCTCCTCAACATCCTTTTTCTCCCCATCTGTCATCTTCCTTGGGAAGGCGAAGTCAAATCGCAATCTCTCGGGGGTGATGTTGCTACCCTTCTGTTGTACCTCCTGACCTAGCACTTCGCGCAAGGCCTGATGCAATAGATGTGTAGCAGTATGATACCTAATTTCCATCTCACTGTGGCCCGCAAGCCCTCCTTTAAACTTCTGCTCCATGCCAGCCTTGGAGGTTTTCTGATGTTCCAGAAACTTACGATTAAAATCCTCATCATTAACCTCCTGGCCCTTCTCCTTCGCCAACTCCTTGGTTAATTCGAATGGGAAGCCATAGGTGGTAAATAAAACAAAGGGGTCCTCTCCCTTTTCAAACTGCTTAATTCCTGCATCTAAAGTTTTTCTAAACTTTTGATCCTCAAGTCTTAATTCATCAAAAATTATCCCTGACTTATCCAGTTCGGTATAGATATCCTTATACTTATCGAGTATGTTCTCAGCCATTTCATCCATATTTGTTACAAACCTAACGACTCTGCGGATAAGTCTACGTAATACATACCCTCGTTCAGTATTTGAAGGAGTAACTCCGTCAGCAATCATAAAAACTGATGCCCTCATATGGTCTGCTACTATCCTTGCTTCCTTTGAGTTGGGATTTGCAGCAAAATCAAACAAATCAGTATCAAATACTGTAGGCACCATCTGACTTACCATTGCTAAACGCTCTAAACCCATACCAGTATCAATTCCCTTAATCTCAAGTGGTCGCAGTGATTTATCTTTATTCTGGTAAAACTCATTGAAGACTATGTTCCAGACCTCCATTCCATTAACATAAATTTCTGTCGTGGGACCGCATGGACCCTCCTCGCCAGTTGGTCCCCAGAAATTATCCTTCCTCCCGGCTCTGATTATCTTTATGGAAGGGTCAATGCTTTTCCAGATTTCTTCAGATTCAGTATCTCTAGGTACATCGGCCTCTCCTTCGAAAACACTTACGTAGTCAATTTCTAGATTCATTTCCTTGGTTATAAACTCGTGGGCATACTCGATAGCATCTTTTTTCCAATATCCGCC
>JBBDYY010000016.1:23614-24685 GCA_040900505.1 Parcubacteria group bacterium
TTTAAAATCATCCTTTAGAGTTTCTTTCAGCTTTTGGTTATAGATGGCCGCTGCGGGATGGTACAAAGGGACAATGAAAGTCTGCCCCCACGGCAGATTAGCCTCAAACACCCTACCGTGAAGATCACCTATAGGGGCCAGCCTTTCCTTTAGTCCGTATCGCTCCATTATATAATTCATAGCGAATCTCCCGAGGGTTGCAATAACTTTGGGCTGGATGATCTCAATCTGTCTATCAAGAAAAGGAGTATAAATTTTAATTTCCTCGGGCAAAGGATCCCTATTTTTCGGAGGGCGATCCTTCACTATGCTTGTTATAAAAATTTCCTCCCTTTTAATATTCACTGAATCGAGTAATTCATTTAGAAAGTTTCCAGCTCTCCCTATGAATGGTTTGCCCGTTTTCGCCTCTTTTTCTCCTGGCGCTTCGCCAATGAGCATTATTAAAGCGTTGGGGCTTCCCTCACCAGGAACAGCTAGATAGTTATTCTCCTTCCTATATTTATAAAGTGGAGAATGTGTGAGTTTCTCTATTTCTATTTCTACCTGCCCTAGCGCTCTCTCCTTATCCTTCATTTTGTCCCACAGGTTTTTCACCATTTCCAGTAATGCGGTGCTCAATAAACCAGAGAATAGTAAAGGTGAACAAGGTAAGGATTGTAGTAAAGATAGCAAGAGATGAGAGACCGTATCCAACCGCCATACCTATACCAGCGGCTACCCAAAGTCCTGCGGCCGTAGTGAGACCAGAGAGGTGATTCCCCTTAAAAATAATTACTCCACCACACAGGAAACCTATGCCCATTACAACTCCAGCTGCTATTCTCATGGGGTCGAAGGCATACAGATCAGTCGTTGGTATGACTAAGCGGGAAATAATAATGAACAGAGCTGACCCTAAAGAGACAAGTCCATAGGTTCTCACTCCCGCAGTCTTTTTTGCAAATGATCTCTCGAAACCTAGACAAACTCCAAGAAAGAGAGCGAGCGTCAAACTAAGGAAAATAGTCATTATAATTCGTTTATTTCACTAATAATATCATCGGTTATAACATCCGGCCCAAGTATTGA
>JBBDYY010000016.1:24785-27077 GCA_040900505.1 Parcubacteria group bacterium
TTACATAGAGAACCACCTTCAAGTCTGATTTAATGCCATGATCATTATGAAATTTTGCCTCTACCATTATGAGCTTTTTTTCATTCCAGGCCACAACATCTATTTCATGTGGGACGCACTCACCGAGAACAGTCTGACGGGTAAGAGTCTCAAATCCCCTTGTCTTAAGCACCTCAGCCACAAAGTCCTCAAAGTGAAAACCAGACGGACCCAGATCCATAAGAGCACGGCGCAACGAGTAGCTTCTAGCTAGAGGGCGATTAAGCTTCCTCAGATATTCAAAGGCGTGCCTGTATATCTCCTCGGTGCTCATCCCGTTGTGCAGCCCATCCATGACATGAAGAATTACTTCTTCTGTAGCTTCCAAGGTTGAACCAGAATTTAAAAGAGATGCTCGAAGCTTCTCAGGATCAAAGATCTCTTTCTCTCCGTTTGCTTTAACTATTGTTACCACGCGAGTACTTTTCACAAAGAAATTATAGCAAAACTTTATCTATTATTCCCCCACCAAGGCACACATTCTTATGATAAAAAACTATTGATTGCCCTGGCACAGCTACCTGCTTCCTTGAGAAGATCACTTTATCTCCATCAAGCCTCACCGGAAATTTCCTTTGCCTGTATCTGATCCTCGCATCGACCGTAGCTCTCAATTCTGTTATCCAGTTAGCACCATGTAAAACAATTTGCTCCGCAGAGTGCTCCAGAATCTCCTTCTTATTGTTTGAAACAGTGATTGTATTAGTCTTCATATCCTTTGAGATAACATAAAACGGAGCGGCACTCGGCTCATTGAGAGATATTTCAAACCCATGCCTCTGCCCAAGGGTATAATGCAGAGCTCCTTTGTGTATACCGATTTTCTCCTTCTTCTTATTGATAACATGACCTGTCTTCGAAACGATAAATTCCTTTAAGAAATCTTCCATAGAGACATCCCCTATAAAGCAGATTCCTTGGCTATCCTTTTTTGAGGCGACGGGAAGCTTATACTTTTTCGCCAGTTGCCTAACATTACCTTTCAATAATTTTCCTAAGGGAAAGAGGGTGTGTTTAAGATCATCTTGGGTTAATGTCCAAAGGAAGTAACTTTGGTCCTTCTTTTTGTCACGACCTTCCTTGAGAACTAGGCTATCTGTCTCTGCATAGTGGCCCGTAGCGATGTAATCTGCTCCAAGCTCACGAGCCTTTTGCCAAAATGCTTTGAACTTTACCTCCTTATTGCACATTACATCTGGGTTTGGAGTGCGACCTAATTTGTATTCCTTTATCATATAGTCCACAACTCCCCTCTTATACTCATCGCTAAAGTCGAAAAATAGAAAAGGAATTCCCAGGTGAGCCGCCACTCTCATTGCATCTCTTCTTTCCTCTCGCCAGCTACATGGTAAAAATTCTGGTGACCATACTTTAATGAAGACTCCTGTAACGTCATACCCAGCCTCCTTTAAGAGCGCAGCACTAACAGCACTGTCTACCCCGCCAGACAATCCAACAAAAACTTTTTTACCGGAGGTACTTATCCTTTTTGATTTTATGTTCATTAAAGGTTTTGGAATAATGCATGTTTCCTTCCCCGTCTGTCAAGAAATACAAATATGGCGTTGTCGTAGGTGTAATTGCTGCTCTAATACTATCAAGTCCAGGATTAGAAATTGGGGTTGGGGGCAGACCCTTGTATAGGTAAGAATTGTAGGGAGAATTAATTTTAAGATCATTAAGGGTAAGCTCGGCGGTGGACTTCCCTATTATATAAACGAAACTCGTATCAACTTGGAGGGGAATACCGAGTTTCAACCTTTTCCAGAGGATACCAGAGATAATTCTCTTATCTTCATTAGTCTTAGCCTCACCCTCAAGAATTGAAGCCATTATTATGACATCCCCCAGTGGCTTACCGAACTCTTCTATCTCGCCAGTTAATGGAAGAAGCCTTTTATTGAAATTCTCTCGCATAATTTTTATGGTCGATGAGGCTGTTGCATTGACCCCTATAAAATACGTGTCAGGGAACATGTATCCCTCAGGAGCAGTGGCTTCAAAAATACCATGGTCAAAGAGTGTAAATCTATCATCAAACATTGAAGAAATTTTTCTTACGGTGAATCCTTCGGGGATAGTTATTTTCACCCTTTCTATGTCGTAATAACCTCTAACTATCCGCGAAGCAATGATGTAAACATTTTGTGGGTAGGGCAAATAATAATCACCAGCCTGCATATTTTTCTCTCCGCCGAGAAGGATAGCCACGTTCCTAAACCACAACGTATTGCGAATAACACCCTCGCTCTG
>JBBDYY010000017.1:0-3952 GCA_040900505.1 Parcubacteria group bacterium
ACACACACGGTTGATGAGAAAAACAGAATCTCATTACCCTCCAAATTCCGCAAAGAACTCGGGAAACTGGTGGTTGTAACCCGTGGATTAGATAATTGTCTATTCGTCTACCCACATAAGACTTGGCTAGCTATTTCTAAGGAGACAGCCAGCCGAGGGCACCTTGAGAGAGATACGCGTTATACGAGGTTTCTCTTCTCTGGTGCGGCGGAGAGTGACATAGATTCTGCGGGGAGAATTCTTCTTCCGGAATTCCTTAGAGGATTCGCAGGGCTAAAGAGCCAGGTGGTCCTCACTGGAGTTCATGATCGAATCGAGCTATGGGATCCGAAGGAATGGACCATTTATCGAAAGAAGCTTGAATCGGAGTTCTCCAAGGGGAATGAAGCTAAATGACCCTACACGTCCCAGTTCTTTTACAAGAAACAATAGACCTTCTAGATCTAAGCCCAGGTTTCGTCTTCGTAGACGGGACGCTTGGCGGAGGAGGGCATAGCATGGAAGTCTCCAAGCGCTTTGGAGACTCTGTGAGGATCATTGGTATTGACCAGGATCCAGATGCCCTTAAGAGAAGTACCGAAGCTTTGCGGGCTCTTGGTGCGAATTTTATAACACACGTAGGAAACTTTAGAGACATAGATAAAATTCTAAACGAACTCGAAGTAGGGAAGGTCAATGCAATACTTCTAGACATAGGTCTTTCAAGTGACCAGCTAGCAGGTGAAAGGGGATTCTCCTTTCAAAAGGATGCGCCACTCGACATGCGAATGTCGAAGGACGGCGTAACAGCTGCCGACATCCTAAACTCCTGGGACGAGGCCGCTCTGGAATTAACCCTTAGAGGTTTCGGGGAAGAGAAATATTCAAGACGTATTGCAAGAGAAATAGTGGCAAGGAGGGAAGTGAAGCCATTCCAGTCTACAAACGATCTCCTAGAAGCGGTGCATGCTGCCGTACCTGCTTCCTACAAACACGGAAGGACGAATCCTGCCACCAAGACATTCCAGGCTCTGCGCATTGCGGTGAATGAGGAATTAACTGCTCTAGAAGTTGGGCTCACCAAGGGGTTTGAGAGCCTACTACCAGAGGGAAGAATGGCTGTCATCACCTTCCACAGCCTAGAGGACAGAATAGTAAAGAATTTTTTCAAAACAAAAGTAACGGAGGAAGAGGGGACACTTATAAGCAAGAAACCTTTAACAGCCACTGAGGAAGAAGTAGACAGGAATCCGCGAAGTAGAAGTGCCAAGCTTCGTGTAATCAAGAAAACATGACATATTCAACAAAAACAATTTCATTAGATACCAGAGTACGCTTTTTCTGGACTCTTCTCATCTCCGTATTTCTTATTTCGGGTTTCTATATGTACTCGGTTTCTGCTACAGCCATGAACACTGCTTCAAGGAAGCAGTTGGAGGAAGAAAGGGCTATTCTTGCTACGAAAATTAGTGAAATGGAGTTTCAATACATAGCGCTTAAGAACGACGTCTCTATAGAGGTAGCCTTCGAGCATGGCTTTAAAGAAGTAATTGCACCTAGATACGTCTCTCGTTCAAGCTCAAACTCTCTTACTTTAAACCGTTAATAGCTAATTCGGATATAATATTGGGATGATAGAAAGACGGCTAAGATTCTTCTCTATTTGCATACTTTTGGTCGGTGCGGTGCTTATAGGTAGGCTTTATATGGTTCAGATTGTTCATGGAGAAACCTACAAGGAGAAGGCTGAGCGTCAGTATGTGGTTGGGGCCAATTTCTTCGACAGGGGCTCCATTTTTTTTACCGCTAAGGACGGCTCATTAGTGCCAGGAGCCACCATAAAAACTGGTTTTACCCTAGCCATAAATCCTCAAGTCCTTTCCGAAAATAGTGACATAGAAAACGTTTTTCAGAGGTTAAGTGAAATTACCGAGATCGACAAGGAGACCTTCTTCATCAAGGCCGGTAAGACCAGTGATCCATACGAGGAAGTGGTCAAACGTTTGCCACTTGATACAGCAAATAAAATTCGAGATCTCAAAATCCCCGGAGTCTCAGTTTATAGTGAGAAGTGGCGTATCTACCCGGGTGAAGAGATGGCTGCTCACACTATTGGCTTCGTAGGTTATAAGGGTGATGAATTTGCAGGTCGCTATGGTCTGGAGAGAATGTATGAACCTGTGCTTGTCAGGTCACGGGATGGAGCCTTCGTTAACTTCTTTGCAGAAGTTTTTTCCAATATTGAGAAGAGTATTGAAGGAGAGTCTCTAGAAGGGGACATCGTCACCACTATTGAGCCCACAGTAGAAGCAGCTCTTGAAGGGGAATTAAAGAAGGTCACAGAGAAGTATGGTTCAGAATTTTCCGGAGGAATCATCATGGATCCAAAAACGGGGGAAATATATGCCATGGCTTTGTACCCCTCCTTTGACCCCAATACGCCACAGAAGGCCAAGGACTCCTCTGTATTTCGTAACAAGCTGGTTGAAGACCGATATGAAATGGGTTCCATCATAAAGCCTCTAACTCTTGCCGCAGGTATCGATGCGGGGAAGATTACGGCACGCACGACTTACAATGACCCGGGGTGCGAAACTTTAAATAAGAAAACTTTTTGTAACTATGACAAGAAGAGTCATGGCAGAGCTGTATCCATGCAAGTGGCTCTGAATAAATCTTTAAATACAGGTATGTCATTCGCTGTGCGACAGATGGGCAATACGACCTTCGCCGATTATATGTTCAAGTTCGGTGTAGCCACTACTACCGGTATAGATATTCCAAATGAGGGATCCTCACTGGTTTCAAATCTTAGCTCTACACGTGACCTGGAGCATGCTCAAGCCTCCTTCGGACAAGGCATGGCCATCACTCCGATTCAAGCAGTGCGGGCCCTTTCAGTACTGGCCAATGGCGGAACTCTGGTTACTCCGCATTTGGTAAAGGAGATTCGGCACAACATCGGCACTAAGAAAAAGACTGAAATACAAAAGTCAGATCAAGTCATAAGCCCCGAGACTTCTGAAGAGATCTCTCGCATGCTTACCGCAGTAGTGGACTACTCACTTAAGGATGGCAAGGTTAGGTTAGAGAATTACAGCCTTGCTGCGAAGACGGGTACAGCCCAGATAGCCAAGGCTGGTGGTTATGAAGAGGATCAGTTTTTACACTCCTTCTTCGGCTATTTCCCATCCTACGATGCAAAGTTTATAATCTTTCTCTACACATATAATCCCAAGGGGGTTCAATACGCCTCGGAGACCCTAACGGATTCATTCATAGGCTTGTCCAAATTCATGATCAATTATTACGATATTCCCCCAGATAGAGAAGCTCCGCCTCCTTCTACAGTGCAATGACAAATATTCTCCTCAAGGCGTGTTTTGCTGTCCTCATTATATTGGCGAAGCTTGTGTTGAAGAAGTATAAGCCCAAGATAATCGCCATCACAGGTTCCGTGGGGAAGAGCTCTACCAAGGAAGCTATTTACACGGCACTTTCCAGAGTATTATCCGTGAGAAAAAGTGTTGATGGAGAGAGAGCCGAGCTCACTACTGCTCTTGCCATCTTAGGATGCGGTAGCCCTAGGGAGAGTATTTCAAAATGGTTTTCAATTCTCATCGAGGGAGTGAAGCTCTGGCTCCTGCCCAATCATTATCCAGAGTGGTTGGTGGTGGTCTCAGGATCTGATAGGCCGGGAGACATAAATAGTTTGTGCAAGTGGATGTCACCTGACGTGGTGATTGTAACCCGCTTTGATAGGGTGCCGGTGCATGTAGAATTCTTCCCATCTAGGGAAGCCTTGATCAATGACAAGGGATGCCTCGTAAGCTCTCTTAAGAAGGGTGGCAAGCTAATACTCAATGCAGACGACAAGGAGGTGCTTGCCTTCGCCGACTTCTCGGATGTGAAGCCCATTCTCTTTGGTAAGAGTAAGGAGGCTGATGTAAGGCTTCTTGACTCCAAGCTTCTT
>JBBDYY010000018.1:0-3902 GCA_040900505.1 Parcubacteria group bacterium
GTTGTGCCAGTAGTTGTACCACCTGTGGTTGTGCCTGGTGTACCTACTACTATGCTACCCATTGAGTTGGCCTTAGCCCTTGAAAGTGGGCCCCAGTAACCAACCGCTGGAGAGACTCCGTTGGCTGCCTGCCAGCTTGCTACAGCTGCTTTCGTAAGAGAGCCGAAGTAACCGTAAGACACGCCAATTGGCATGTTGAGGTAACCTCCGCCTACGAGAAACTGCTGAAGGCTTGTTACATCTGCACCAGTTGAACCTACAGTCAAGTTCTGAGTGAAGGTGTAACTGGTGTTAGTAGTGCCCTGCAGAGATGCAAGCTGCGCCATAAGTGAGGCGATCTGTGCCTGAAGTTCTGCTATGGTAACAGCGGATGCCGGAAGGGCAGCGCTGAAAGCCATAGACATGCCCGCTATACCAGCGACTGTCTTTATCATTCTATTTTTTCTAATCATTGTTAATCTTAAATTTTAATGCGCAATAGTTTCGCCTTATTAGTAAATTCTGGGCTAGCTACCACGGGTTCTAATTGCCGACGACGGATAAGCCTTCGGCGGCAAGCTTATAATTTTGCACCCCTTAATTATAAGGGTACTTTCGTAAAGTCAGAGAAAATACTGTGGATAACCCCGAAGGAATGCTTCGCATCCTACGGGGTAGGCCACATCTTTTCTTAGACCATGTGCCCAATTAAGAAGCTCTGGTAATAATATTTCCATTAACCCCCAAAGTCAAGCAAATTAAGGCTTTTTCTCGGTTTCGGCTCTCTTAGGCCAGAGAATAGCGGCTCCACCTCTTTTCACCCTGTTTTCTGAGTATTCCTGACTTGACCATGGATAGAAGTTCGCGCTGTATTGTCTTCTCGCTCACACCTTCTATTAGAGGGGAAACGTCTTTAATCATGATTTCTTTCTTTCTCTTCAGTAGATTTATGATGACACTTTGACGGCCTGTCTTCTTTACCGCGACGGCTCCGAATTCCCTAAGTTCCTTCTCTTTAGCTGGAGTCTGGGGCTTATAATCATGCTCTGAAATTAGCTCTGGCTTAGTTTTGTCCTTTATCATTAATGGGGCTTCTACACTCTCTCCTAGGGGCTTCTCGTTTTCTACAGAGAAGAATTTATCCGAGAGTAGAGCCGGATTTGGAGCACTCACCGCTTCCCTTGCAGGACCTATGGTGTTACTTAATTTGGAAATTTCCTTGGTCAAAATACTATGATTCATTTCTGAAACTAGACCAGTATTTTTCGCCACGAGGAAGAGTGAGGAAATGATGGAAAGAATTTCCTTGGCCTCTTGAGTATATTTGTCATCCTGAGAAATAATTTCGTCCTTGATGAAAAAGGAGGTGCTTATGAGTTTCGAACAGAGCTCTCTGAGCTTCCATTTCAAGGGTTCCTGGTCGCCAAAAAAGCCGGTAATGAGGTATACCGCGGAGGCTATTTTTTCTGTCTTTTTTAGTGCTTCTGTCCTTAACATATGTCTTATATAAACGTCCCTTTGGCTTGATTCTGTCCGTTATTTATTGCATGTCCATTATACACCATAAGGGACAAATATTGCAACCCGTGAGGTGCATAAGCTGTGTAAAACTGTCATGCTATTATTAGTAAAAACAGATGGTCCCGTTAGAAGCCTCGGTCACGGTTTCAATCGGTGCTATTCTTTAAATATGAAATTTAGTAAGAAACATTACAGGAAAATTAATTCTGCAGACTCGTTGACCGAGACCTGCTTCTAACGGGATGGCCAAACGCGACAAGAATAAAGGTAGAAGGGGAGGCTCCGCACCCTCCATATTCGAGCTCCTTTCCAAGGAGACCTGGAACGCCATCTGGGGAGTACTTACAATGCTCCTTGCCATCTTCCTTCTCATGGCGGCATGGGAGATGGGAGGCAGAGTCGGCTACGCCACATATGTACTTCTCACATACCTCTTCGGTGTGGGGTACTACCTGGTGCCTCTAGCCTTCCTTCTTCTCTCTGTATCATTCTTTAGATCTCAAGAGAAGGAGTTCGCACTCCCGCAGATACTTGGTAGTGCTCTCTTCTTCGTCTCATCACTCGGTCTTACTGAACTCCTCTTCCCCACTATGGGTGGAGTAGCTGGTAGAACAATTTCTCTACCTCTTGTATCTCTCTTTGACTTCTACCTCACATTCCTTATCCTCTTTGCACTTATAGTAGTCTCGCTTCTCGTAATCTTCGACGCCTCACTTAAGGTGAATCTCATCGCTCTATACCAAAAGTTGTTCCGAAGAGAGAAGGTGGAGTCCAAGGAGGAGCTTGCCGTCATGGAGGAAGAGAAAGTGGACAAGGCTGTGGAACAATTCGAAACGCGTAAGGAACCAGAAGAGAAGGTGATGCCACAACCGAAACCTCAAAGAGAAGAAGCCTTCGTCCCCCAGGTACTTAGAAGCAAGAGTAGAGCCTGGGTCCCTCCCCCACTCTCCCTACTTGAGAAGGATAGAGGCAAGCCAGGTGTAGGAGACATCAAAGCTAATGCGAATATCATTAAGAGAACGCTTCTTAACTTCGGCATCGTGGTGGAGATGGATGAGATCTCCATAGGCTCTTCTGTAACCCGTTATGCCTTGAAGCCTGCAGAGGGAGTGAAGCTTTCTAAAATACTTGGTCTTCAAAACAACTTGGAGCTTGCCCTCGCTGCTCACCCTGTGCGCATAGAGGCCCCCATACCTGGCAAGAGCCTGGTGGGTGTAGAGGTGCCAAACACATTTAAATCTACCCTCGGCCTTGGAAGCCTTCTCTCTGAAGACGGGTTCGTGAACTCCGACAAGCCACTTCTCGTCACCTTGGGGAGAGACATTACAGGGCACTCTCACTTTGCAAACATTGCCAAGATGCCTCATGCGCTCATTGCCGGTGCCACAGGCTCTGGTAAGTCGGTAACCATACACTCCCTTATAACTTCCCTTCTATATAGGAATCCCCCAGAGAACTTGAAGTTCATCATGATAGACCCGAAGCGAGTGGAACTTACCTTGTACAACAACATCCCCCACCTCCTCACTCCTGTTATCACCGAGGCCAAGAAGGCTATACTTGCCCTGAAGTGGACAGCTAAGGAGATGGAAAGGCGTTATGACCTCTTGGAGAAGTCCGTTGTGCGAGACATAGAGTCGTATCACAAGAACATTTTGCCCGATGCACTTAAGGGCGCTAAGGATGATGCCGAGGCCCCGGACCCAATGCCTTATATAGTTATCATCATAGATGAGCTCGCTGACATCATGCATGCCTACCCGCGCGAGCTTGAGTCGGCCATAGTCCGCCTGGCGCAAATGAGCCGTGCTGTCGGTATACACCTCGTGCTCTCCACGCAGAGGCCCTCGGTAAATGTCATCACTGGTCTCATCAAGGCAAACATACCTACACGCATCGCTCTTCAGGTCGCTTCGCAAATTGATTCGCGCACTATTCTTGATGCCGCTGGGGCTGAGAAACTCCTAGGTGCAGGAGACATGCTCTACCAAGGGGGCGAGATGAGTAAGCCAATGCGTATACAGTCTGCCTTCATCACAGAGAGTGAAGTAAAAAAGGTTACCAAATATCTTAAGGACGAATACGCTCTCGAACTTAATTCTGGTATAGACTTCACTACAGAAAATACTTCAAACGCCATCTTCTCCGCCACTTTAGGAGAAGAAAGTATGGATGACGATGATGACTTGTACGAAGAAGCTCGCGAAATTGTAATGCAAGCAGGCAAGGCATCTACCTCTTATCTTCAAAGGAAGCTTCGCATAGGCTACGCACGAGCGGCGCGTCTCATAGACTTACTTGAAGAGCGAGGGGTTATAGGCCCAGGCTCCGGTGCTAAGCCTCGTGAGGTCATAGGGAGAGCGCCTACAGCGACAAGCGATTTCCCAGATGAAGAAATATGA
>JBBDYY010000019.1:0-3901 GCA_040900505.1 Parcubacteria group bacterium
GGGCCCCGCAGAAATCGCGGGGTCTTTTTTCATATAAAAATGCTAGAATAGTCTGACAATGCCTGAAGATAAAGGGCTGACTCGTTCCGAGAGGGAGGAGAAGGTCCTCCAATTTTGGAAAGACAACCAAATATTTGAAAAGACGCTTCTAAAGAAGCCCACCAAGGGCGAATTTATTTTCTATGAGGGACCCCCAACCGCTAATGGTCGACCGGGGCTTCATCACATTGAGGCTCGAGCCTTTAAGGACGCCATACCTCGTTACAAGACCATGCAAGGCTTCCATGTGCCGAGGAAGGCAGGCTGGGATACTCACGGTTTACCTGTAGAGCTTGAAGTAGAGAAGAACTTAGGACTCAAGAGCAAAAAGGAGATAGAGAGCTACGGCATTGCCGAATTTAATAAGAAGTGCAAGGAAAGTGTAGGTAAATATATTGAAGAGTGGGAGCGCTTCACAGACCGTGTTGGTTACTGGGTGAATTCAAAGGAAGCATATTTTACATACGACAATTCATACATCTCTTCCGTCTGGTCCATCATTGCCGAAGTAGAGAAGAAAAAACTTCTATACAAAGATTACAAGGTTGTGCCTTGGTGTCCTCGTTGTGGTACAGGACTTTCCTCACACGAGCTTGCGCAGGGTTACGAGACTGTCAAAGATCTTTCTGTATATGTGAAGCTTGAGATCAAGGATTTCCCCAACGCTTACTTTCTCGCCTGGACGACAACACCTTGGACTTTAGCAGGGAATGTCGCTCTGGCTGTAGGCGCAGATATCACGTATGTAGAAATAAAAGTAGGAGAAGAAATTTTGGTCTTGGCCAAAGAGAGACTTGCTGTTGTAACGGAAACATACGAGATAATAGCGGAACACAAAGGTAGCGAAATGGCTGGAATGAGTTACGAGCCGCTATACCCGTTTCTTAAGGAGTCAAACCCAGGAGGACTAGAGAATGCTTATAAAATTTATACCGCTCCATTCGTAACGACGGAAGATGGTACCGGCATAGTGCACACGGCCGTCATGTATGGTCAGGAGGATTTTGAATTAGGAACTAAGGCTAAATTGCCCAAGCACCACTTCGTGGATGAGACAGGATTATTCAAAAAAGGTACAGGGTTCCTAGAGGGCAAGAGCGTGGTAGAGGAAGAAACCGCGGTCGAGATCATTAAGGATCTGGCTCACAGGGGTCTTCTATATAAGAAGGAAAAGTATGAGCACTCGTATCCTTTTTGTTGGAGGTGTAAAACTCGTCTCATTTATTATGCCCGTGATTCTTGGTATATCCGCATGTCAGACTTGCGGGAAGACCTGGTGAAGGAGAATAAGAAGATCAATTGGGAGCCCAATTACATAAAGGAAGGAAGGTTCGGCGAGTGGCTACGCGAGGTCAAGGATTGGGCTATTTCTCGTGAGAGATACTGGGGAACGCCAATGCCGATATGGATAAATACAGATGGCACCCAGCGCATTGTGGTTGACTCCATTGAGACTTTGAAAAAATATGCACGGACTTCAGGTAATAAGTATTTCGTCCTACGCCACGGACAGGCGGAAAATAATGTGAAGAGGATTGTGAGTACGAGGGATTTAAATATTCACAAACTAAGCGAGGTGGGACAAGGTCAGATAAAGACTGCTGGAGAGAAGCTCAAGCATGAAAATATTGATGTAATTATCGCCTCACCATTTCTTCGCACCAGAGAAAGTGCGGAGATCGTGGCATCAATACTTGGATTAGATAAAGAAAAAATAATTTATGACGACAGACTGAAGGAATTTAGCGCAGGGAACTTCGAGACCAAGGGTGAAGATGAGCTCCACGCATACTTTGCAGCCAATGATTTATTTTTAGCTGGGTGTGAGGGGGGAGAAAGCTTCTCTGAATTACAAAGGCGCCTCGGGGAAGCCCTAAGCGAGCTGGAAGAAAAATATAAAGGCAAAAATATTTTAATTGTCACTCACAAGATGTGTGCGTGGCTCCTTACTTCAGCGGGACAGAGGCTCAACAAAGAGGAGTCGAATGCTCTAGACATTTATCTCAACAACGGAGCATTTTATAAACTTGATGTTACCGGACTTCCACACAATGAAAATTTTGTACTCGACCTCCATAAACCTTATATAGATGAAATAGTGCTTGAAAAGGACGGGGAAGAGTATAGAAGAGTGCGAGAGGTTATGGATGTCTGGCTAGACTCGGGCTCTATGCCCTTCGCTCAGGATTCTAAGAATATTAAGTACCCAGCTGACTTTATATCTGAGGCTATAGACCAGACTAGGGGGTGGTTCTACACCCTTCATGCCGTAGGGGTGCTTATGGGCAAAGGGAGAGCGTTTAAGAATGCCATTTGTTTGGGCCATATTTTGGACAAAGAAGGCAAGAAGATGAGTAAGTCCGTGGGGAATGTAGTTGACCCGTGGAAGGCCATGGAGAAATACGGAGTGGATACACTACGCCTCTGGATGTATTCGGTCAACCAGCCGGGAGAATCAAAGAATTTTGATGAGAGGAGTGTGGAGGATATACAGAAGAGATTATTTAACCTTGTGGACAATGTTTACTCGTTCTACGAGTTATACAGAGATAAAAGTTTGGAAACTCAAAGCTTGAAATTAAAAGGGAATCACATTTTGGATAAATGGATTTTGGCACGCCTTGATGAACTTATAAACCTATCAACTTCTAGACTTGATCAGTATCAGCTCCTAGAACCTGTTAGGGCCATGAGAGACTTTGTGGATGACTTCTCCACATGGTACTTAAGACGCTCGCGTGACAGGATTAAAGATGGAGATACGGAAGCCAAGCAAACTCTCTATTACGTGCTCAAGGAATTCTCTAAACTCCTTGCCCCCTTTGCCCCTTTCGCCGCTGAAGATCTGTATCAGAAGTTAAGGACAAGTGAGGATAGTGAAAGCGTTCACTTGTGTCAGTGGCCCGGGAGTCGAGACAATCCGCACGCTCGTCTTATAGAAAACATGAATCGTACGCGTTCACTGGTTTCTGAAGCGCTGGAAGCTCGCTTTAAGGCTGGTATTAAGATTCGTCAGCCACTTTCTTCCGTCACGCTCAAGCTTGATGGAGCCTACGCCGAACTTATAAAAGAAGAAGTGAATGTTAAGGAAGTGAAGGAGAAAGAGACGGAGGGGGTGGATCTAGACACACACATAACTCCGGAACTAGAAGAAGAAGGTAAACTTCGCGATGTTATCCGCTCCATTCAGGACATGAGGAAGGAAAAAGGTTTGAAGCCAAGCGACACGATGTCATATACTCCAGAAAACGACAAAGAATTTTATAAAAAACATCAGAAGACAATAGAAAGTCTCACTAATATAAAAGTTCTCTACTAGTGTCTTATCACATATATACAACTAGGGCCTTTGTTCTCTCCTCACATCCGAGAAGAGAGGCCGACCGCATTTACGCTCTTCTTACAGAAGACTTGGGGCTCTTATATGCCACAGCAGGTGGGGTAAGGAAGATCGAGTCGAAACTTCGAGGCTCTCTTGAGCCATATTCCCTAAGCCTTGTTTCTCTAGTGAAAGGGGAAGAACATTGGCGCATCACAAGCGCTTCTCTTATAAGGAGCTTGCCCCTCGATCTCTCTAAGGAGAAACTTCTCCTTTTTGCAAGAGCGAGCTTATTAATAAAAAAGCTGATTCCTGAGGAACAAGCACACAAAGAGATCTACCGGATCATAGAAAAATCAGCCGAAAGTGTTACAAACGGGGAAGCGGAGACAGAGGCAATGGAGATTGTAATGCTTTTGGAAATCTTGTCAGAGCTTGGATATGTGCCGAAGGACAAGGTACCCACAGTAGAGGAAGCAAAGGAGAACCGCATTGGATTTATCAATTCTATCAACTCCGCTTTAAAAGAGACCCACCTCGCTT
>JBBDYY010000020.1:0-3863 GCA_040900505.1 Parcubacteria group bacterium
CCCATGGACCGAGCAGTGCCGGCAATGATGCGCTCTGCAGCTTCTGAATCTGCGGCATTTAGGTCTGGCATCTTTTTGGAAGCAATATCCTTTACTTGAGACTTAGAGAGAGAGCCGATCTTCGCTGTGTTGGGCTTGCCGGAACCCTTGTCCTTGCCGAGAGCCTTCAAGATAAGTGCGGAAGCAGGCTCCACCTTGTATGTCATGCTATATGTCCTGTCGTCATAAACTTCTACAACAGTGGGCACTGTCTCTCCTACTCTCTCCTTCGTCTCATCGTTAAAACGTTTAACGAATTCGCCAATCTGAATACCCGCGCTTCCAAGCACAGGACCAAGCTGCTGGCCGGGCACCGCCTTGCCACCGGGAATCTGAAGTTTTAATACTTTTACAACTTTTTTTGCCATATCTTTAGAGCGTGAGTCTAGCTTAATTTTTCTTAACCTGCAAGAAATCAAGCTCAACAGGGGTCTCTCTGCCGAACATGTTGACGAGAACCTTAACCTTACCTCTTTCCTCATCTATCTCATTGACCTTGCCTTCCAAGTCCTTGAACGGGCCGTCAACGATGAGCACGGAATCATTCTGGATTAGGTTTATCGTGTGTAGAACCTTATCCGCATTCATCCTGGAGAAGAGTGTCTCTATTTCACTTGCATCAATAGGCACAGGGTACACTCCCGAGCCGACGAAGCCTGTTACTCGAGGAGTGTTTCTGACCACATACCAGGAGTCATCCGTCACTATCATGTCTACCAAGATGTAACCTGGATAAATCTTTTCCTCCTCTTCCACGCGCTTGCCATTCTTTATCTTTATTTTCTTCTCCGTTGGTACTATTACATTGAAGATCTTATCTTCCATGCCAAGAGACTCAATGCGTTGCTTCAGATTTCTTTGCACGGCATTTTCATACCCCGCGTAGGTGTGTATCACATACCAATTTCTCCCTTCGCTAATTTTCTGCTTTGCCATGTGTTTTTGGTTAAGGCCTGCCTGCCGGCAGGCAGGTTAAAGAACGATTCCCTCCAAGATGAAGGAGAAGATATAATCAAACAATCCTAGATAGAAAGCTGCCAGAAGAGAGATGCCTATAACCAAGGCGGTGTAGGCGATAGCCTCCCTTCTCGTTGGCCAGGTGACATGCTTCAGCTCTCCCTGGGTTTCCTTTATGTAAGTGGTGATTTTGTCCATCCCGTTAGAGATAGGGTGCGCTAGCGCACCCGTAGTTTTTGCTTATCCCGTTATATTCTCACATGAGTGATCTCTAACGGGATCCATTTCTATTAAAAAACGCCCTCTTCGGCGTTCTTTAATCATACTATTATCGGGTCGTGGGTGTCAATCGTTAACGTATTTCGTAAGTTACGGTGACGTTAACCGTGCTTGTATTCTCACCCGAGGGGAGAGATGGGGCTACGGAGGCTTGATTTACCGCTTTGTCTCCGCCAAAGGCTTCTCCATACATGGGTCTTGGCATTCCTCCATCGTGGCTGTCAGAATAACTTACTACTCGCACGAGATCCACTCCAAGTTCGTCAGAGAGTAACTCCGCCTTTTGCTTGGCATTCTCTATGGCCTTGGAGCGAGCCTCCTTCACAGCTTGCTCTGGGTCATCGAGAGTGAAGGAGATGCTTGAAATATTTGTCGCCCCTGTGTCTCCAACTATTCCAAGAGCCTTACCGGCATCTTCTGTCTTCCTAACCTTCACCAAGATTGAATGTTCTGCAGTGTATCCGTCAGGAACTTGACGAGACGGAGGACAGAAGGTCGGACCACAGACAGCTGATTCATATCTGTACTTAGGGTAAACATTATAATTATTGGTCTTGATATCCTTCTCCTCAATGCCCATGTCCTTCAAAGAAGCGATGATTGCATTAATCTTTTTTGTAGTCTCACCTTGAACTTGGGTTACCGTATTGCCATCACTTGTGACAGAGAAGGTGAAGCTTGCAATGTCTGGCACCGCAGTAGCCTCACCCGTTCCTGTTACTGAGATGGTGTTGAATGCTGGTTCAGGATTTCTAAGTCCTTTGAATGCAGTGAGGGTTTGAACTGCTAAAAAAATTGCGAACACTATGAGTCCAATTCTCACCCACTTAAATATTTCTCTTCCTTCGTTATTGTTCCAGTCCATTGTTTTATTTTAATTTTATATTTATACAATACCGCGAGTCTCTCTTCTCCTCCACTTGCTCTCCTCCAAAAATATGTTGAAAACGAGAATAACCATAGTCACACACACGAGGCCCAAAGCTATTCCCGCAAGGACATCGAGGGCCCAATGGGCTCCGAGATAAACGCGGGAGAAACACACCATTCCGGCTCCAAATATGCAGAATAGTACTAAGGCAAGCTTGCCCTTGGCACTCCTTATTTTACTTATAAATGTATACCCCGTGGCGAAGAAGAAGGCTGTAGCCACAGTGGCATGCCCGGAAGGGAAGCTCCAAGAGGCGAGGTGTATGAGACTGTATTCTGGCCTGGGGATATCAAACATATTCTTTAGGACCGTCAGAGCAAATACGGCTAGGAAAATAGATGCCAGGTACAACACCGCATCGTATGTATCCTTTTTCAAAAGCAGATATATGGCAAGACCAAAGGTAAGGATGATAAGGACAGTCGGACTTCCTAAATTGGTAGCAAAAAGAAAAAGATCAGTGAGGAATGGGGTTCTAATGTGAGACATGACCACTTCGGCTGCAGTATTGAAAGGAGTTAACTCACTTCCAGAAACCAATCCATCAATAATTAATACGAGTGCCCCTCCGGCGAAGATGTATACGAGTAGGAAAATAATATTCTTCGCCCAATGGCGGAAAAAATTCATATAAGAAGCATATCATAAGAAAAAACCCCGCGCGGTATGCGCGGAGTTAAAATCGTGGCGGTTTAGGAGATGTCGCACTGAGACTCGATCATCTCCTTTTCCGCAGGAGTGACACAGCGATCGAGGAGGTACCTGCGAACGGCGATTCCTCCCTTTTCCCTGTCCTTCCCCTTTTGTATGAGATCACTTACAACGCCCTGCGTAATGCCGAAGGTGCTTGCCACTTCCTCTTTCGCGCTCTCGAAGAAGGCCTTCCGGGCAGCCGGTTCAGATGGGATGTGAATATCCCGATCATTTACCGGCCATCCTGCCATCAACAGCGTGAGAAGCATCTGGCGATTGAACTTCCTCACGGTTAGGGATCTTTGCGACCCCGATTCCGGAAGAGTGCCAGCGGGCTGCACCTGCTCGGCTTGTCTTTGCATTCGCCTACCTCACTAAAGTGGAAAGTGAACAAAAATAGGGCTCATGCCCTTCTATATCTAACTTATTCCTCTCGGCCGACATAGTCAACTCTAGAGCTGGACAAGAGGTGGATAAGAATAGCCCCGCACAATATGTGCGGGGCTTGTTCCTCAGCTTTACTGGATCGGCGCACGAAGGCCGAACCGTGCCTGCAAGGCAGACTTCGCCTTGAGAGGCCCCCCGGTCTCCCTCATCTGATTCATGAATGCCTGAATCTGCGGATCCGTAAGCTCCAGATCTCTCCGGATGATCTTGCGGATCCTCTCCTCCCTCTCTGCCCGCTTGACGGGACACTTCGGGATTTCGCCTCTCTTCAGGTCGCCATTGAGAGTGGCGAGGTTGACGAGATGACGATCGATGAGAGCGCGGGTGACACGTCTTGGTTTGAACGTGTTCGACGGGGGTGCAACTTGTCGCTGCATGGGGTGGTGCCTCGTTGTGGAGGTGAACAAAATAGGCCTTAGCCTTATCAGACCATATTCAATCAAAATTGTGAGCTATTGTCAACCTCAACTGTAGAATAAGATCCGTTTTGAGAAGTTAAACGTCTATTTATATATGA
>JBBDYY010000021.1:0-25448 GCA_040900505.1 Parcubacteria group bacterium
GTAGACTTCAAGCCCTTCACTATTTGCACGGCGGTTCGATTCCGCCCATCTCCACAGATAAAGCAGCCCCGCCTCGTGCGGGGTTTTGCTTTATCTGTTAGTAGAGTCGGAATCGAACCGAGGAAGGGGTCGGGAAACCTGTCTGGTTTCCCGTGGAGGAAGGCAGGGCTTTGCCCGTCGGAAAACCGTGGGTTTCCGAGGAGTGAGATATCCGCCCATCTGGCGCTTTTTATGTTTCGCTCGTGATAACTCGTGACCGATGAACCCTTCCGAGGTGTGAGATATCCGCCCATCTCCACCACATTCGCAGATGGCCCGCCAAAGCGCTTGCTTTATCTATATCAGTATATTGTAGTAGATTTGTTGCCCGAAGGAGAAATAATTATTGGCATGATATTTTAACCAGGCTTCAATATCTATTTTCCAGCTTCTCACTGTAGTAAGATGAGTGGGGACGTTCTTAACAATCCACTGGAGATTCTCATGTCTGTATCTATGATGCCGGCGAGAGAATCCTCGCCAAACCTTCTCTACAAAGCAGTGCTTGCCCTAATGGTCTTTGGACCACTCTTGGCAATATTACTGCTGCCATTCTTTTGGCAAGATGTTTTCGTGAAGGAGGCTCTGATCCAGCTCCCCATATGGTATGTGATTACAGTCACTGCCATTACGGTAAGCTTCCACAGGGAGCTCACCCACGGGTCTCTTGAGCTCAAGCCTATAGCCAAGTACCCAATGGTGGTTCTGGCTCTTCTTGCGCTCGAAGGAAGAGCGATTGATTGGTGCGCTAACCATCGAAAGCACCATCACTACTCCGATAAAGAGGGTGACCCTCACTCGCCGAACCTTCATGGCGAGAGTATCTGGGGAATCATCAAGGGATGGGGTCACGGTCATGTGATGTGGCTCTTCTCCGCGGAGAAGCCAGACCACAAGCGCTACGTTCCAGATCTCTTGGAGGACCGGACGCTTAGAGCGCTCGATCGACTCTTCCCCCTCTGGGCGGTACTTACATTCCTCCTGCCGGGACTTAGCGCTTACGCCCTTCTTCCAACTTGGAAGACGTTCTGGGTGGGAGTCCTCTGGGGTGGAGTGGTCCGTGTCTTCCTGGTTCATCATATGACTTGGAGCATCAACTCCATTTGTCATCTCTGGGGTACTCGACCATTCCGATCGAGGGACAAAAGTGTCAATAACTTCTTCTTCGGCTACCTCGCCGCGGGAGAAGGCTGGCACAGAAACCACCATGCCTTCGCAAGGTCAGCAAGAATTGGCCTAAGATGGTGGGAATTCGACTGGGGCTGGATTGTCATTCGGATTCTTAATTTCTTCGGCTTGGTGAAGCGGTACGTAGTGCCAGACGCCTCACAAATCGAAGCGAAGCGGATCCGCTGAGCTAAAGCGCTCTCCTAGGAGAGCGCTTTTTTATTTATTCTCATATTTTTCTCCTTTGCATATTGTGATAGTTATCTCCTATCTATCTTTCTTGTAAGTTCCAAAAGTAATTCGTTTTGATTTTCCAGATGAGCAAGGATGGTTTCAATTTCTTTCTCTGCTTTCATGTTTACTTCAAAATCGGCCTGCGCGCGCTTCTCTGCAAACTTTCCCTCCAGATTTTGCCCAACCATTATGAGGGGCAAAAGAATAAGCTGAATGATATTTGACGCGACTAACCAAATGAAGAAGGCTGGAGCTGGGTCAAAGCGGAGCGGAACAGGAGCATATATGTTCCAGAGCACCCAACCTATGGTCCATACGGCAAGCACAAAGAAGAAGCCCATGGTGCCCACTGCCCTGGTAACCACAAGGGCGAACCTCTCAAGAGAAGAAAATTTGACCCTGGCCTCGTGCCGATGGTTCCGTAAGGGTTTCCTCCCTGCCTTAAGCTCATGGAGAGTTGAGGGCATATGTAAGTATTCCATTTCTACATAGTAAAGAGTAAACAGTAGATAGTAAATAGTAAATGGTGTATAGTATGGGCAATAACGAATTAGATTTGCCCAACCCTCGTACTAATCAGCGTATAGCCGCTAAAGAACTCCGCCTCATAGGCCCGAAAGGAGAGAACTTCGGAGTCCTCTCGCTTGAAGACGCCTTGAAGAAAGCTGCTGAGTTTGACCTGGACCTTATAGAAATTTCTCCTAACGCGAACCCCCCTGTGGCGAAGATTGCTGACCTTGGCAAATTTCTTTACGAAGAGAGCAAGAAGGAGAAGGCGGCAAAGATGAAGAGCCACTCCGTAGAGGTCAAAAGTGTGCAGGTAAAGCTCGGCACGGGGGACCACGATCTTGAGCTCAAAGCCAAGAAGACCTCCGAATGGCTTGCTGAGGGCCACCGTGTGAAGATAAACCTCTTCCTCCCCGGTAGAGCCAAGTATCTAGATGAGAAGTTCCTCAAGGCGCGTATAGAGCGTATGCTCAAGCTCGTAACCGTGCCCTACAAGGTAGCCGAGACCCCCAAGAAAAGTCCTAAGGGAATGACGGCTCTAATAGAGCGCGCCTAGCTTTACAAAAGGGCTAAAATCCGTAAGATATAGACCCTAGCTTTTATGGCCCAGAAAACTAATAAATCATATTCGAAACGCCTTAAGGTCACCAAAAGTGGCAAGATTTTGGCGCGGAAAACTGGTCAAAATCACTTCAATGCCAAGGAGAGAAACTCAGACAAGGGAGCCAAGGGCCGCAATACCGAATTTCATATGACGAATAAAGAAAGAAGCCGTTTCCTCATAAACTTCTAGTTCGATAAACTCACCACAAGTAACATGACAAGAGTAAAGAAAGGCGTTAACGCCCTCAAAAACCGAAGAAACGTCTTAAAGCAAGTGAAGGGCTACCGCCACGGCCGAAGCACCAAGGAGCGCCAGGCAAACGAAGCCATTTTCCACGCGGGTACTTACGCCTTTGCCCACAGGAGGGACAAGAAGGGAGACTTCCGCCGCCTCTGGAATGTGCGCATGTCGGCTTCTCTTAAGGAAATGGGTCTCTCCTACTCCAAGTTCATAGGCATGCTCAAGAAGAAGGATGTGGCGCTCGACAGAAAGATTCTTGCTGGCCTTGCGGAGAACAACCCCGAAACATTTAAAAAAATTGTCGAAGCAGTTAAGTAACTTCTTTAATTTAATTATAAAGGCCCCTCAATTCTTCAAGCAATTCATCCAAAGATTTATTTATATTCTTCTTTGTCGTCTCAATATCTTTCAAGGTATACCCGTTATCTACCCCATCTGCAAGATGCGAAGCTATCATCTTAATATCGTATACTAACTCGGCAATTTTTTCTTGAGGCTCTGCAGTCCTATCATGGCTCTCTGCGCGTCTCCGAGCATCATCCGCCGAATGTTGAGCGCTATCCGCCGACTGTCGTGCGCCTGACTCAATTTCTGAAGCAGAAGCTCTCAATCCTGCCGCCGCACCACGATTGTATTGGCTTGCGTCGGCCATTGCTTCTGCCTTTGCGGAGTCTTCTACCCACCCATCTGGTTTTTCTTGATATTCTTTCATATATCCAATATACCCCCCCCACTAGAATTACAAGCCCTCTAGACACAACCAAAAATATTTAAACATATTTAAAAACATTGAATCTACTAATAACATACGATATATCGTATGTTATGTAATTAGCTGTTTTTGAGCTTTTCTTTGTAGATTGACTTATCCAAAGATCGCCATCTCTTGCCTCCTACCTTAGGCGGCATAATTCCTCCAATAAATAAAATTTTCTCGATTAGTTCCCAGATATCTTTTTTGCCCAGAGCTTCTTTAATGATACGAGTATATCTCCCTTTTTCGTAATTTACCGACATGCGCTCTGTTGTAGACGGGCTCATAAGGAGCGCTTCAGCTATCATGTGGGATGATACTCCTTTTGAAAGCATGGCAATAACGGCCAACCTCTTGGCGAACATCACTCTTTCGGTTCTGGAGAAGAATTCATTAAAAACTTGCCTGGTTTTATGATTATCAAAGGAGCGCTCGAACGATCTGACCAATTCGAGCTGGAGTTCCTCAAGCTGTTTCATCTTCAAGCCCCTCTTTGAAATATGTGGCATAACGTACGATATATCGTATGTTATTACTATAGCATAGAAGGAGGTGGCGTTGGCGTAGGGGTATTATTAAACCTCCAGTTTGTAAGTCTTCCCCCTCTCAGGCACTATAGCTTCTACTCCAAGTTCATCATGTAAGCGCTGAGCAAGAAATATGGAGGAGGCTGTTTCTCCCATGGCTATAAAAACTTTTTTTAAAGTGTCCTGGCTTGCAGAAACGAACTCCACTAAATTATTTGAATCCTTGTGCGCCGAGTATCCGCCAATTTGGATAACTTCTGCCCTCACATTAATCTTCGCCCCATGTATATCCACTGTCTTCATACCTTCGGAAATCTGCCTGCCTAAGGTGCCGGCCGCCTGGTAGCCGACAAAAAGGATGGTGGCATTTGGGTCTGGAAGATAATGAGCTTCGTGTCCTACTATCCTCCCTCCTGTAGACATGCCAGACCCCGCAAGGATAATCTTCCCCCCTTGGGTTCTGTTGATCTCTTCTGCATCCTTGACTTGAACAGTTTCAAGAAGTTTGGGAAATTTAAAAATATCATCATGCTTTGCCTCTTCCCGCACTGAGTCCTTGTAATAGGCAGAGGTCTTCTCATAAATCTCGGTAACTTTTATTGATAGAGGAGAATCTAAAAAGACTGGAACATTCCTCACCCCCTCCTCATTAAAAATTTTATTCAATTCATATAAAACAATTTGCGTTCTTTCTAAGGAAAATACTGGTATAAGAAGAGTCCTGCCCTCTTTAATCACGCGGTGAATAATTTCTTTAAACTTTCTGTCCCTCTCCTCTGTCCCCTCATGATTGCGATCTCCATATACAGAATCCATCAATAAGTATGCTAGTCCTGTAACCACTTCTGTATCCCTCAAGAGAGGCGAGGGTGAGTTGCCGAGATCACCGGTAAAGAGCATGGATTTGTCAGAAGGGAAGATGAATTTGTACATGGCTGAGCCCAGAATATGGCCAGCATCATAGAGTTCTACGCTAAAGTCGGTAAAGCTTTTTGCCTCATGATACGGGATGGTTTGCCAGAGCCTGAGGCTCTCTTCAACATCGTGGTTGGTATAAATCGGCAAGGTGCCGTCCCGCCTTGCATTGCTGTCGCTAATCTTCGCTATGTCCATCATCATTAATTCCGCAATGTCTTTGGTCTCTCTAGTGGAATATATGATTCCTTTAAAACCGTCATGCACAAGCTTCGGAATCCTCCCTATATGATCTATGTGTGCGTGAGTGACGAAGAGGGCGTCGATGGAAAATGGATCATACGGAAAATCTTTATGATTCTCCTCTTCCGAACCATGCACTCCTTGGAGAAGTCCGCAATCGACTAAAATCTTTTTAGTCGTCCCGAATTCCTGTGAGGGACCTATCTCGAGCAGAAAGTTGGCGCCAGTAACTGTTCCCGCCCCACCCCAGCATGTAAGATTAACTAGCATAAAATATTTTTTTCGTTCCCCAGATGCCGGCTAATGTTCCTCCCACTATGTCAGCGATGAGATCTGTCACGGTATCTAGCCCGTATCCCTCTGTAGATTGGGTGAGACCATACACGTATTCAAATATTTCCCACCCAACTCCCACTACCACTGTAACCAATACTGCTGTAAGAAACGCGCTCGTTTGACTTGGTCTTTGTTTGTTCCAGAGTCCTGAATCCCAAAATACCCAAAGAGCGAAAAGGCCGACAAAAACTCCGCCTATAAGGTGAGCCAAAGTGTCATACCAACCAATACTCCAGTAAAGATAGAAGAAGGATCCGACTAAATGTAGAATAAATAAACCAATAAGGACCGCGAAACTGGTAAAGAGAAGGGAAAAATTCTGCATTTCAAAATTATATCATTGATGCTAAAAATCCCGCTTACGCGGGATTCTTAGTGAGGGTTATTCTGGTATACCCTAGTTTCAGAACTAAGGTGGGTTCTCTCAGCTGTAACCCCAAGGGGTTAGGCGATTCGAGATCCCTGAAAAATCTTTAGCTAGATAATACCTCAAATAACCCTGTATACATTATATTCCTTTTTTCCAAAAAACCTGTTGATATCTACTCGACGAACACCTGAAAACATTTTGTATTTGGCCTTATGGTGTATGCTCCGTTTTCCTCTACTCCAAAATACCGTCTAGATTAACATCATAAAGGATCTCATCGTTAATAGATCTGTAACTTATTATCTCTCCGTCCTGAAACCAGATTTTTATCTCACGTAGAGCTTCTTCTGTCTTATCCGAGCAATGGATGAGGTTACGCACAGCTCTGCCGTCTACATTAGCCAAACCATAGGAGTCTAAGGTGAAGTCACCACGGATAGTGCCTACGTCTGAGGCAGTAGGTTCGGTTCCCCCAACAAGCTTCTTCACAATAGCCACGGCCTGATTCCCTTCTACAATGAAGCCGACCACCGGCCCAACAGTAAAATATTTGTATAGGTGCTCTAGAACGTCTCTGCCGTACTCGACGGCATCTTTCGTAGGCTCTCCGCCCTTGTCTTTAATCTCTTCGATGGTCCGCGCACCTACCTTCTCGCACCAAGCGTCATCCTTACCATAGTGTTCTATGGTCTTTTCCCTGGTGGGTACGAACATCTTTAGAGCTATGATCTTAAGACCAGTGTTTTCTATGCGCTTAATAATTTCTCCGACGAGAGCACGCTGAACTCCATCATGCTTTACCGCTACGAATGTCCTTTCTTTCTTTGGATGAGTCATAAAATTAGAATATGAGTATAATCAAACTTTAGGCAAAAAGAAAGCGCGCACTAACGTACGCGCTTTTTACGAGAAGGAGCATGTCTTATTCCACACATCTCCTGGTATGTTCTCAGGTTTCGAGCATTCTCCACTTTCCACTTCCGAACGAATTCGGTTTTACGCTGAATCGCCTCGGCACTAAAAGCACGGCGGAGAAATTCATCCATGCTCATGTGGTGGAACTCTTCGATCCACGAAGGCAGACTCTTTCTAGCTCGATCAACCTGAGCCGGAGTCGGGATGAAGGTTCCGGGAGCTTGGAGATATCCCTTGATTTCTTCTTCCGACAGGCCAAGATGGGCCATATAGTCTCTGTAATGCCCCCAATACATCAGGTCATCCAGCGACACTTCCACTTCTTCATTCATCAGTGCCTCTGGTTGAAAGAGTTAGGTCTTAACTTATTATATCTCTTATTTAATTAAAGTCAATAGTTAGAAAAGAGAGGTTGGCTCAATGTTGTGTCAAAATTATATTTCCCTTTTCTGTAATTGCAACCGTGTGTTCGAAGTGGGCACTCCTTTTTCCATCGCGAGTGACTATGGTGTAACCATCTTTCATTAATTTTATTTTCCCTGTGCCAACGTTTACCATGGGCTCTATGGCGATGACCATGCCGGGGACTAGCTCATCGCCCGTGCCAGCTTTGCCCGTGTTCGGCACATAAGGATCTTCATGCACCCTGTATCCCACGCCATGCCCTGCCAAGTCTTCTGCTAGAGCAAAGCCTGTTCCCTCTACAACTTTTCCAATAGCAGCTCCTATGTCTCCAATATGTCCTCCACCGATTGCAGCTCTCACTCCCGCATCGAGTGCTCGCTTGGCAATATGTATTAGTTGTTCTGCCTCTTCATCAAAAATTCCTACGCCTACAGTCACAGCCGAATCAGTAATAAATCCTTTGTGGATCAAACCTAGATCTAAGGTTACAATGTCTCCTTCCATTAAAACTCTTCCTCCTTCGTTGGGTATACCATGCACAATTTCTTCATTTACCGATACGCAAAGTGCGGCTGGAAAGGGTCTGGATGCCCCCTGTGGGGTGTAGTTTAAGAAAGCGGCTTTATCTCCCCCCTCCTCTATAAGCTCTCTAGCTTTATCCTCAAGCTCTTCTGTCTTAAGACCCGGGCGTACCATAGAAACAAGAGTGCTTAAAATGGCGGCATGTCTTCTGCCGCCCTCTTTCATTATCTCTATTTCTTCTTTAGTCTTTATCTCAATCATTGAGTCAAAAATGGCTTTAATTTCTCCATGATTTCCGCATGAACTTCTTGGGGCGTCTGTTCGCCGTTTATATCTATTACTCTTCCAAGCGAGCGAAAAAAGTAGAGAGCTGGAACCGTTTCCGCATTGTAGTGGTCGAAACGGTTTTGAAGCTTGTGTCCCTCATCATCTGTCCTGCCGCTTGTTGCCCGTCTCTTTTTGAGCCTCTCAATAACCGTTTCCTCTAATGTATCAAGATATATAACTTTAAAATCTCTGCCCATCCAATCATTAACCTCTGTAAAGAGTCTTGCTTCAGGCTCCTTCCTTCCCACTCCTTCAAATATTATGCCTTCCTCATCCTTAAGGCGGAAAAGCGCTTCCTCAAACAAATATGAAGCAAACCAAAATGGGACCAAGCCTCCCTCTTCTGAAACTTCTTTAATCTTCTTCCCCAAGAGGGTTGGCTCCGCCGCAAATTCTCTCACCCTCACCCCGGTAGAAAAGATTGGATACCCCAGAACCTTAGAAAGGAGCTCAGATTGAACCCCCTTACCAGCCCCTGGGCGGCCCATGAACAAAAAGACTTTAGTGGACATATCTACACTTTAGCACGGAGATTAATACTCGTGAGCAGAAATCTGAGCGTTGATTTTCTTGATGAGATCGATGACTACCGAGACAACGATGAGGAGAGCAGTACCTCCGATGGCTAGAGACTGGATGTTTGTAAGGCCCTGAAGAATGAGTGGCAGGACTGCAATGGTGGCGAGGAAGAGGGCGCCTATGAGCGTCAGTCGGACAAGAACATGAGAAATGTATTCCGATGTCGAATTGCCGGGGCGAATACCTGGTACAAAGGCTCCAGACTTCTGAAGATTGGTAGCAACCTGGTCCGGATCAAATGTAATAGCAGTATAGAAGTATGTGAAGAGAAACACCAAGACAAAGTATGCGATAGCATAGAACCACGGGTTGTTAAGCACTACTAGTGCAGAGTTTGCAAAAGAAGCAATACCTCCAAGGTCTAAAGTGGCTAGAAATTGCAGTATAAATTGCGGGAACATCAAAATAGAAAGGGCAAAGATGATAGGGATAACTCCCGCCTGGTTAAGTCGAAGTGGTAAGTAAGAAGAAACTCCTCCCACCACTCTCTCTCCCCTTACCTGTTTGGCGTAGGTTATAGGTATGGGCCTTTCCGCCTCAGTAATGATGACCACTCCCAAGATGACGAGAAGTCCGGCGACAAGTCCCGCAATGTATACAGGAAGCTGAGCAGGATCGTAGGTGAATATAAGTTGAGCAATAGTAGCGGGCAAGGTTGTAACGATACCTGCAAAGATGATAAGGGAAACTCCATTACCTATACCAAACTCTGTTATGAGTTCTCCTAACCATACGAGAAGAAGTGATCCAGCCACAATAATGAGAAGCACAGTAGCGAGGGTACCAGCATCAAAGATAGGCAACACTCCCTGCTTCTGTAGAAGGGTGATGAAGGCAAAGCCCTGAAGAACGGCCAATGGCACTGTAAGTAAGCGTGAGTACTGAGTGAATCGGCGTCGGCCAGCTTCGCCCTCCTCCTGATTCAGGCTTTTAAGCTTGGGCACCATAACTGTCATGAGCTGCATCACGATGGAGGCAGTAATGTATGGACCCACTCCAAGCATCACAATGGAAAAACTTGATAACCCCCCTCCAGAGAAAATATTAAAAAGGCTTAGAAATTCGTTGCCGGCAAGCAAACTCTGGATACGACTCGAGTCAACACCCGGGACGGGAATGACGGAGAGTACCCGTGTAAGAGCAAGGATGGCAAAGACGATGAGTAGCTTGCCACGCAATGCTCTGTCTTTAAAGACGAGTCCAAGTTTCTGTGTGAATACGTGCATAAAATTACTTTATTTCTCCTCCGGCCTTTTCTATCTTAGACTTGGCTCTCTCAGAGACGATGATTCCCTGGAAGGTTAACTTCTTTGTGAGCTCTCCTGTGCCAAGAATCTTAACAGTAGGCTTGGTTCCCTTCTTAAACTTTATCGCCTTCCTCTCGATAAGATTTGCGACTGTCACTGTTTCTCCATCTTTAAATACCTTATCTAACCCGCTTAGGTTAACCACACAAGGCTTTACTGCAAAAGATTTGAAGGGGGAAATTCCTCTTCCTCTAAGCTTGGGAAAACGCTTAATGAAGTCACGAAGCTCTGGTCGCTTCTTCCTTCCGGCTCGCGCGTTCTGGCCCTTGGTGCCACGTCCGGCAGTCTTGCCACGCGTGCCTCCACGGCCAACTTGGCGAGAAGTCTTACGTTTCGTCTTTGATTTTAATAGGTGGCTCTGCATGTTATTTGCTTTGCTTTATCTTAGTGTGCTGGAGCGAGTCTAGAGCTTTTATAGCAGCATAAGCGTTGTTCATCTGGTTCTTGCTTCGAGAAAGAAGCTTGGAAGAAACTTCCTTAAGTCCCCCCAATTCAAGCACTGTGCGCACTGAGCTTCCGGCAAGAATTCCCTTCCCAGGAGCGGGCATGATCCTTACCACTGAGGATGCGTACTTGGCTTCCACCTCGTGAGGAATGGACATGCTCTTGGTCAAATTTACTGTAATCATATTTTTCTTTGCGTCGCGGAAAGCCTTTTCTATTGCAAGAGGAGTGTCCGATGCTTTACCAAGGCCGACTCCAACCATGCCCTTCTTGTTGCCCGCCACCACACAGACAGAGAAGCTGAAGCGCCTTCCTCCTGCAACCACACGAGTAACACGTCGAAGGCTTACTATCTTCTGATCAAACTCTGGCTTTGTCCTCTCTCCACGGCTTCGTGGTCCTCGTCTGTCCTTGCCCCCACCTCCTCCGCTCCTACGAGGGCCACGGTTCCTGTCTCCAGTTCTGTTGCGCTCGCCTCTTATAGCTTCTGCGGGTACTGGAAGAGCCGTCTCAGTGACTGGTACTTCTACTGTTATTTCTTTTGTTGCTTTTTCTTCTGTCATATTAGAATTTTAATCCGCCCGCACGCGCCGCCTCAGCCAATGTCTTAACCTTGCCTGTATAAATATATCCACTTCTGTCGAAAACTGCCTTCTCTATCTTCTTCTTACCCGCAAGAGATGCAAGATCTGTTCCTACCTTTGTTGCATCCTTTCCCTTGGTTGCTGCTAGGGTAGCGCCTTTAACATCATCTATAAGGGAGGCATAGAGCATAGTATTTGATTTAAAAACGGAAAGACGAGGGCGATCCTCGGTGCCAGAAATCTTGGCGCGAGTTCTCGCGTGTCTGCGGGCCCTATTCCCCTTTGTGCGTGTGCTTGCCATATTATGCTGATTTCTTGCCCTGCTTGCGCCGTATAACCTCGGTATCATAACGCATTCCTTTGCCCTTGTACGGTTCAGGCTTCTTCAAGGCCCGGAGTCGAGCAGTGAAGCCTCCCACCTCCTCCTTATCTACCCCAGAGACAGTTATAACGTTCTTCTCCGCTGTTACCTTAAGGGTTCCCGGTATTGCCACTTCTACAGGGTGAGAGAAGCCCAAAGCCATGACGATCTTGTCCCCCTTAACCTCAGACTTGAAACCGATACCTTCTAGTATTAATTTTTTCTGGAAAGGAGTGTTAACACCATTTACCATGTTGGCTATGTGAGAAGCGTATGTGCCCCAGAGAGCACGCGACTCCAATGTCTCCTTCTTGGGAAGGAGGGTCACCTCACGGCCTTCTACCTTCACCTCAATTATTGGATTGACGTATCGGGTAAGTTCTCCTTGTGGCCCCTTCACACTCACTAAGTCTCCCTTGAGCTCTATCTCGGTCTTCTCTGGAAGCGTTATTATTCTTTTTCCTATACGTGACATGTTTTTAAATTTCCGAATTACCAAATGGAGAACAATGCTTCTCCTCCTACTTTCGCCTTCTTAGCCTCGCGACCAGTCATGATGCCAGCAGGTGTTGAAAGGATGAGTGCTCCGTAGCCTTGCTTCACTCCTCTTATGTCTGTTGCCTTCTGGTATATGCGCTTGCCCGGCTTAGAAATTCTCTTTACACCTTTAATCTTGGGAATACGATTTAGAGAAAGTAATTCGACTACAAGAACGGGCTTGCCCTTCTCACTCTTCTTTTCAAAATTTTTTATGAATCCTTCCTCCTTTAAAACTGTAAGAATGGATTCCTTGAGTTTGGAGTATGTGACATTAACAATCTCACGTCGGGCGTTCCCTGCATTCTTTAACTGCGTGATCATGTTTGCGAGTGGATCCATATGTTTACCAGGAGCTCTTCTTAATACCAGGAATCTGGCCGATGTTAGCAAGTTCTCTGAAGCAAATACGACAAAGGTCGAAGTCTCTCATGTAGCCGCGCTTTCTCCCACAGCGGAAACATCGAGAAGTAGCCCTGGTGGAGAATTTGGGCTTCTTTTTGGACCTTGCTATTACGGATGTTTTTGCCATGAAAATAAAAAGCTCTCTCTGAGCTAAGAAATCAGCTTATCAAGCTCAGGATGCATTGTCAATTAAGGATTTTCCGCCCTTTTACTTCTTGAAGGGGAAGCCCATATGGGTGAGGAAATCGACCACTTCCGCCTTGCTCTTAGCTGTAGTAACAACAGTGATAGCCAGGCCGAAGACATCCTTAAGCTCTTCATCTGCAGTTTCTGGGAAAACTGAGTGCTCCTTGATGCCTAGGGTGTAATTGCCCATTTCGTCTGCGGAAGTAGGAGATACGCCTCTGAAGTCCTTAGTCCGAGGGAGAGCAATGTGAACAAGCCTTTCTAGGAAGTCATACATGCGGGTACCGCGAAGAGTTACTTGGTAACCTACTATGTCCCCCTGCCTGGATTTAAAGTTGGCTATAGCTACCTTCGCGGCGCGAGGAGATGCCTTCTGGCCTGTTATCTTCGCGAGACGGTCTTCCACTACCTTCATCTTGTTCTTATCCTTAAATGATCCCACACCTGAAGAAACGACAACCTTAAGTATTCTCGGAGACTGCATGGCGTTCTTATAGGAGTGATCCTTCTTAAGGGCTTCGAACGCTTTATTTTGTTTTGTTTTTAAAGTTTCCATACTTGTAGTGAATTTATTGAACTATTATTTCTTCACTGCTTTCTTAGGAGTGGCCTTCTTTTCCCCCTTGCGCACGTTGGAAACGTGGATAGGCAGTGCCATGTCTACTACCTCAAACTTGGCTCCCTTGGCACGAGCTTTAACTCGCATCTTTCTTACATTGATGCCTTCCACTACCACCTTGCCCTCACTTGGAAGGGCTCGCAAAATCTTCCCAGTCTTACCCTTGTCCTTGCCTGCCAATATGTATACTGTGTCTCCTTTCTTTACGTGCATAGTATTAAAATTAAACTACCTCGGGCGCTAGTGAAATAATCTTCTGAAATCCCTTTTCTCCAATTTCCCGAGGGATGGGACCGAAGACGCGGCCAGCCATGGGCTCCTTCTTTGCAGTATCAAGAATCACCACTGCATTCTCGTCGAAGCGGACGTATGAGCCATCCTTTCGGCGAAATGGGGCTCGTTGGCGCACCACCACTGCATAAAGCACATCCTTCTTCTTAACCTGCTTTCTTGGCTCAGCCTTCTGCACAGAGAGCACAACGAGGTCGCCGATCCTGGCATAACGCTTCTTGGAGCTCCCGAGTACCTTAAAGACACGTCCTATCTTGGCTCCTGTGTTGTCTGCTATTTCTACTATGCTTTGAGGTTGAATCATCGTAAGTTTGGGCGTTTATACTATCATAAATCTCTTATCCTTGGACATCGGCCTTGTCTCTACAATGTCTACCTTGTCCCCTATTTTCTTCGTGTTGCCGGCATCATGAGCTTTGAACTTCTTCTTGTGCTTCATAAACTTTCCATACTTCGGATGCTTAACGTATCTCTCCACAAGAACGACAACAGTATCCTTCATCTTGTCGGAGACTACTGTGCCGGAGAAAACTTTTTTTCCGCTGTTTGACGGTTTGTTTGTATTTTTTTCCATAAAATTATGTGCGGGCTACGATCTTGGTCTTTACTGGTAGTTTTGTACCCGCCTTTCTCAATGCTTCCTTGGCTACTGCATCTGTCACTCCATCTACTTCAAAAAGCATGCGTCCCGCCTTCACAGGAGCCACGTATCCTTCGAGGTCGCCCTTGCCTTTACCGAGCTTCACTTCTGCGGGCTTGGTGGTGTATGGCATGTCTGGGAAGATGCGGATCCAGAGCCGTCCAGACTTACCTACGGAGCGCGAAAGAACCTTTCTTGCTGCTTCTATTTGGTTACTTTTGATGCGAGCTGGGGCCATAGCCTTAAGACCGAAGGAGCCGAAGGCAACAGTCACTCCCCTAGTGGCAGGGCCCACCTTCAAAGGATTCTTCCTCATGGTGTGCCACTTGCGGTATTTAACTTTCTTAGGGAATAACATAGTAGTGATTATTTATAGTGAGCTTGTCGAACTATTTTTGAGCTTCCTTCTCGAAGATTTCTCCTCGGTAAATCCAAATCTTAACTCCAATGGCGCCGTAAGGCATGATAGCCTTGGTAGAACAATAGTCCACATCCGCCCTGAAGGTCTGAAGTGGGATGCGTCCGAGCTTCCTGTCTTCTGTTCTACTCATGGTTGCTCCTCCCAAGCGTCCTCCGAGGGAAATACGCACCCCTTGTACATCGCGGTTGGCCATGACCTTCTCAAGCATCTGCTTCATAACTCTGCGGAAAGGAAGTCTCTTCTCAAGACCTTCCACTACCATCTGAGCAACGATGGCGGCGTTGGCTTCTGGAGACTTTACCTCCTTCACATCAAGCTTTACCTCCACCTTCTCGCCAAGGAGTGAGTGCTTCTTCAAAAGCTTTATCAAATCTTCTCGAAGCTTCTGAGCGCCGTCACCTTGTCTGCCGATGATCATGCCAGGACGAGAGGTGGAAATGATTACGCGGAGAGCCTTCTCACTTCTCTCTATTTCTACATCTGCAATATAAAAACCCTTAAGCTTCTTGTCCAAATACTTTCTTATCAAAACGTCTCCTCGGAGATATTCAGAAAACTTTCCCTTAGGAGAAAACCACCTGCTCTTCCAATCGCGGAGGATACCAAGTCTATGTGAATATGGATGGACTGTATGTGTCATGATAATTAGCTTTTTGCTTCTGGCTTCTTGCTTCTAGCTTTTGAATATTTAGAGAGGGGCTTTATCTTCTTTGACTTGGAGGAGCTCTCAGAAACTGTTATAGAAACTTTGCTGGTGCGCTTCCTCATAGGGAAGGCGCGGCCATGTGCCATAGGAAGTCGACGGTAAAGAATTTTACCAGCATCCACTCGGATCTCCTTCACAATGAGCTCATCGCTTAGTGATAGGTTCTTGGCATTGGCAACTGCTGAAGAAAGTAGCTTTTTAAGAGGAAGGCCAGCACGCTTGGGAACGAAGGTTAGGAGATCCATGGCGTGAGTAACAGACTTCCCTCTTACGAGATTTGCCACAACTCTCACCTTTCGAGGAGACTGGCGATAATTATTGAGCTGTGCTGTTGCTTCTGCCATGGATTATTTTTTTGCTGCGTCGGCGCCCTTAACTGCCTTGGCGGCGGAGATCTCAGCTTCCTTCTTCTTCATTTCAAGCTCCTTCTGCATCTTACCGCCGTGCTTATTGAACTTACGAGTGAGAGAGAACTCTCCGAGTCTGTGCCCCACCATGTCTTCTGTTACGAAAACCTCAATGTGATCCTTACCGTTGTGAACTCCGAAGGTGAAACCAACCATTTCTGGAGCAATTTGAGAGGCCCTGGCCCAAGTCTTAATAGTCCCGGTCTCGCCAGGCTTTTTGCCCTCGATTTTCTTTAAAACTCGAGGATCTACGTATGGTCCTTTTAAGGAGGATCGGGTCATGGGGAATAAAAAAGCTCCGAGAGAGCTCGAAACATAGTATAGAAATTAGGGCCCGAAGTCAAACAAAGAGGGCCAAACTTTCGTTTGGCCCTCGGTAATTACTTCGTCGCTCTTCTCAGGTCAGGGGTGATGTGCAAACCCTCCCATGAAAAGAAAATCGTGCTGTGCGGAACCTTGTCCACGTGACGTAGGAGGATGAGGGACAGGGAGCCATCCGAATCCGGATTCTCCCAGGCGTGGGCGTGCTTCCACGTTCCCTGGTGAAGCGAACTCAGGGCCGTCCTGACTTCCCCGGGCAACTGTAGGCCACTTTCTTCCCGTACATACGTGAGAGTAATCTCCATTCCTGCATCCTGCCAAGGGCGACGATACAAATCGTAGAGATTGAAACGAATCTTTCCCAACGAACTGTGTATGCCCCCCAAGGCGACTCGTCTTTCATTCGCCATCACCTGAATACCGTTTCCTCCGGCGCCGTAGCCCTGGGGCTTGAGACTTTCGTCCAAAGCATAGAGAGCTCGGAGAAAGCTGGGAACACTATCCAGATAGAACTTGAGAATGAATGCGTCCCGACGTCGTAGCGTAGAGATCTTTTGACGACTCGGATCCCTTTCCTGGGTATGTGCTTCGGGGTCGAAACTCCTTCTCTGCGTGGCTATCTGCACTCTTCCTCCCGAGCTTTCGCTCAAACTTGTGAATAGAACTTATCCTTCGCTAAGATAGCATTAAATTTGAGCTAAGTCAAGTACAAAAAAGGGCCCAATTGGGCCCTTTTTTGATTCTCGGTATTATCTAGCTAAATACGAGAATTAGTGCTTGCCACTCATCTCACCGCGAAGTCGCTCAATGAAGCGAGCCGCTGCCTCCTGACCACCAAGGCCGAAGGAAAGTCCGAGTGCTAAAGCTACTGCAATCACAATGCCAGTAAAGAGTGTCTGGCTAAATGCGGCTGCGATGCCTAGCTGGGAAAGCGCAACAAGAATAGCGAATATCCAGATAGCCCATTTGGTAAGGCTTCCTGCGAAGTGCGCAGAGCGGAGATCCGCCGTGCGAGCTGCAGTTACCACTACTCTCTCCGCAACATCAGCAAGAACACCAGCTACCAAGATCACGAGTGCTGCTACGAGTACTCGAGGAAGGTAAGCTATAACTACCTGCTGGAGGAAGATATTAACCTGTGTTAAGCCGAGAACATCGAAGGCTGCCACAAGGAAGACAACGATGATAAACCACTTAACCAATCCGCCTATAAATGCTCCTGAGTCGAGTTGAATGCCACCTCGGCGAAGGAATCCTTCGAAACCTGCGCGTCGGAGAGCTTCATCAACCTTAAGAGAGCGGAACACTTGCCATATAGCACGTCCTACTAATGAGGCAATGAGCCATCCAAGGATTAGGATGACAATCGCAATGACAAGATTCGGAACGAAATTCACTATCCCTAACCAGAGATTCTGGAAGGAAAGAGTTAGAACTTCTGTCCAGTTATTGAGAATCATATATTCTTAACGGAATATTGTGCCTGAGGCACTTACTTTTAATTACCACTCTAAAAGGGGTATGTACCTATTATACGCCTTAAATTAAAGAAAAAACAAATGCTGTGGATAGATGGGCCTAGGAAACGGCTATATTCCTAGCTTATTTAGAACGGTCTTGTGTGGGTAGTCTAGAATATCGCGTACAAGCTTGTCATAGGCGCCTAATCTATAGTTGAAATCAGGTGTTTCGAAGGAGGCGTAGCGTATTTCCTTGCCTATCTTCGCCTCGATGTTAGATATGGTAGAGACTAAGTTGGCCTTCTTTATCCTGTCTCCTACAACCAAAAGATCCACTCTAGAATCCGGGTCGTGTAAGAAGAAACCAGATAGAATAATAAGCTTCATGTTGCCAGCGCGTGAAATGCGCTTTGCAATATCTTTCTCCGTAAGAGGTCGAGCATCAATAAGAAAATTTGAAAGGGGTTCTATGTATGAATACTCGGGGTCTAAAGTAAAACCGCGAACTTGCATAACCTTAGGTTTGCCCCGCTTGCGCTTAACCACGAAGCGGACTCTACCCTTCCTGCAAACAAGACCTGCCTTCATAAGAATACCTACTTCTTTCTTGACCGTTCTGGGCTTCTCCTTAACCCGTATAGCTATTTCCTCTAGAGAAAAGACTTGATTGGGGTTAAATACGAAGAGGCGCATGATCTTGACCTTGGCCTCTCCGCCGAATATATGGCCCACTGATTTCATAACGGCATTCTACACCAATATACCCCAAGCGCCACTAGTGACTAGAAAGGGCTGGTAGCAAAAAACCAGTGGATTTATCGTGCGTCTCGGAGCGCGACGGCGCGAGAGTCAGGAAGATTTCTAGTAAGAAATACTTCCGTGCACAGGAAATCCACTGGTTTTGAGCTTATTTGAGGGTAACTTTCCCACCAGCCGTCGTCGCAAGCTCCTCCTTAAGAACCCTCGGTTCTCAACGAAAAACACTCTTCCGAGTGTTTTTCTGCTTTCCTCCGCGGGAGACCAGATGTTCTCCCGACCCCTCTCCAAGCCGGCGAGTAACTCTGAAGATTACTTCAAAGTTACTTTACCGCCGGCTTCCTCGATTCTCTTCTTCAATTCCTCTGCTTCCTCCTTCTTCATGCCTGCTTTAAGCATGCTGGGAGCTGCATCAACAAGATCCTTTGCTTCCTTAAGACCGAGGGCAAGAACCTCTTTCACTACCTTGATGACTGCAATCTTATTTGCACCACCGTCAGTGAGTTCTACATCTGCTGTAGCCTTTTCCTCAGCTGCTTCACCTGCTGCTGCGGGACCGGCTGCTGCGACTGCTGTAGCTGATACTCCGAACTTGTTTTCAAACACCTTTACAAGCTCGTTAAGATCCAAGACTGACATCTTCTCTATCTCAGCTACAATCTTTTCAAACTTTGCAGGAACTGCAGTTTCTGCAGCTTCTACGTTTGTTGTTTCGTCTGCCATGTTAATTAATTAGTTTTAGTTTTAGCAACTTCACTGAGCGCAATTGCCATACGCTGTATCGGAGAATTAATGATGTTTACAAACATACCACGAAGAACTTCAAGTGAAGGGATCATTGCGATCTCCTCCATCTCGCTTTTCGACATGTACTTGCCTTCGAAGACTCCTCCGAGGATCTTGATCCCTTCAGGAAACTTCTTCTGGAAGCTGTAAACTCCGCGAGCAGGTGCCACTAAATTGTCTCCCCAGGCCATAGCAAGCTCGCCATCAAGTGATGGGCGCTCGCCTTCAAACTTCTCTGTATCAAGAACTCTCTTGGTTAGAGTCTTCTTAGTAACTGCATAAGAAACTCCTTCGCTCTTAAGAGCGCGGCGGAGTTCCGTAGCGTCAGAGACCTTGAGACCATGAAAGTTCACGAAGACGAGAGCCTTGGCGCCCTTAAGAGCCTTTGTAAGCTTGTCTACTATTTCTCCTTTCTTGGCTTTAGATATTGCCATTTCTTTTAATGTTAGACACAAATAAATCGACCTTACATAAGGCCTCGACTAACGACATATGTGTTAGAGAGTTGATCTCGGAAGGATCCTTGCGGATATTAAATCTTTCGATTCCTTTCCCGACGTTCGTCGGGACCCCGATCTCCCATTAGGAGCGTCGGGGCTGTCTTTGACCTTACGAGAACCACTTTACCCCCACACCTATTCATTTGCAATAGGTGTGGGGGTTTACACGAAACATAAAAAAAGAAAAGCCCGCTCTTACTGGGCCTTTCTTTTACTTCCCATCCCAACCTCCCTCCTTCGGACAATAAATTCACCACAATATATTGGTATAGATTGTTGTAGCGATATATCGAGATGTAATAATTAAACCAAGATAATTAAGGGGGTTAAAAAATTACAAAAAAAGTTTCTTCGGTCTGACTGCAATAGCTTTACCTACATTGTATAAAAACAAAAATCCCTAAAAGGGATTTTTGTTTTTCTTTTAAAATTTTAGGTATTAAGCCGCGACTGGAGTTGAAGAAACGATGTTAATTGGCACTCCTTGTTTAATATTTTTTTCCAAGTCTTGACCCTGTTTTGATGATGCATCCAGTAATTCCATTCCAACAACATCTCCAGATACTGAAAGGTCAACGATGAGTCTATCATCTACTTTTACCGACTTAGCAACTTTTTCACTTTTTACAGTGAAATAAATTGCATCTGCTACTCGATCGTAATCTATTTTCATGTTTTACAAATAATAGGCGGTAATAATTAGGTACTCTTCTTTCCGACCTATGGTTCTCTCTGTACAGTATACCACTTCAATTTCTTTCATCCCAATCTGCTTTCTTGCCTTTAGAACACCTTCATGTGCATCCTCCAAACTATCAGGATCACGCATCGCTTGCTTCACATGGTCCAGTTCTATGGACCTATGTTGCATCATATCTTGAAAATGCCTAGTGAGCTTGAGATTCATACATTACTGATAATACCAGCAATGTCAATTCTTTAAAACGAACGGTACTGAACATCCTTTCCTGCAATCGCTATTTCTTCCCTACCTTTCTCCTTCGGACTACAAATTTGTTTGAATACTTCTTGGCTCGGCGAGACTTCTGACCCTTGCCGGTAGGCTTACCGTACACTGAGATAGCTCGACGGCGACCTCTACCCTGCCTACCTTCTCCTCCTCCGTGTGGGTGATCAACCGGGTTCATGGCGGTACCACGAACTGTAGGGCGGATGCCGAGCCATCGTGAGCGACCGGCTTTGCCTAGATTCACTAGTCTGTTTTCATTGTTAGATGCTTCTCCGACAGTTGCCCATGCATTCTCGGGAACCTTGCGCACTTCGCTTGAAGGCATCTTAAGGTCTACATATCCTCCGTCCTTAGCCACTACTTCCACGTAATTTCCTCCAGAGCGTGCCATCTTAGCACCACCCTTACTCTTAACCTCTACGTTATATACAAATGTTCCTACGGTAATATTTTTTAGTGGCAGTCTGTTACCTACAGTTATGGGCGCGTTTTCAGAAACAATATATTTGTCCCCGACCTTTGCATCCTTAGGAAGCAATATATATCTGCGTGCACCATCCTTGTAGGTTACAAGCCCGATGAAGCCAGAGCGATTTGGATCATATTCCACAGTCTTCACTGTCATAGGGATGTCCTTCTTCTCAAATGTAAAGTCGATGTCGCGGAAGAGTCTCTTGTGACCGCCTCCCTTGTGACGCGTAGTCACCTTGCCGGAGTTATTGCGCCCCTTTGCGCGTCGAAAACCTTTAGTCAAAGATTTTACCGGCTCACTTGAAGTAATTACATTTCTGTAATTAATGCCGGTCATGTTTCGGCGGGACTTGGTTGTAGGTTTGTATCTTTTCATTTTACTTGTAGTGATTTATCCTGAGTTTATCGAAGGAGCGCAGTCGAACTATATAGCTAGGGTGTCACCCTTTTTTAAATACACATAGGCCTTCTTGCCGCCTCCCTTTACTCCTGGCTTACCTCGATAAAACACTTTCTTCGTAGGTATTCTGAGTAGTCGGATCTTGAGAGGAGTAATCTTATGCTCCTTCTTCAATGCATGGGCAATACTCTTCTTAGTTGCATCTGGCAACACATTTAAAACATATACATTTCGCCTGGCCTGCTGTAAGGCTCCCTTCTCTGTTACTCTCTGGGAGATAGTCTTTCTTACTGCTGCCTTTTTTACTTTCTTCTGTGTTTTTTCTTCTGCCATGTTATTTCTTTGTAGCTACCTTCTTCTTTACAAGAGCCTTCCTGGCAACCTTTTTCACCTTTGGAGCTTTCTTCAAGGTTTTCTTCTCTTCTCCGAAGAGTGCTCTTCCAGGCAAATTCTTCAATGCTGTCTCTGGATTCTCAATTACCAAATACTTGTACTCAAGGAGAGCAAGAGGATGGAGATTGCGAGCTTCCAATACTTCTACGTTACCCAAATTCTGGAAGGAGCGCTCTGTATCCTTGTTCTTCTCTGAAAGTGCTAGCACTACGGAATTGTTTCTCTTCTTTAAGATATTTTCGAAACCTTTAACGCCCGAGAGACTATTTAGAGCTTCAATTGCCAGACGAGTCTTCGGCTCCTTGAGAGTTACCGCGTCCACAAAGAGGATTTCGCCGTCCTTAAACTTCCTAGAGAGGATTGTGTAAAGAGCCTTGGCCTTCATCTTCTTAGAAACCTTTCTCTCATAGTTCTTCTCATTTCTTGGTCCGTGGGCCACACCTCCTCCTACCCAAATAGGAGAGCGAGTGGATCCGTGTCGAGCACGACCTGTGCCCTTCTGCTTCCAGGGCTTCTTGCCTCCTCCGCGGACCTCTCCACGGCTCTTGGTGTGGGCAACATTCTTCCTCTTTGAAGAAGATAGCGAATTTGCAACCTGAGTTACAAGGTCGGCATTCCAAGGCAAGCCGAAGATCGTCTCTTCTAGTGATACGCTTCCGGCCTTAACTCCTTTAATGTCGTAGATGTTTGCTTCCATACTGTTTTATGCGTTCTTCGAACTGTTTTGTTTGACCATTATCTTGGTACCTCGGCGTCCCGGTATAGCCCCAGAGATGAAGATCTCATTGGACTCAGGAATGATCTTAACTATCTTTAAATTCTTAACAGTTACCCTGTCTCCTCCCATCCTGCCGGCCATGCGCATGCCCTTGGCAACGCGTCCTCCAGCTCTGCCTCCTCCTCCAATGGAACCTGCCTCGCGCTCGGAGTGCTTCTGGCCGTGGCTTCGTCTGCCTCCCTTAAATTTGTGCCTCTTAACTACTCCCTGGAAACCCTTACCCTTCGAGATCCCTACTACCTCCACAGTCTCTCCCTCTTCAAAGCCAGTGATTTCTTCAGCTTGAAGAAGCGTGACTGCAGTAACCCTACCCAACTCATCGAAGATCTGGGTCATATTAACTTTCTTGGCAATAAGGGATTTCATTTCTGTTTTTAGATCAACTTAACGTCGATGTTCACTCCGGATGGAAGTGAGAGATTCGTAAGGCTCTCAATAACCTTCCCTGTGGGATTAATGATATCGATCAACCGTTTGTGGATTCGCATCTCAAACTGTTCTCGCGCGTTTTTGTATACGAATGCCGCGCGGTTAACCGTGTATTTCTTAATCTCGGTAGGAAGAGGTATTGGTCCTTGCACCTTCGCATCATAGCGAAGAGCGGTGTCAATAATCTGCTTGACCGAAACGTCTAAGATCTTCGATTCATAAGCTCTGACTCGGATACGTAGTCTACTTGTGACCACTTCTTCTGTCGAAGCTTTCTTCGAAACTCTTTTCTTTTTTTCAGGTACGTCTTTTGTTTGTTTTGTAGGCATGTTTTCTTACCTTCACTTGGGCCTGTGCCCAAGAGAGAGGTTACGCAATCACCTTTGTAACCACACCGGCACCCACAGTCTTGCCTCCCTCTCTTATGGCGAAACGTGTCTGCTCCTCAAGAGCAACTGGAGCAACGAGCTTCACTGTGAAGGTTGCTGTGTCTCCAGGCATAACCATCTCTACTCCCTCTGCTAGGGATACTTCTCCCGTAACGTCAGTTGTGCGGATGTAGAACTGAGGCTTGTAACCTGTGAAGAATGGAGTGTGTCGGCCTCCTTCTTCCTTCTTCAAGATGTACACCTCTGCTGTAAAGGCGGTGTGAGGAGTCACTGAACCTGCCTTTGCAAGAACCTGTCCGCGGTGAAGGTCTTCCTTCTTTGCTCCGCGTAGGAGGAGTCCTGCGTTGTCTCCTGCCTGGCCCTGGCTTAGGCTCTTGTTGAACATTTCGACACCGGTTACAACCGTCTTAGCTGTATCCTTGATACCAACTATTTCAACTTCCTCTCCAACTTTGATAACACCTCTTTCGATACGGCCGGTAACCACTGTACCGCGTCCTTCAATAGAGAAGATGTCTTCAATCGGCATAAGGAATGGCTTGTCTAGCTCACGAACTGGCTGAGGAATGTAAGTATCTAGAGCGTTTGTAAGCTCAAGAATCTTTTGTGACCATTCATCGTCATTGCTGGTGGCTTCAAGAGCCTTAAGAGCAGAACCTCGGATAACCGGAGCATTTGCGCCGTCGAAGTCGTACTTTGTAAGAAGTTCGCGAACCTCTTCCTCCACAAGGTCAATAAGCTCCTTGTCAGGAACCATGTCGCACTTGTTCAAGAACACAATAATCTTAGGAACTCCAACCTGCTTTGCAAGAAGGATGTGCTCACGAGTCTGAGGCATCACACCGTCAGTAGCTGCAACCACAAGTACGGCGCCGTCCATCTGAGCGGCACCGGTGATCATGTTCTTAATGTAATCTGCGTGTCCTGGAGCGTCGATGTGCGCGTAGTGGCGCGCATCTGTCTCATACTCAGAGTGGGAAAGGGCGATAGTAATACCGCGGGCCTTCTCCTCTGGGGACTTGTCGATGTCGTCAACACTCTTTACAGTGGCCATCTTTCCTGCGCGGTGAAGCACATTCAAAATAGCGGCCGTAAGGGTCGTCTTGCCGTGGTCAACGTGGCCAATTGTACCTACGTTAACGTGTGGCTTGGAGCGATCAAAATCTGCCATATTAATAAGAAGTTAATGGGCTTGCCAAGAGAACGCGCGAGAACGGTTCTCTTAGAGAGCCCAGAGTAATAAGTGCGCAATAACCGCTCTAAATATCTATGAAGAAAATCTCAAAGATCAGTAAAAAGCGGTATATGACGCTTGGGCTATATTACAGATAAGCCCCCCAAGAGTCAACAATTTCAAACAAAAAGCCCCGCAAGAGTGCGAGACTTTCTGTCTCTACTCCGCGGGGCGTTACTACACCCTCGCTTCCTCCCGAGCGCGCTGCCGCTTCTTGGCCCTCGCCTTCTTGGAAGTTCCGTCGGTGTAAGGCTTCTTCTCGCCCGATCCCTTTGCAGGCTGGGCCAGTGCTCTAGCGAGCTGGCGCGCGCGTCTGTCCGCATCGGCGCGGTTGGAGCTCGTCTTCACGGGCGCGGGGGCGAAGACCCTCTTCACCCTCTTCTCAACCGGGAGATCGAACTCCGCTTCCCTTATCGCATTCTCCATGCGGGTGTAGGCCTGACGGAGCTCCTGGAGACTCGCGTTAGAAACGCGCAGCTCATCCCAGGCATTGAACGCCTTCTTGGCATCCATCACCTTCACAGGATCGATGCGCGAGAGTCTCTCTCGCATCATGATTGCCGTGATGACGGTAGTGAGGTGAGCCCGCTCTCGCTTCTCAAAGCGCTTGAGCACTCCCCTCGCCTCCGTGATGGCGTTATTCATCCTACCTTCGTAGGCCGAGCACGGAAGGTTCTTGACGATGTCCACCAGGCACCGAAGTGCGCAGATGGACTCCATCTCCAGCTTCACGAACTCGGTGTCACCGAGCGCCGCGAACTTGCGAACCTTGCCATCGATCCCCTTAACGAGCTTCATGAGCTCCGTTGCGAGGCTCACCATCACATGCTTGGGCGTGTTAGACATGCCATCCTCCGAAAGTTGTGATCACGCTACTCTTTTATCATCTTAGCATAAGATAACTCATTTGTCAAGCTCTTCAGGGTGTAAAAAAGCCCGCGGTCATGCCGCGGGTGGTGGGACGAGAGT
>JBBDYY010000022.1:0-10746 GCA_040900505.1 Parcubacteria group bacterium
TCCTTGAGTTTGCTCTCGGAAAGCTTGGGCACATAGATTTGTGGTCTGGGAGTTGCTCCATGAGCCCTTGCTACAGGCTTTTTTTCCTCCTTTTTCCAAATATAGAGCTTGCCACCGAAGCTGTAGGTAATAAAGGCTTCCACCACGTCGATAAATGGCTTGCCGTTGGGTTTATAAAATGCCAGAGCGAGCCCAAAAACCGCTACCGGAATAGAGAGAAGGAAGGCCAGAAACTTCGGCAATAAGTAGAAGAGAACAACGCAGATGCCTCCAGCTCCCACGACGTATATGAACTGTTTGAAGGTAAGAGGACCGAAGATCTTGTCCTCCACCTCTATAAATTGAGGAACTTGGAATCGCATATGATCATTTTACACTATTCAATCGGCTCTCTGTAAGGGTCTACACCACCAGAGTACGCTGGCCTTGCCGGAGGTTGTGGTTCTGGGGGAGTTACTGGAGACTCTTTTACTTCCGTTATTGGCGCCGGAGCATCCATGAAGGCCTTTTCTTCGGGAGTGGTGTTGTGGGCTGTCTCTCCAGGTTCTATCATTGGGAGAGCTTCTGTTCCGTATTCCTTCTCAATGGGACTCATTATTTTGTCATCAATTTGGGCCAAGATTCTTGTTGCAACATCTTCCTTAACGGAACACAGAGAGACTATTTTCTCAAAAAGTCCGTCAGGTTCCTCCAATCCGTATAAAACACAACCAACTATTATTTCTAAAATTTCAGACTGTTCACTTGTAAATTTCTCTTCATCCGAAATTTGCTTCACCTTTTTCTTCCACTCAACTTTTTCAAGCGTCTGCTGCATGTTACTAGGCAGAGAATGAAATTGTTCTTCGAGTGTTTTTTTGATTTCTTCCATGTTGTTTTTTATCTTATGCGCCGCCCTCAGTCTTTGGCTTCTCCTCCTTCTCCTCCTTTTCTGCCCCCTCGTCTAATTTTTCTGAAATCTCCTTTTCTTTTTCAATTATTTTTTTCAATTGTTCGGACATTTCCTTACCCTTCTTTTCTCTCAGGGTTTTTTCCCAGTTTTTAGCTTTTTCGCCTCTTTCCTTTCTCTCATCTCTTCTTAAACCTGCGACTCTCCCGACCGAAGAGAGGAAGGATGCTGCCTTTCGAAGTCTTCGGGCCTCCTTATCAGAAGCTTCTAATCTATTTTTTGCCTCTTCTCTTTCTTCAGGTGTGCTGGTGGATGAAGATAAGTCGGCGTGAGCATTGTCGGCATATGCATCTGCTTGCTCTGCCTTGTCTTGCATGTTTTGTGACACATCTTTTAACTTATTTGAAATTGCGCCCCCCATTCCCTCGGTTCCAAATATGTCCGTTTTTTCTCTTTCTGCAAATTTTTCGGATCTTTCACTTACCCTTCGATTTTTCATAAGAGCCTTTTGGTACTCTCGTTCAGCGGCAATAACCTGAGGAGTTCGATTGATTCTTCCCGAGCTATCTTTCCCAGCCCTCTGTACAGCCTCATCATAAGTTCTCTTAGTCTCATTTTCATTTTCTGCTAATCCAGTCCTCACCTCCTCTCTGGGTTGAAGAGCTTTGGCTATTTCTGCCGCTCGAGCATCTCTATTTTCTTTGTCTTTGTTAAAGCCTCCCTTTGGAGCCTTTCCTGCTCCTAAGGTTTTGCTTAGACCGGTTGAACGCATATCCCAGCTGGATTTTGAGGATTTATTTCCCGCTGCTAGCGCTAGCCTGCCTGCCCTTCCTGTAATTCCGCCTTTATCAATCATGTTTTTCACTGTTTCGCTCGATGCCATTCCCGCTCCAAATCTTCCCAACGTACCTCTTCCCATCCTTCCCGCCATGCCAAAGCTCATTGCTCCTGCCCGGCTCATTGCTCCGCTTGTCAATTTCCCTATTCCTCCTCCGGCCTTATCTGCCACTTGCTTTGCAATAACTACAGAAGCCACCATAAACACAATAGCCACCCCAAACATAAGTAAAAGCCCTATTGAGTCCGGTGAATAGCTCCCCCCTCCTCCCCCAGCACCTAATGTGTTAGGCCAGTTACTATTGTCTCCATTCACCGCCCTTTTAAGCCCACCTAGTATCACAAGGGATATCCACGTAAGGAGGAAGTACACTGCGGGGAAAAATGATTGACCAAAGAGTGCACTTACCCACTGTGATTTATACTTACCCATTCCAGGGAGAACTCCCGAGACAAAAACAATTGGAGAAAGGATAAGTAGAAGTATTAAAACTGCGTATCTAATGATTAAAAGAAAAGCAACGGCAAAAAAGTTGAATGCCGCTATTAGAAGGATCATGGGGCCCATTACTCCAATAGCTATAATATTGCCCATACTTATGTTAGTGGTTTCCCATAGTGAGGGAAGAGATAAGGCCGTAGTGTAGGCATTGGAGAGACCCCGTGTCATTACTCTCAAATTTCCATCAGCGCCTGCGGCATTGGGAGCAATGATGTCGTAGAATGCGATAGCAATAACATTTCCCGCATCAATTACTAGTTGTGTGAAGAAAAGACTAAAGTTAATTAATATTGCGGCAATAACAATGTTTACAATAAGTTGCTTCGTACCTTTACCTACTCCAAGAATTGTTTGTATAGCCGCATAAAGAAGTACGAAGATAAATCCCATGTTGGCTATGTCGCGTACGGCAGTCCAGGCAGTGGTGATTTCCGGCAGTTCCTTATAGTGCTTTGCCATATCAACCACCGTGTATATTATGACGCTGTTTAGAAGCACCCCACCAAGCTGGGTAAAGAGAGCCGCTATTCCAATCATAAACTTGGCCATTGGAATTAGAAGCCAGTTTTCGAGTGAAGGCCACGACAGAGCATGCGCTACTTCAGGAGTAAGTATCAATACAAGAGAGAGTGAGGCTAGAATGAGAAATTTTCTTGTCATTGAAGTTCTTGGGGATCCAATGTCCCAACCATTACCGAATTAGAGCATTCATTGCTTGTTCCGCTCTCGAGAGATGAAACAACGGCTCTCTTAATACCTGCTTCCGAGTATGTAACGCCAATTGCATTACCTCCTTCTATTACAATGCTTGCATCATCATCAAGATCCCAGGTTAATCCTCCTACATCTGTGTCTGCGTTGTCTAAAGTCCAGAACACCATTGTGCTATTTATATCTGCTCGTGTTGGCGTACCTATGCAAGAAAGTGGATTCCTCTCCACTTCAGGGGGAGGGGGAGGGGGTGTCGTGGGCGGCGGAGTTGTGGTTGGAGTATAAGTAGTATTAGTACCACCCGTCACTTTTTCTTGGTTGCTTCCTAGTAATCCTTGGGCCCCCAGGATAGTCCGGTTCAAAAGTTGGCCCATGAGTGCGCTGATTATTTCATTAAATTCATCTGCAGTTATGAGCTGTTCAAGACCAGTAGGAAGAACTTTATCCACCTGAGATTTGATAACTGTTCCAGGAGTTTTGTCAGGTCCAAATTTGATACATGCTCCCGCGGGCTTAGTCTTGTCTACAAACACCCTATCTACAAGAATATCCCCAGTCATATCACTCATGTTTTGTGGGTTGTAGGCTATACAATCCGCTTTGCTTTTAAAGCCTTGACCCCAGTCAAGCTTGGTTTTCTCTATATTCAATGCCGAGGCTATGCTAAGGTCCAAGGAAGCTTGGGCCTCAACGTATGCTCCATAAGGGTTGTTGGAATCCGTTTGTGTTATCTCAAACCAGCTATCCCACCCGCGGTCTTTGAAGTCATTTCCGAAGTTTCGTATATTTTCTACTGCTCCGCTGAAGGTGCACTGGGAGGTATAGGAGTTTCTGTAATTTCTATTGTAATACTTAGATAGAGCAATCTTTATGTCAGCTTGAAATGGCGAGCAAAGCCCCGAGAGCTGTGATCCCTCTATGAATTGGCCTGCGACAGAGTCCGCGATTCCAGTGAAATATTCTTCGGGGTCAGTGACGAAAGCTGGACTACCCTCAAAGCCACTATTAATCCACTCGAGCGTCGAATCCACAATTCTTTCCACGACCAATCTTGCAGCTATGATTGCTATAGAGTCCCAACTGAAAGCAGACCCTAATGGTACCCCCATAATAGTTGGCCCAACTTCCTTTTGGGCAATAGCTTCTGCAGCCTTTTTTGCGTCACATTCAATGCTGCGGATGTTACTTAACTTAAGATTCAAGGTGTCGTCATGAGTTGGCACGCTAAGTACCATAGCAGTCGCATCCAGGGCCTTAGCTGCCGTTTCAACCGCTACCGTTCCGGCGCTGTTAACGAGGCATGGGTCAGGATCTGCTGTGAGCGCATTGGCTAAATAAGGAGCCAGAAAAGCAGATAATACAAGAAGGATAGAAAAGCTTTTGAATTTATTTATGAACTTCATATGGCTTTTGTAAATTCGCCAACATATCTCACATTCCTGTTCATTAGAGCTTCAAGTGTTGCCAAATAAATCTCCTGTTCTCTTGCGGAATTTTTTACTAAGAGGCTTAAGGCGGCATATATGCCTACCGCATCTTCTTCAGAATTCCAATTCTGATTAAGAGCACTTGCACTTGAAAGATAATTGTTTATAAGCTCCGTGTGGAGTTTTGCCTGCGATGCAGGTACGGAGACTTTCTTTAATTCATCTGCCGCCTGGATAAATATGCTCCGGGATTGCTTTGCGAAAGTGGCGAATGCGGGATCTGTAATGGCATTTATTTTGTACTCATCGACCTGGGATTGAATTATCCTCTTATATTTATTGCGTATGTAGAGTGTGGTATTGCCATAATTTTGGTAACTCTCCTGGCTATCAGGAACAATCTTTATGCTAGCTGTTGTGATGGGAGTAAATTTATCAAATCGAGCAATTATGTCTGCGTAATTTGCTACAAGCATCTCTATTTTTTCTGGAGTAGCATTGCCACTCATAGCCAAGTCCAAGTATTCCGAGAAAAATTGTCTTCCTATAAGGTCAGTATCCGTCAAGCTCCCGGCGGGAGCCCCTTGGATGAAGGGTATTTCCACAGTTTCGTATAAGGTTCCTTGGTTTGAGCTATCCGCTGCCACATATAAATTTGCGTCCGGGTTTCCAATTCCCAATGTGCGATGCAGGAGAGATCCTCCTATAAGCCCTACAGATATCAAAATGGCCAACACTAGCCTGGTGTGTGTCATTACTCATAATTATAGCAAACAAATCTGATAACTGGGGTATAATTGTCTAAATGAAACGAGCGGCAGCCACACTCCTTATTTTTTGTTTCTTTTTTTCGATTATTTCTATAAAGCCCGCCCACGCAGCCCTTGGCTTCGGAGGTCGGGTAATGTTTTCCATCCCTTGCACCTGTCCGCCCTTTGGCCTGTGGGTGTACTTCTTTCCATTATGGTTAAATACGGGGATACCGGTGACGGGGGCTCTCTATTATCCTCCTGTCGCGGTACCATTTTCCTATTACAACGTTGGTGTTCCCTCTACTTATGCACTGGGCGCTTTTGTTCCGGGCCCAGGTATGTGCTCAATAGGGGCACCCCCCGCCACCCCATGTTTTCCTTTGCCGGCTTTAGGCACCATACTATATACAGGCACAAGTTTGCCACGTCTATAAAATCTTTTCAGATAGCTTTTGCCAGGTTTCCAATTTAACATCCTCAGCGCGAGTGTTGGGGTCAAGACCGAGCTCTTCAAAGGCCAAAAGGACCTTTTCCTTAGGGAATTCCCCTGATAAATTTGAAGTAAGCTTCTTCCTTTTCGAGGCAAATCCGGCTCTAACCAAGGAAAAGAACCCATCTTCAGTAAATCCTTTAAAGAATTCTTTAGAAATATTTTCAATAGAGACAATGGCCGAGTCCACCTTAGGCATCGGGGTGAAGGAGCCTGCTTTTATAGTCTGTACAAACCGCGGTTTACCATAAGCCTTCACGGAGAGGGAGAGGATGCTTTCTTTGCCATCTTTTGCAAGTATTCTTTCTACCACTTCCTTTTGCAAAATAAGGACCATCCTCTCTGGTTGAGCGCGTGCGCTTAAAAATTTTCTTAAGAATTGCCCCGTAATGTAATACGGAATATTAGAAATGAGTTTCCAATGTGTGATGCCATGCATGATGAGCTTTATCTCAAAGTCTAGGATGTCTGCATGCACCAAGACAAGCTTGCCGTCTTTCATCTCGGGGTCAAAGATTTCTTTTATATATTCCGCAAGGCGATCATCCTTCTCCACCGCAATCACTTGCGCACCTTTCTTCAAAAGCTCTTTTGTAAGCACTCCCTTGCCCGGTCCCGCTTCGAGTATAACTTCTCCCTTCTTAATATCTGCTGCTTCAACTATTGCATTAAGAGCCCCAACAGATGTTAGGAAGTTTTGACCCATAGATTTTTTTGGCTTTATCATTTCGGCTTCATCATAAATTCCCCCTCCCAGACACTAAGTGTCTGGGAGGCTCCAGCTCTAGTTCGGATAATAGATCTTTTCTTTCAACAATTGTTTCAAGAGTCTCCTCAGCAAATTTTCTGAATTCATTTCTATTTTTGAATTGACTTATGATTACTTCAGTATCACACAAGCCCACTTCCTCTCCCACATACTCCATCCAACTAGATTTATAAAAAGAAGAATTCTTTCTAGAATGTGCTTTGTTGTTTAGATTTATATAAGAGCTTAAGTAAAGTAAATATTCATTGGAGTCTACCAGTTTCGCTTTAAAGGTTCCTTGGAATAGTGATCCGCTTCTTCGGTATTTCGCATTAAAATATTTAGCATAAGACATGCCCATTTTATGCATGAATTTTTCAATCCCTTTTTCTGTAAGAGGTTCAAGAATGAAATGGAAGTGATTTTTGTTCAAGCAAAACGCTATAATTTTAACCAATTTTGTACCTCCCTTTTTTCCAGACACTAAGTGTCTGGAAGAAGCATCCCGAACGCTCCCAACAATTTTTTCATTATTTAGAACTCTCATGCTTTGAAGAAATCTCTCCATGTCACCTTTTGTATTGAAAATTGCTCTTTTATCTACCCCTCTGTTATAAACGTGGTAGAGCTCTTTTGTGCTAAAACTGAGATTTCTCATACTGGTATATTGTACCATGCCCCCAGACACTTAGTGTCTGGGGCGGTGCTGGGGTGAGCACCGTTATCAAAAGTCTATTTCTATTAGAGGTTTACGCCGCGGTACGCCGTCTTCATCAAATGTTTCTTCCTCCGTTAGCTCCTCGGGGATGTCATATACGAATTCCGAGGGCATATTAACCTCCCTTCTTCCGAAGACGGTTCTCACCTCAGCATAAGATAGAAACAATTTCTTCCTTGCGCGAGTCAGAGCCACATAGAATAGACGTCTTTCCTCCTCTGATTCCTCGGGGCTTATGTCGGACTGATATAGCTTTTGATGAGGGAAGAGTCCGTCTTCAAGCCCAGAAACAAACACTACATTGAATTCAAGCCCTTTGGAAGCATGGACTGTCATAAGCCGCACCGCTTTCTCCTGGTTGATTTCATCCTGGTCGCTCTGGAGAGCCGCATCCGTAAGGAACTTTTCTACCCCATCCTCGGGAGGTAGGTGGTCATAACGCGCCGCGAAGCTTACAAGCTCATAAGCATTTTCTAGTCTAGCTGCACCTTCTTCCCCACTAGTTCTCCACTCAGTCTCTAAGCCAGAATCCTTGATAATTGAGGCCACAGTCTCGCTCACCCTCTTCTCCTTAGAGTTCTTATTGATATGCGTTAGAAGTTCCCGAAAGTTTAAAAGCTTTCTCTTCATCCCCGCAGGTAGATCCTCTTCCTGGCCGGAGAAAATCTTGGCAATAGAAGCCTTGCCAATGCCTCGTGTCGGAGTATTGATGACGCGCTTCACTTCAGCAAGACATGTGGGATCAAGACCAGCGCGCAGATAAGAAATAAGATCCTTAACCTCTCTTCTTTCGAAGAATTTTGTGCCGATCATCTGGTAAGGGATGTTGTGACGCATGAAGGATTCCTCAAGTACTCTCGATTGAAAGTTCGCTCGGTATAAAACTGCAATTTCATCTGGATGTTGCCCCTCTTTAATAAGCTTCTCTGCTTTATCTGCTATGAATTCCGCTTCACTTACTTCGTCAAAGCCTCTAAATATGCCAATCTTTTCTCCAGTAACATTTTCGGTAAAGAGATTCTTCTTTCTGCGAATTTTATTTTTCTCAATAATGATGTTGGCTGCAGAGAGAATGGTCTTTGTCGAGCGGTAATTTTCTTCAAGAAGAATTACTTTCGCATCCGGGTAATCCTTCTCAAAGTCTAAAAGATTTTTAATATCTGCCCCTCTCCAAGAGTAAATAGACTGATCTATGTCCCCCACTACACAAATGTTTTTTCCCGGGCCCACGAGAAGATTTGCTATTTCATACTGCACTCTGTTGGTGTCTTGGTACTCGTCTATGTGAAGGTAGGTCCAGACCTTTCTGTAATACTCAAGAATACTTTTGTCTTCCAGAGCATCTCTGGTCTTTAGAAGCAGATCGTCAAAGTCGAGTGCATTATCTCTCTTCAATATCTTTTCGTACTCGAGCCACACACTCCCCACAACTTCTTTGAAATATCCGAAGCCTCCCTCGCCTGTGAAGTCAGAGGCCTTCATGCCCTGTCCTTTCTCTTTAGAGATTATGGCCATGATCTTTGCCGGTTCATGAGTCTTGGGATCCAAGCCTTGTTTCTCCAGAGCTTCCTTCACCGCCTTCTTGCTGTCCTCGCGGTCAAATATGGAGAAATGGCGCCGAAGCCCAAGTTTCCCAGACTGCTCCTTCAATATATGTACGCCCAAGGAGTGGAAAGTAGAGATGAATGGCCGCTCATTCATAGAAATGGGCCGGTTTAGCCCCTTGTCCTCACTTAAGAGCCCGTCTACTCTGTCTCTCATTTCCTTAGCGGCTTTATTGGTGAAGGTTATGGCAAGTATGGACGTTGGGGGCACTCCTTCCGTCACAAGATGGCGTATGCGCTCGGCAATAGTCTTGGTTTTACCCGCACCGGCGCCCGCGAGTATGAGAAGTGGCCCGGTGGTCGTAAGAACGGCCTCTTTCTGCTTCGGGTTGAGGTTAGTTGAGCTCATTTCTCTTATCATATCACGCAAGGCCAAATTCCCACTTCACCCTTATTTTAAGCCATAGTTTAACAAAGGCGGAGACCATAATAGGTGGGGATTGTCCATTGCAGAGCCTTTATGGAAGAGTTATAATAGTAAGTGGTTGAAAGGAGGCATGGTAGCTAGATATTCCGCACGGCAGGACTCCAAATGACCAATTTAAACCCGCATTCATTAGTAAAAAAAATAGTGAGAAGAGCGTTTCCCTGTTTTCAAGACTCTCTCAGACAGCACAATTAAATATCCAGTCACTTTCAAGCAAGGCGCGAAGAGGCATTCTCTTTGCACTTTTTAGTATTATCATCCTTCCTCCGGTTGTTGTATTTGCCGCAAGCAAAGGGGGAGAAAAAATTACAATTACGCCTGAGGTTGTTTTGACTGAGAACTCTCAGAACATGGTTCTTCTTGAAGCGCGACACAACATCAATCCCGTCTCCGTATTTAGCAAGCAAATTGCTATCGTTGACGACAGAGCCATAGAGTCTGAAGGGGACTCAGGGGAAGCCTTTGCAGGGGTAGGTGGAAGTGAGTCAAACCAAATTTCTGTTTACATCGTCCGTCAGGGCGACACTCTGTCTGGTATTGCCAAGATGTTTGGCGTGACTACCAACACCATCGTCTGGGCCAATGATATAAAGGGAGGAGTAATTAAGGAAGGAAACGAGCTCGTCATCCTTCCCATTTCTGGAGTGAAGCACTCTGTAAAGAGCGGAGACACACTAGCCTCCATAGCCAAGAAGTACAAAGCGGACTTAGACGACCTTGTCTCGTATAACGGTTTTGCGGCCAATGATAAGTTGGTAGTTGGAAGTGAGATTATTGTCCCCGACGGTACATTAAGTGCACCAACAAGTTCTGGCGTAGCGGTCGTAAGTAGCGGTAAGTCCACATTTGGCTTCTTCTTGAAGCCCATTAATGGTGGAAAGAAGACTCAGGGTATTCACGGAAACAATGGTGTGGACCTCGGTGCTCGCACAGGTACTCCAGTCTTGGCCTCTGCGTCAGGTAAGGTTATCGTTGCAAGAAACGGTGGATGGAATGGTGGTTACGGAAGTTATGTGGTTATAAGCCACTCTAATGGTACTCAGACACTTTACGCCCACCTTTCTGCCGTCTATGTTTCTGTCGGACAGCAAGTGAGTCAGGGCAAAACTATTGGAGCCGTAGGAAACACAGGTAAGTCTACCGGCCCCCACCTCCACTTCGAGATCCGAGGAGCAAAGAATCCATTTTAGCCATAGCTAAAATGTCCTGAGCGCACTTGTCCCGAGTATTTTCGAGGGGAGTCGAAGGGCGTTTTAAGTAAATCAAAAAGCGAGTTATTGCCTGCTCTCGGTCATCGCCGGGGAAGTCGCGATCAACAACTCGCTTTTTTTAAACATCAAATTTTTTTGGGCGGTATTCTACCGCTTCTAAGATGTGGTCGCGAGTGATAGCCGGCACGCCCTCAAGGTCGGCGATGGTGCGAGCCACCTTTATCATCCTGTGATAGACGCGGGGAGAGAAGCCGAGACGCTCTGCCGCGAGGTTCAAAGCTTGTTTAGCAGGAGGATCTAGCTCAATAAATGTGACTAGGTCTCTGGCTCCCATGTCGGCATTCTTTTTTAAATCCTTTTTGGTTTTGAAGCGATCTGTTTGAATTTTTCTTGCTCCTTCAACCTTTTTTCTAAACACTTCACTTTTCTC
>JBBDYY010000022.1:10846-25440 GCA_040900505.1 Parcubacteria group bacterium
CTGTTTGAATTTTTCTTGCTCCTTCAACCTTTTTTCTAAACACTTCACTTTTCTCTCCTTCATTTACGCCCGAGAGATCGTTTGGCAACACCCTATCCACTTCAAGCCAGATATCAATGCGGTCTATAATAGGTCCACTCATTTTTCTCCTATACCGAGCTAGAGCAAGTGGTGTGCAAATGCACTGCTTGCCTCGGAAGCCGAAGTTTCCGCATGGACATGGATTCATAGCTGCTACCAGAAGTACATCTGCAGGGAAGTGCGCCGTGCCCTTGGCGCGAGAAACTGAGATCACTCTGTCTTCTAAGGGCTGTCTTAAACTCTCTATCACCCTTCTTTCGAATTCCGGGAATTCATCCATAAATAAAACACCTCTGTGTGCTAGGGTAATTTCTCCAGGCTTTGGAGTGGTTCCGCCTCCCACAAGAGAGACATGGCTTGCAGTGTGGTGGGGCGCCCGGAAGGGCGGTGCAGTAATAAAACCAGAAAGCACCCCGGCTACGGAGTGAATGCTCGTGGTCTCAAGGCAGTCTTCAAAGGAAAGAAGGGGTAGGATACCGGCGAATGCCTTAGCAAGCATTGTCTTCCCCGTGCCGGGGGGGCCGTACATGGCAATGTTGTGTCCGCCCGCCGCGGCAATAAGCAGTCCGCGTTTGGCTCTGTCTTGCCCGCGCACGTCGCTGAAGTCGACACTCGTCTCTTTGATCTCGGTGCTGATTGCCGTCAGAGGAGTGGCAGGAATTTTCTTCTTTTCTTCCAGATGTTCCATTAGTTCCGAAAGAGTCTCTACGCCGAATACTGTTACGCCGTCTATAAGTGCGGCTTCCTCGGCATTCTCTTTCGGCACATACAGTTCTTTAAATTTCTTCTCCTTGGCGAAGCGGGCTATGGGAAGTACTCCGCGCACCCCACGAAGCTTGCCATCCAAGGCAAGTTCACCGAGGAAGAGTTTACCTTCGGGGTCAAATTTAATTTCTTCCGCTCCCAATAGATAAGAAAGGGCGATAGCCACGTCGAAGGAGGGACCCTCCTTCTTCTCCGAGGCGGGAGCAAGGGAGATAACTATCTTTTGGTTTTTCTGCTTGGGGGAGGTGAAGCCAGAGTTCTTTATAGCGGCGCTTACTCTGTCTCTTGCTTCCTCTACCGCTTTGTCGGGCAACCCTACTACAGCGAAGGCATAAAGCCCGCGTGAAATATCTGTTTCCACTGAGATAGGTATCACAGAGAGAAGAGATGTCTGCGCACTATAAACTCTGGAGAACATGTAAACATTATAATGCAAAAAAGAACCCAGTTGGTCGCGACTTCCCCGACGCTTGGCCGAGAGCAGGCAACAGGGTTCTTTTTTAAGATCTTATTGCATGTGCTCCTTGCAGGTGCGGGCGGCGGGGTTGGCTTCCAAGCGGTCACACTCAATTTCCTTCTTGCATACTTGGCAGATGCCGTACACTCCGTGTTTTATCTTGTCTAATCCGCTTTTAACATCATTGTATCGAGACTCGAGAGTGTTCACTATGGCGTTATTGTCTTCGTAGTCTGCAATGGCATCGGCCACTACATTTTCATCAGCCTGAGAGGAGTCTTTTTCTGGAGGTGTGGCCTCCCAGTCAGAAGGGTTGTCTGGGTTCTTTCGAGCCACAAGAGAAAGCTGCTCTTCTAGCTCCCCTTTCTCCTTCTCTAGTAGTTTTTTGAAATGCTCCGTATTAATTGTCATAGCAGTATTGTACAGGACGTTTGGAGGCGAGCAAGCCCCGACTTGGCGGGGCAAGCTGTCCAGCCTAGAATCGTTCTACCGCCTCAATGAAGCGTTGTCGAGCCTTTGAATGATGCTTGTTAACGCCCCCTCGCTTTGGGCGAAGACGATGTAAAGCTGATTATAAAAGGTATAAAAGAGGACCCCTACCCCATTCTCATCCTGTAACACCCTCACGTCCTTATTCTTTATGGTGAGATCTGTGAAGGCAGGCGTTCCGGTAGCGGAAGGAAGTACTTCCGGGGCAAACAAGGGCAAAATATCCCGAGGCATATTCTCTTCCCAAGCAAGCATGCCGGAGAAGGCATTCTCGTATGAGTCGGTTTTAAGGATGATAAATGTCTCTGCGTTATCTTCGCCGATCATTCCTATCATGTAGTCGCGAGACAAGTTCCTCACGAAGTTGTCCGGTGTCCCCGCATTAAGTATTAGGAAGAATTCAGTAACAGGCTGAAGTTGGCCCATTGCACCGGCCTTTTTCCATTGGAGTTGTTTTATAGAGCCCGGCACGAGGGGCATTCCTCTTTCATCAAGCACTGCATTTATGAAACTTTCCCGAGTAAGACCGGTAACGTATAAAACTTTCTCTTCATCTATGGGTATGAAGCGATTTGTAGGAGTAATTATTGTAGGGACAGCAGTAACCTCCTTATATTTGTTATAAGTCAGATATCCCCCGACACCTCCACCGATAAGGAAAATGATCCCCGCAATAAGAAAAAAGATATTTGAATAGATTCTCTTCTTCTCGGGGTCTGTGAGCGCACCCCCGTTCTTGGCGAGTTCGGCTGCTCGGATTGTATTCAGTGAATGCTTTTCTTCCTCAAGCGCGTGCGCAACATCTCCCTGGTAGGTTTTTATTTGCGGGAGGTCTTTATCTGACATTCTAGAATTTTATCCTATTTTCTCTTTTGGTTCTTCTTTCGCCTCTTCTTTTGTGGCTCGGGGACGAGATGGTCTCCTGTCATTACCGTTCCTTTCGTCGAAGTTTAGGAGATATTTCTTGGGATTTTTATCTAGGTCAAGGAAGTCGTCACACGTTTCTATAAGGCGAGCTGAGGAAGACTTGCCGAAGGAGACTACCTCCACCTGGCAACCGTGAGTGTTTTGTAAGTATTCCACGAGAGGCACATAGTCACCGTCTCCAGAAAGGAGTATGACGGAGTCTAGTTTCGGCGCCATGGTCACAGCGTCGATTGCGAGGCCTACGTCCCAGTCTGCTTTCTTGGCACCGCCAAGGAATATTTGAAGTGGCTTGGAGCGGATTTCTATCCCAGCCTTTTCAAGTGCGCCGAAGAAGGCGTTCTCCTCGCCAGACTCGGTGGTAACCACATATGCCATGGCGCGTATGAGTACGCGACCGTCTAGGGCGTCTTTAACAATGGCGCTAAAGCTTGCCTTAGCGTGGTAAAGGTTCTTGGCGGTGTGATAAATGTTTTGCGTATCAATAAAAATGCCGACACGCTGGGCTTTGTGTTTAATAACTGTCATTTAGTGTGTGTCGTCCCAAGAATATTTCCTTAGCCTCGCGATAATTTTCCGGTGAAAATTTCGCTTTCTCGCGCCAGTCGCGCTGCGAAAGGCTAGATAAATATTCTTGGGACTTTAATTAATAGTAAACGATTTCTACTTTTTTAGGCCGAGTTTCTTCTGGAGCGCGCTGTAACGCTTAGGATTTTTCTTCTCTAAGTATTTCATATGAGCTTGGCGGTCAGCTACCATGGCAAGGAGACCCCTTCGTGAGTGGTTGTCCTTGGCATTTTTCTTTAGGTGGCTGGCAAGCTCCTCAATGCGCTTGGTCAGTATTGAAATTTGCACTTCAGGAGAGCCCGTGTCCTTGTCGTGGACCTGGGTTTCCTTAATGATCTTATGCTTTTTGGCCTTAGAAATCATCCCAAAACGATAGCATATAAGCCACATTTTTGCAAGTCCCCTCTCTGGAATGAGGTATAATTGTTGTGCGACACTCATAAGAAGTTTCATTCCAAGAGGAAATAGGCTAAATTTAAATTATGAAAACACCAGAGGGATTCGAAGTCGATGCATGGCAGATGAAGTATTTTCAAAACAGACCTGAAAGTAAGGGTCTGGTATATACCAAAGAGGAAGAAAAAGAATTAATAGACTTAAGAAGTGATCGAACAACCGAGCATCCTCAGGAATCAATCGATTGGGATAAAATCGTTTTTCGAAACAGCCAGTGGTTTGGTGATCTAACCCGAATCTCTCGTACATCTGAGATCGATGACAGAAAGAACCACACTGATCTGATTGTAGATTTTCTAAACGAAGATGAAAGTGAAATAGTGGCCAAGCTTACAGTAGATACCACTGTAAGTAATGAAGGCAATGTGGGCACCAAGCTCAACACGGTTGTGGATGATGTAGAAAATAGATTCACCCTTTCAAGCTTGAGGCACGCTACCACTGTAGAAAAAGGAAAATTCAAACCCTACAAGAATGCTCCTCACGCGGTTATCGCAATAGGTAAAAATGATTTAATGAGCTATCAAGAGGGTCAAATCCCCGAGTCTAATTTACAGAAAAAAGTTTTAGACCAAGTTTTCGCTCAACTAACGCTTGAGAGATCATTCATAGCTTCTTCAAATAAATTACCACCACTAATCCAAACAGAACTTATCTCCAAAATAGATAGAGTATTAAGCGAAATAAATAAAACTCTTTCTTCTATGAAAAAACCCTCTGAGTTACAGAGGGTTTGGGACATTGGCACTGAGTACGCATCAGATCCGGAAAAGATCTCGAAGATATGTCCTCGTCTCAAGGCTTCTTAGTGATCGGGATTACCCCCTGCTCCTTAAGAAATTGATCCCTGAAACCAGGCCTTCTCTTCTCCATAATATCAAGCATTATGGATCCAGTATCGGGTGTGTCAGATACCCTGCCCCGCTCCTGGTCCGCTTCTCCGTTTTCTGTCGGTTCGATGTCGAACTTTCGATTTTTCAAAAGAACCTCCTTAAGTTCGAACCATACCATACTATATTATCTCTTTTGTGTCCAATCAAAATTTGACAGGTCAAGAGGCTTTCTGATACACTGAATACCTAATAGGTTGTGGATTGGGGTTCGCCGAGAGGCGAACCCGTTTCGTAACTAATTTAATACAAACCCAATATGTTTGACCTTAAAGTAATAAATTCGGTCCTCGGCGAGCTTGAAGAAGTCCGAGGCATACCTAAAGAGAAGATCATCGAGGCCATAGAAGCTGCCTTAGCCACGGCTTATAAGAAGGAGTACGGCAAGCGCGGACAAATTATTCGCGCCACATTTGATATTAAGACCGGCCAAGTGGAGTTTGCCCAGGTGAAGATTGTAGTAGACAAGTCTCGAGTAATCTTTGAGGAAGAGGCGGACGCACTTGACGCAATGCCACTCAATACAGAGGCACCAACAGACGAAAGAGTTCTATACAACTCTGAACACCACATTCTCCTTGATGATGCCAAGAAGATTAAGAGGGACGCACAGCTTGATGAGGAAATAATCTTCCCTATTGAATCTAAAGGTGATTACGGACGCATAGCCGCTCAGACTGCCAAGCAAGTTATCATGCAAAAGATCCGTGAAGCGGAGAAGGTCTCTGTCGTAAGCGAATTCGGCAAGCGCGAAGGAGATATCGTCACAGGCACTGTGCAACGCATAGAACGAGGCAACATATTCGTAGACATGGGGCGGGCCACAGGACTCCTGCCTTACGAGGAGCAGATTCCTGGTGAGCGCTTCAGTCAAGGAGAGAGAGTACGAGCGTATCTTTATAGAGTAGAGGAGAGTCCTCGTGGAGTCTTCCTTCGCCTTTCTCGCTCGCATCCGAAGTTTCTTGAGAAGCTTTTTGAAGCAGAAGCTCCAGAACTTCAAAACGGCACAGTACTTATAAAGGCTATCGCGCGCGAAGCAGGTTATAGATCCAAGATTGCTGCAGAGGCAAAGGACAGCCACATTGACCCTGTCGGCGCTCTCGTCGGCCAACGCGGAGTTAGAGTCTCTACCGTGATGTCGGAACTTCGTGGAGAAAAGATAGATGTCATTGAGTGGTATGAGGATGAGAAGAAGTTTATAGAGGAAGCCCTTTCCCCTGCCAAGATTATTGACATAGAAATGGACAATGAGAACAAGACTGCGGTAGTCCAAGTCTCCGAAGCGGAGCAGTCGCTCGCCATAGGTAAGGGCGGACAGAATGTGCGTCTGGCGGCAAAGCTTACTGGCTGGAAGATAGATATAAAGAGTGACAAGGGTGAGGAGCTCGCCACAGCCGATGCCCCACTAGAAAAGAGTGTATAGATTTATCCCCACGGGTAGAAATTAAGGCCTTATTTAAGCCACAATTAGAACACACCGAACCGGCCTTAGGGGCACAGTTTCTGGTATAATGGGGATAAGTGCGGAGATTGCCTGCTTAGGCAGCATGACGGATACGAGTATCCGCACGGTTATAACTAAAATTTATCGAATGAAAAGAATCTTTGTTTCTCTGACAGCTCTCTCTCTTATGCTTGGTGCAGGTAGCGCTTCTGCATTAGTAGACGCGAGAGCAAACAGCGAGGCTAAAGCCGCTGTGGAAGTAAGACAGAATGTTTTCCGAGATCTTCAAATGAAGTTTCGTGAAAGCATTGAAGGAAGAAAGGAATCTATAAAGGAAGAATCTGAAGCACGTAAGGAGGCAATGAAAGATGCCCGAGGTGACTTCAATGTAGAAGTACGAACTATGAGCGCTGAAAGAAAGGCAGAAAAGGCAGAAAAGGCAGACGAGAGAATCCAAGCCAAAGTAACAGGCTTAATCCGTGCCTACATGAATGTGATCTCTCAGCTAGAAAATATTATCTCACGCATTAATTCTCGCATTGATAAGGTAGAAGCTCGAGGCGGGGATACCACTATCGCGAAAGCAAAGGTAGATGCTGCGCTAAGAGGAATCGTTGAGGCGAAGCTTCGAGTAAATGCTTTGGCTAATCTTGACCTTACCGTTGCTTCCGGAACTGCAAGTACAACCGTGAGAGCAAAGAACGAAGCAGCTAGGACTGCAAGTGCTCTTGTGAAGGAAAGTCTAAAAAGCGTACGTCAAAACTTGATGCAAGCTGTCCGCTCTCTCAACATGAGCGTACGTGGTGAAGTTAACGCAGCGACTACGGCCACTAGCACAGATCAATAGATAGGTGCACAATATAGGTATTAGAAATAATTCTTAAAATATGGAAGGAGACAACATGAAAAAAGAAGGAGAAGTTGGACCCGTAATAGGTGTCGTCATTATTCTTCTAGTAATCATCCTCGGAGGATTCTACTTCTGGGGTGCGCGAGAAAAAAATGATTCAAATCCGTATGGTGAAGCTTCGACTTCAACCACTACGGATGACACTGCTTCCATAGAGGCAGACCTAGAGGCAACTGATATTGATTCCTTGGACTCCGATCTCTAATACCTCACTCTAAACAAAAATCCCGCTAATGGCGGGATTTTTGTTATCTTGATTTAGCTTTCATTTCACGTAAACTAGGACTCTGTGACAGAACATTTTGAAAATATAAAGAGTACCTCACTCCCAAACTCCGAGGTAGAAATTAGCGGGTCTCTTACCGTAGAGTTTTTAAACGAATGTAGGAAGGATGCACTTAAGGCATTAAATGAAAGAAGCGAGTTGCCCGGCTTCCGTAAGGGATTCGTACCAGAGGATGTGTTGGTGAAACGCCTGGGGGAAATGAGTATTCTTGAGGAAACGGCAGAAGTGGCTCTAGGCAAAGAATACAAGAACATATTAAAGGAAGCGGAAAAGGAGAAGAAATTGGAGACCATTGGTCGCCCGCAGATCTCTATTACTAAAATGGTTCCAGGCTCCCCACTCGAGTTTAAGATCAAGGTAACCCTGCTTCCAGAGTTTGCATTGCCTGACTACAAGACTATTGCTCTAAGTGCGATGAAACAGCCAGAGGATAGCGAAGTAACGCCTAAGGAGGTGGAAGATGTGCTAAGGGAGTTGACGAAGCGCGATATTAAACCAGATTTAAAAGAAGGTGAAACGCTTGAGGGGAGGGTCAGGGAGAATCTCGAAGGCGAGAAAAACTTTAGAGCCAAGGAAAAGAATAGGATTCTTATGATGGAAGAATTAGTGAAGGTAACTGACATAGAAGTGCCGGAACTTCTCATTACTTCAGAGCTTGAGAAGATGATGGGGCAGTTCAAAGACGATGTAGCTCGTTTCGGAAAGAAATTTGATGAATATCTTAAGGAGATAAAGAAAACAGAGGAGGAAATAAAAAAGGAATGGCGTGAGAATGCAATCAAAAGGGTTAAAGGAGAACTGATTGTTTCTAAAATTGCAGAGACGGAAAAAATAGAACCATCGGAAGATGATCTAGAAAAGGAAACAAAGCATCTACTCTCCCACTATCCAGATGCCGAACCACTTCGCGCTCGCGTATATGTATATGAAATGCTCCGCAATCAAAAAGTTCTAGAATTTTTAGAATCCTTGAAATAAAAGATAGAAGGTGTAATGTAGCGGGAGACTCAACGGAGATACTTCATGACCTCTGTTCATAAGCAAGTACGTCAGGCCCTAGGGAAGTCTTCCCGGGGTAGACAGTTCATGCTCGTCGTAGCGAAACGGACGGCACAGAAGCGAAGCGAAGCGGAGCCCTGCCCCACTGCGCCACCCCGTGAGTGTCTACCCGTTTTGGAATCCTCCCGATAAGGGGGGATTTTTAGTTGATAGTTTGAGGTCTTTGTTATAGAGTATTTTCCTATGGGTTACCTCATACCAACAGTTATAGAGAAGAGCCAATTCGGAGAACGGGCATACGACATATACTCTCGCCTCTTGCGTGAGCGGATCGTTTTCCTCGGTGGACAGATAGATGACGATGTTGCAAACATTGTTATCGCCCAACTTCTTTTTTTAGAAGCGGAGGATCCGAAGAAAGACATTTCTCTCTATATAAACTCCCCGGGAGGATCTGCTACCGCCACTTTGGCTATGATTGATACGTTGAATCATATAAAGCCTGATGTTTCTACAATATGCATTGGCATGGCGGCGTCAGGTGGTGCGTGGCTCCTTTCTGCAGGAAAAAAAGGCAAGAGATTTGCACTACCTAATTCTGAAATCATGATCCATCAGCCTTTAGGTGGAGCAGAGGGCCAAGCCTCCGATATTGAGATAAGAGCCAAGCAAATATTGAAATTAAGAGGAAAGTTGGCTCAAATGATGGCCACCAACACCGGTCAAACCTTAGACAGAGTACAGAAGGACATAGACCGAGATTTCTTTATGGATGCAGCCGAAGCCAAAAAGTACGGCATAATAGACAAGATTTTATAAATCTGGTACTCTGAATTTGTTCCCTATTAATTGTTAACCTGACACGTTCGCTCGTTTCCCACCGTACTCTCCTGTAACGACTGACTGACCTATTAGTTTCTTTACCTAGTTCCAACATAGAGAATCTGTGAGATCGTAGAGCGGACTCTACGGATATGTCACTTAAATTAGCCTTACTCTTAGCCCTTCTTGCCGCTTCAGCTGGTACTGCTTTCGGCTACCTCTTGAGAATCATCATTTCCCTTGGAAAGAAGGGTTCAATGGAGCTAGATATCAAGCAGATGGAACTACGTGCGCGGGAAGAGGCTCAGCAAGTATTAGATGAAGCCGAGAAAAGAGCAGAAGAACTCCAAGTAAAAGCTCAAATAGATATAAAAGAACGAGAGGATCGCAACAAGAAGACCGAAGACAGGCTTGTAAAGAAGGAAGAACTCCTAGACAAGCGCCAGGGAGACTTAGACAAAGAAGCGGAGTATATTAAGGTAAAAGCTGGAGAAATACGCATTATTAAGGATAAAGCCGAGGAGATCCTAGAAGCGAGGAACACAGAGCTTGCCAAGGTGGCCGGCCTTTCAAATGAGGAGGCAAAGGAGGAGCTTATCTCCATTGTAGAGGTGAATGCTGAAGAGGACCTTCTTATTAGAATGCAGAAGCTCGAGAACCAAGCCGAAGAACGCTTGGCCGAGCGAGCGCGCGAGATCCTTACTCTTGCCATACAGCGCCTAGCCACATCAGTTTCTGGAGAGATTATGGCCACTTCTGTTCCCCTCCCCTCAGATGAGATAAAGGGTAAGATCATCGGCAAGGAAGGCAGAAATATTAAAGCCTTTGAAAGAGAGACTGGTGTGGAAGTCATTGTAGATGATACTCCGGGTTCCATTACCTTATCTTCATTTGATCCAGTACGTCGTGCGGTGGCCAAGCTTGCATTGGAAAATCTAATTGAGGATGGCCGCATTCAACCTGCGAAGATAGAAGAATTTGTAGAGAAAGCAAAGATAGAAACAAACAAAATTATTAAAGAGAAGGGAGAGGCAGCAGCCTTTGAGTGTGGTGTATACAACTTGGATCCAAAGCTCATTGCTATTCTCGGGCGACTCTACTTCCGTACGTCATATGGGCAAAATGTTTTAGATCACTCTGTAGAGATGGCGCATCTTGCGGGGATGATAGCGGAAGAACTTGGTGCAAATGTTTCTGTGGCTAAGGCTGGAGCCTTGCTTCATGACATAGGAAAAGCCTTGGATCACGAGGTTTCTGGCACACATGTGGAGATAGGACGGAGAATTCTTCAGAAATTCAATGTTGCAGAAGACGTGATCAAGGCCATGCAAGCGCATCATGGGGAGTATCCTTATGAGACTATTGAGTCTGTCATAGTGCAGACTGCAGATGCTATCTCAGGCGGAAGACCAGGAGCCAGGAGAGACACAGTGGAGCACTACCTCAAGCGCTTGGAAGAGCTTGAGTCCATAGCTCTTTCCTTCCCAGGTGTGGAGAAGTCTTATGCTCTCCAGGCAGGCAGAGAAATACGAGTTTTCGTTGTTCCGGAGAAGATAAGCGACTTCGAGGCCAAGAAAATGGCTAGGGATATAGCTATTCGCATAGAAAATGAGCTTAAGTACCCAGGCGAGATCAAGGTCAATGTCATAAGGGAATCCCGTTCAATAGAATTCGCCAGATAATATTGCCCTTTCCTCGGGGTTGCCTAAAAAATGGCTTCCTATATACTCAATACGGGTATGAGGGAATTAGAAGATAATATAAATGTCAATGAATAAGGCCGCAATTGCCGACGCCGTTCACACGAAACTTGGCGGCACGAAAGTGCAGGCAGAGGAAGTCGTAGATACAGTGATTGATGCTATCGTTTCTACCTTGAAGAAGGGTGACGAAGTCTCTATTGCTGGTCTCGGCATTTTCTCCACCAAGACTCGTGCTGCACGCCAGGCAAGGAACCCTCGCACTGGAGAGAGCATCTCTGTTCCCTCTATGCGTGTTCCTAAGTTTCGCCCTGCAAAGGCACTCAAGGACGCAGTAAGATAATTACCGCGTTCTCTGCTACACACTCGTGTAGCCCACCCTGCCTGCCGGCAGGCAGGTTACAAAAAATTCTCCTGAGCATGTCGAAGGGGAATTTTTTGTTTATTCTACTCTGTACTTATCTTTTATCTCATCTCTCTCCTTTTCTTCCTCCGATTGATTCTTTAGTCGTGCTTCCTTACCAAGTTTTACTAATTCTTTCGTATCCAGAGCATGTAACTCCCCCACTCTCTTTGTCAGGTAGTCTTCAGTATTAAGAGCGGGGTCATCAAGCACTTCTGAGAGAAGAATCTCCAATATGAAACCAATGTGAGGTCCTCCAGTAGTCCCTGTAGTTTTCATTATCTTCTCACCATCGATTTTGAGCTGCTTTACAGAAATTGGGTCCCTCATAACCTCTTCTATCATTGAGTGATACTTACGGAGGCGGTAGGTGGTCTCTTTGGGCCTTCCAGTACCCACTCTGTCTGCGTGTCTTACATTCATAAGATCCCAGATGAGCTCTGGGGTAACATTTCTCACCACCCGCCTTACAGCAGAAAGGGTGATAGTCTCTGTCTCAGAGAAGAACATGTGCCAGCGCACCAGCTTCACCACCTTATCTGTTAGTTCCTTAGGGAATTTCAAATCAGTAAGGACCTGTCTTGTGATGCGGGATCCGACCACGTCATGCCCGTAGAAGGTCCACTGATTCTTAAACCACTTCCTCGTATGTGGCTTAGCAATGTCATGGAAGAGGGCCGCAAGGCGCACATGGAGTGGGTAATCCTTCTTAGCCGCATGATCCAAGGCGCGTAGTAGATGCTCCCAGACTGTGAAGGCGTGCGCTTTGTTCTGCTCCATGCCTACCCCCTTTTCAAACTCTGGAGTGATGTATTTAAGAATTCCTAACTTTTCTGCCAAGCCTAGGGCAATAGATGGGGCCGGTGATGCAACTATTTTTATAAATTCGTCACGAATTCTTTCTTTGGAAATTTTCTCAAGAAGATGTTTGTGTTTCTCTATGGCTATAAGAGTTTCAGACTCTATGGCGAAGTTAAGCTCTGATGCGAAGCGTAGAGCGCGTAAAATTCTTAAAGCATCTTCAGACAATCTTTCATCCGGAGATCCGACAGTTCGTATGAGCCCTTTCTTTATATCTTCCCTACCGCCGAAGAGGTCTATAATCTCCTCTTTCTCCACATCATAAGCAAGAGCATTCATGGTGAAGTCCCTGCGCTTCAAGTCCTCTTCAAGCGTTTCTCCCCACTCTACTTTGTCTGGCCGGCGGAAGTCAGAATACTCTGACTCAAGGCGATACGGAGTAACTTCTACAACTTTAAGTGTCGGGTCTTCTGCATTGTCATTAACCACCCCCACAGTTCCAAAGGCGTTTTCGTAAAACGAATGCTCAAAGAGAGGTGTAATAAGTTCTGGCGTAGCGTTGGTTGTGAGGTCCCAGTCCTTAGGCTTTTTGCCAAGCATAAGGTCGCGCACACACCCTCCCACAAGATAATTTTCAAATTGAGCTGTAGTTAAAACACGTGAGATGTTTCTTATCTCCTCAGGAATTTCTAATTTTATTTTTGTTCGAAGAGACATTTTTCATGTGTGCGGGATGGGGGAATCGAACCCCCGCCTAAAGTTTGGAAAACTCTCATTCTGCCACTAAACTAATCCCGCTTGGTATTTCGGGGCGCCGAGAATCGAACTCGGACCTCATGCTCCCAAAGCAAGTATACTACCACTATACTACGCCCCGTTTAATTACTAGAAACCTTTTGCTTAGCTATTTTTGTCGGGCTGCCGAGAATCGGTCCAGACTGGATCACTAACCTTTCGGGCTGCCGAGAATCGAACTCGGACCTTACCCACCCCATGGGCAGATACTACCACTATACTACAGCCCGAGTGAGGAACGATGAATGCTCGCATGCATCAGTTCCGAACGATGGGCTGCAAGTCCCAACTTACAACCCGTAGTGAGGAATAATAGCAAAGCTTGCTTTGATATTCATTCCGAGCGCCCGGGGCGTATGTACTCATACAGCCCGTATTGTTTACGCTCGATTCTTTCGGAGTGCCGAGAATCGAACTCGGGTCTCACGAACCCGAATCGTGAATACTACCGCTGTACTACACTCCGTTTGAGGAACAGTAGACATGCTTGCATGGATACTTGTTCCGAATAAGGAGTGCGAGCTTGTCTCACACTCCGTCTTATACTCCGTAATTCTTGGTGCAAGGTGTCATAGTATCACGATGGATTCCTTCTTCCAACACTCGATTTTTCCTTCAAATTAAGATATTATCAGTCTCACATGCGGCCATAGTTTAGTGGTAGGACGGCTCCTTGCCAAGGAGCAGGCGCGGTTTCGATTACCGCTGGCCGCACTCTGTTAGAATAAGAAAGCGCCCCCATAGCTTAACGGATAAAGTACTTGTCTTCGGAACAAGTGATGTGGGTTCGATTCCTGCTGGGGGCACTATGCCAATTCTTTTAAAGAAAATTCGCCAGAGCGAAAGCTTTTGCGGACCGGCAAGCCTAGTTTCCTTACTTGATTATTACGGAGTAAGGATAAGCGAAAAGGAACTTGGTAGACTTTGCGGCACCACAATAAGCAAAGGGACAGAACCTGAGGACTTAATCCGTGTCCTTAAGAAACTAGGGTTTAAAGTTTTTTCTAAGGAGCAAGGTACTTGGAGTGAAATTAGAGAAATAGTTTCTCGTGGAACACCTGTTTTAGTAAATTGGTGGTCGGATTATGAATTACCATCTGACGGTCATTATTCCTTGGTTTATAGGATGACAGACAAGAGCATTTACCTCATGGATCCAGAGCTAGGAGGCTATAGAAGAATGCAAAGGGCCAAGTTTATGCGCCAGTGGTACGATTTCTATGCGAATGGGAGGAGAAATTCCCGTTGGTATCTCTATATTAAATAATCACATTCTCTATTATCTCGGCCCTAGCCCTTCTCCCCTTTTCATCTATACGGACTGTTACTACATCTAGTTGCCACTCACAATCCAAGTTCTTCTCCAATAAATAGATTTGCATGGTACGTGCCAGGCGCCTTAGCTTTGCTGGATGCATGTTGTCCTCAGGTCTGTAAGTATCCAGCGTGTCTTGAGCCTGCTTAGTAGTTACATGTGTAACACTGGTCAACACCGAGTGTTGACCACCTTCGTGTGTACTAGCCTCCCTAGTAAACTGACTTGTCAGGCAAGATACGCTTTTTACCTCTATGAAGCGCAGAATCCCCTCTTTTTTAGCTACAATATCAATTTCTCCCCACTTACGTAAATAATTCCTTTCTACAATTTCAAATCCCCTCCTACGAAGAAATTCGCAGGCTACAGATTCACCAACATCACCAACTCGTCTCTTTTCAGACTTCATATAGTTTATCCTGAGCTTGTCGAAGGGTTACATGTGCAACATATACAATAAAGTTTCACGTGAAAGCACTAAAATATAATA
>JBBDYY010000023.1:0-3696 GCA_040900505.1 Parcubacteria group bacterium
GAAGTGATCAAGTATTGGAGATTGTGGGATAAGAATAAGGATAAGAATGATTATCTCTTGGACGGCGTGGTAGTGAAGGTGAACGAAGGGGTGTATCAGAAAACCTTGGGTCATACAGCCAAGTCGCCCCGCTTCGGCATAGCCTTCAAATTTCAGGCAGAGCAAGTAACTACTGTTGTGGAGGATATAACTCTACAGCTCGGCAGAACCGGAGTACTTACTCCCGTGGCTCATTTACGCCCCGTGTCTGTGGCGGGGTCCACAGTCTCTCGAGCCACACTTCACAATGAGGATGAGATAAAGAGGCTTGATGTGCGTGTAGGAGATACTGTGGTATTACAGAAAGCTGGAGATGTAATACCTGACATTGTAAAGGTGGTAAAAGAGATGAGAACAGGTAAGGAGAAGGAATTTAAATTTCCCTCCCACTTTCAGCCTTGTGGAGGAGACGGGCGTATTGAGCGCATTCCTGGTCAGGCGGCATACAGATGTGTAGAAAAAAATTCGTATGCCCAGCAGAGGAGGAAGATGCACTACTTTGCATCAAAAAATGTTTTTGATATTGGAAGTCTTGGTCCGAAGATCATAGACCGACTTATGGAGGCAGGCATAATCTCAAACTTCGATGACATCTTCACTATAGAGAGGGGTGATCTTGAAGTTCTGGAGCGCTTCGGCGAGAAGTCCATTGAAAGACTTTTGGAATCTATTGATAAGGCGCGGGATGTGAGTCTCGCTAGATTCATCTCCTCACTTTCTATACCTCAAGTGGGTGAAGAGACGGGGAGAGACCTGGCAAAACATTTTAAAACTGCAGAAAATTTCGCTAAGGCTACCAGAGAGGAGCTAGAAGCCATAAACGGAGTGGGGCCTATCGTGGCGGGGGCAGTGGTTCTATGGTTTAAGGATAAGGAAAATAGAAAAATGTATGAACGTCTCTTAAGTCATGTGCGCATAGAAGAAGTTAAAAGTTCGAAGTCAGGAAAGTTCAGAGGAGTGAAATTTGTATTGACCGGCACCCTCCCCAAGCTTAGTAGGGACAAGGCAAAGGAAATGATCAGAGTCGAGGGAGGAGAGGTAACAAGTTCAGTCTCAAAAAATACCGATTATGTATTGGCAGGCAGTGAGCCAGGAGAAAAGTACGACAAAGCATTAGAACTAGGGGTTAAAGTAATAAACGAAGAGGAGTTTCTTAATATGTTACGATAGCCATATGAATCCAGATGAAGTAAAGAAGCTAGCAACTCTTGCGAGAATAGAAATAGATGATGCTGAAGCGGAGAGGCTTACACAGCAATTTGAGGCTATTTTGGGCTATGTCGCCGACGTGCGAAAAGCAGTCGGTGAGACTGAGGAAAATATGACGAAGTCTAGCAACTTTGGACTTAAGAATGTAATGCGGGAGGACACTAATCCGCACGAAAGCGGCGTTTATACAGAAAAACTCTTGGCAGAGGCCCCAGACAGATCCGGCAACCTAATAAAGGTTAAAAATATTCTCTAATGATTGACCTCTCCACACTAACAATAGTCAAAGCCAGGCAAGCGCTTACAAAAGGAGAATTTACTGCGCGAGAACTCACTGAAGCTTGCATAAGCGCCACAAAAGAGAAGGACAATGACATTCACGCCTTCCTTGAAGTCTTTGATGATGCGCTCACACAAGCTGATGAGGCCGATAAGAAAATAAAAGAGGGAATTGATCTGCCCCTTCTCGGTATTCCTGTAGCAGTGAAGGATAATATGCTTGTGGAAGGACATATTGCTTCTGCGGGTTCAAAGATTTTGGAGAAGTATCGAGCAACATACAGTGCCACTGCGGTAAATAATTTGCTGGAAGCAGGAGCTATCATACTCGGTAGGACAAATATGGACGAATTCGCCATGGGCAGTTCTACAGAAAATTCTGCCTATGGCATAACGAAGAATCCTCATGATCTTGAACGTGTTGCTGGCGGGTCCTCAGGAGGTTCCGCCGCGGCAGTAGCCGGAGGAATGGTCCTCGCCTCTCTTGGATCAGATACAGGCGGCTCCATACGGCAACCAGGAGCCTTTACTGGAGTAGTCGGCATGAAGCCTACATACGGGAGAGTCTCGCGCTCGGGGCTTATTGCACTTGCGAGCTCACTGGATCAGATTGGCCCCTTCACCAAGACAGCTGAGGATGCAGAAATTATTTATCAGGTCATAAACGGGCGGGACCCCAAAGACAGCACGACCATAGAAGGTGATGCGTATGAGGAAAATGAATCAAGGAAAATAATTGGAATCCCTCGTGAGTTTGTGGAAGGTGAGGGAGTAGAACCTGATGTTAAGAAAAATTTTGAAGAAGCGGTTCTGAAATTTAAATCTCTTGGTTATGAAGTGAAAGATATCAGTCTAGAGAATCTAAAATATTCTTTGGCTGTTTATTACATACTTATGCCAGCAGAAGCCTCCTCTAACCTGGCGCGCTTCGACGGAGTGAAGTATGGTTTGCGTGAGCTTGGTGAGACAGGTATAGAGGATTATTTTAAAACAAGAGGTAAGGGCTTCGGTGCGGAAACAAGAAGGAGGGTAATACTCGGCACATACGTGCTCTCCTCTGGTTATTATGACGCGTATTACGGTAGTGCTGTCAGCGCAAAAGCACTTATAACCAGAGAATTACGAGAAATATTTAAGGATATAGACATACTTCTTACGCCCACTACTCCTACTCCGGCCTTTAAGATCGGGGAGAGGACGGAGAACCCGCTATCCATGTATCTAGCAGACATCTTCACTGTGCCTGCAAATATTGCTGGACTTCCTTCCATATCCTTACCATCTGGTACAGTCCTGCGGGAGGAGAAGGCGCTTCCGGTCGGTGTCCTTCTCTCTGCTGATCTGGGGCAGGAGAGTATAATGTTTAAAGCATCTCGCGATTATTTGAACGAAAATGGCTGACATAAAACCTAAAGCAAAAACAGAATCCAGTAGTCCCAACTTCGCCATTGCGTTGGGGGGAGTGCTTGCGGTGCTCTTCTTCCTTGGGATTTTATGGGCTCGCGTTGAGTCTGCTTTGGATGTTAGTGATTCGGGAAGTTTCCTAGTGCGTTACTTCCACTCTCACATTTGGCCCGTTGTAAAAGTCTTTGCTTTCATAGTAAGCATTACTGCTATATACGGGATTTCTTATAATTATAAGAGACTAAACGCTTTGGCGAAGGGAGAAAGGGAGATTTATGCACCGAAGGCTATGAGTCCTGAAGGTGTGGAAGAGGGAGCGAAGAATGAGAGATGGGAAAGAGTGCTCGAACACATTAACTCAGCAAATTCTGCAGATTGGCGCCTGGCAATTATTGAATCGGACATAATGCTTGATGAACTCTTGACTGCAAGCGGTTATCACGGCGACTCAGTGGGGGCCAAATTAAAAAGTGTGGAGAAAAGTGATTTCCTCACTTTAGAATCTGCTTGGGAAGCACACAAGGTAAGAAACGACATTGCGCATAGGGGGGCTAGCTTCGAACTTACTGAGCGTGATGCCAAGAGAGCCGTTTCCTTGTTCGAAGCAGTATTCAGAGAATTTAATATTATTTAAGAACAGAAATAATTAGTTTCCTTTGCTACATAAACAAATTATTTATGTTTTTGGGTGTCGACGACAGGAGTTGCACCTGTGACCTTCGCTTTATGAGTGCGATGCTCTAACTACCTGAGCTACGTCGACTT
>JBBDYY010000024.1:0-18956 GCA_040900505.1 Parcubacteria group bacterium
AGTCGGGGTCGAGAGTACTTATGAGCGAAGCGAATTAGTAACTCGTGACCGAGCCTCATCGAGCCTGAGGCTCTCAGAGCCGAACGGCCTGGTCGCGGAGCCATCCTTGAAGTCTTTGATTAGCTTTTGCAGTTGAGCTTAAAAAGTTATACTACCAGTAGACAGCTCATACTCACCCCTTTCTGGGAGGCTTATGCGAATCCCTGATGCTCCATCGGGAAGGCTAATGCCAGAGCCATTCCGGCCAGACATCATCCTCATGGCTACGCTCGAGTTTGTGCATAAGTCGACAGAGCATGACACCTTTCTCATGGATCGGGAGGACTTCCACAGGCGCCTCTACCAGATCAAGAAAAGGGGCAACACCGAGCCATATCCTATTCTCACACCCATTACATACGATGCTGTTTGCCCAAAGCCCTTTTCGCAACCACTTGATAGGGCGCTGAATCGGCTGACCCGCGACAGGATGGTTATATGGGGTGAGTGCCAGGAGGGCATTGCCTTCAGAATCGGTGAATCCCTTCATTTGTATTTTGTGGGAATCATGGAGGATGATTATTTCTTCAAGAGAGATGAGGTCTTCCAATTGGAGCTCATAGCGGATGAGTTCATTAAACCATTTCGTCCGTTTTATGAATCCTGACAGCGCCCACCGGCGCTGTTTTGTTATGCTAATATCCACTCATGAATAAATACATTATTCATACATTAATTATTTTTATTTTTGTTTGGGCTGGAGCTACTGCCTCTCGGGCGTATGGTTGGTACTTTGAATATTGGTATGTAGATATTATTCTTCACGCCCTATCCGGAATAATGTTTGCCCTAATCTGGACTATTTTAGCGAAGGGTAAAATAAACTCCATTGCAATATTTATGTTCGGCGCGGTTGCTACGGCAGTGTTAGGAAGCTTTCTTTGGGAGTGCTGGGAATACTGGGGTTACCTACTTAGACCTGACTTCGCTCGGTTCTACATACCTGAAATTGAGGATACTTTGACAGACATGGCAGCTGGTATGGCGGGTGCACTTCTTATTTATCCTTTTGTAAGGAAAATTGCTATAATAAAAGGATGAAAAGACTCTTAATCCTTCTCTTGCTCGTTGCTATTGGAGCCGGACTTTGGTATGTAGCCAATAGGGAAGAAACTCGGCCAATAGATATAACAAGCACCGGTAAAACTAGAGAGGGTAAGCCCGACCCCCTTAACGGCACATACACATTCGAAGGTGGTGAGGAAAGCTATGAGATTACCTTTAACGACGGATACGCCAAGAGGACCGGTAGTGGTCCACTTCAGACATCCTTTGAGACAGAGATTACAATTTACAAAGATTTCGGAGACTTGAACAATGATAGCAAGGAGGACGCAGCAATTATTATTGGAGAGAGCTCAGGCCTCTCGGCCATACCTCTATATGTAGCTGCATATGTCTCTGGTCCCATTAGATACAATGGAAGTAATGCTATTTTCCTTGGCGACAGGATCTTGCCTGAATCGATCGACATTAATAATGGCGTTATAACAGTAACTTACTTAGACAGAGCGGAGGATGAGCCCTTGGCAGCAGAACCGACAGTAAGGGTCACGAAGCAGTTCATATACCAGAATGGTCTCTTGGTGGCTAGGTAGCTTGGTAAAATCTAATTTTTGTGCTTTAATCTAGGACCTGGCAGGCGAGAGCTTGCCCTTTATATTTATGGAAATACGAAATATCGCAATAATAGCGCACGTGGATCACGGCAAGACCACCCTTACTGACGCCATAATGCGCCAGACTGGACAGGTGCCCGAAGGTGTCTCCATGGACTCAAACGCGCTTGAAAAGGAGCGTGGTATCACCATATATTCCAAGAACACATCAATTTTTTATCCTTCGAAAGACTCAGGACGTCCCGTAACGAAAATAAACATCGTAGACACCCCGGGCCACTCCGACTTCGGCTCCGAAGTTGAGCGAGTACTACGTTCCATCGACACCGTGCTCCTTGTAGTAGATGCGCAGGAAGGGCCGATGCCTCAGACTCGATTCGTTCTTAAGAAGAGCCTGGAGCTAGGACTTAACCCAATTGTTGTAATAAATAAAATTGACAAACCTGCTGCACGTCCGGAGGTGGTGCATGAGATGGTTCTTGAACTTTTCATAGAACTTGGCGCACACGATAAGCAGATAGATTTCCCCACTGTATATGCTGTGGGGCGTGATGGAGTAGCAAAAAGAAATTTGGAAGATGATTCAAAGGATCTAACTCCCCTTCTGGATGTAATCCTAGAGCATGTTCCACCCGCGGAGCAGAAGCTTCTGGTGCCAGTACGACTTCAACCCTTTAACCTCGCATATGACAACTTCCTAGGTAGACTGGCCATCGCCCGTGTATATGAGGGGACGCTTATGAACAATCAGGATGTCTGGGTCAAGAAGCAGAACGGTGAATCCTACAAGGGAAAGATTACAAAACTCTTTACCTTCGAGGGGATACAAAGAAAGGAATCTAATGAAGCGATTGCCGGAGACATTGTCATGCTTGCTGGTCTCGGTGAGATATATATTGGAGACACTATTGCTGCAAATGAAGATGCGGATATTTTACCAGCTATCAATGTGGATGAGCCGACTATTTCCCTCAACTTTTTTGTCAACGACTCTCCCTTTGCAGGCAAGGAAGGTAAGTTTGTTACTGGTCGACAGATTAGGGAAAGGCTGGAAAGAGAGCTTGAGGTGAACGTCGGGCTCAAGGTTGATTTTTCTTCCAACGAATACTTGACTGTCTATGGCCGCGGTGAGCTCCACATTGCTATCCTTTGCGAAAACATGAGGCGAGAGGGATTCGAGCTACAGGTCTCCCAACCTCACGTAATTATAAAAGAGCTTAATGGCAAGAAGTTGGAACCATTTGAGGAGGTGGTTATAGATGTGCCTGAGGACATGGCTGGAACGGTCATTTCTAAGCTTACAGAGCGCAGGGGCACCCTAATGGATATGAAGACTGAACATGGACAGACACGGCTTATATTGGAGGCCCCTACTCGTGGGCTTCTGGGCTACCGCGGTGAGTTTATAGTAGATACTAAGGGATTAGGTATATTCTCCTCTAGATTTATTGACTTTAAGCCTTACGCTGGTGAGTTTAAACATCAAGAAGTGGGATCTATGATTTCTATGGAAAAGGGTAAGGCTCTCGCCTTCTCCTTAGACAATCTTCAACAGAGAGGGGTGCTTTATATAGAACCTGCCACAGAGGTTTATGAGGGACAAGTGATAGGCAATACTTCAAAAGGAGAGGATCTTTATGTGAATCCTACGAAGGGCAAGCAACTTACAAATATGCGTGCTTCAGGATCTGATGACGGCATATTCCTCGTTCCGCCATTTATTTTAGATATCGAAAAGGCAATGGAAATTATGAAAGATGATGAATATATAGAAATAACCCCGAAGTCTGTTCGTCTTCGCAAAAAGCTTCTCACCCAGCAAGCGCGTGCCAAATCCCTACGCAAGGATCTTCAATAATTAAAGTTCGTGCTCACCCACTCGAGTTCTCTTGATGCTATAGGCCAGAGCTCCGGTTCCCAAAATTTCGCCCATTTCATGGGCGAGACTCCTTATGTATGTCCCGCTTGAGACATCTACCCTGAAGGATGAGATGAGGGACTTCTCCCCTGCTACAAGCGACTTTTCCCAGAGCTTTTTGATCTGTTCTTGTCTGAAGTCTCCATTGACCAAGTCAATCTTTTCAATAATTTCTTTAAGAATTTCTTCTTGATCGACATAACGAGTATTGAGATGTTCTATAGAAAATATCTTTATATTCCTCGTTGGAATTTCTATTTCATCTATTCTTCCTTCTCTGGCCCATGTGTGAAGTGCCTTACCACCCACTGTGCGTGATGAGTACGGAGGATAGGCTTGAGTTTTCTTCGCTGAAATGTTTTCCAAAAGTTTTTTAATTTTTACTTCCAATTTTTGAGGTGATGTTCCTACGTCTGTAACGAGACCCAAGGTGTCATATGTATCTGTATTAAAGCCCCACAGAACCTCAAACTCGTATGTCTTGTCCCATTCGAGATACTTCTTCTTATCGCTAGTATTCCCTGCGAGCACTAGTAATAACCCTTCAGCCATAGGGTCAAGCCTCCCCAAATAGGTCATATTGGTATCAGTATATTGGGTATGATCTCCACGAAAGCGGATGATGCATTCAAGCGGAGTTTCTCCAATGTTTTTATGAAGTTTTATGAGCTCAGTCATTGCTGTATAATACCTCTTATGTCAAAACTTGATACCGCCCCGTATAAAGGCGTTCGGGACTTCTACCCCGAGGATCAATTTATACAAAACTACATTTTCCAAATATGGAGAAAGACAGTTCGGAAGTACGGCTTCGAGGAAATGGACGCCTCCATACTTGAATATTCTGAAATTTATAAGGAGAAATCGGGAGAAGAAATTGTTAACGAGCAGACTTTTTCATTCAAGGACCGGGGTGACAGAGACGTTACCTTACGCCCAGAGATGACACCTACGGTGGCGAGAATGGTCGCTGGAAAGCGTCGCGAACTCAGATTCCCTCTCCGTTGGTACTCCATACCTAACCTTTTCCGATACGAAGCCCCTCAACGAGGCAGGCTTCGCGAACACTGGCAACTAAATGTGGATACCTTCGGCATAGCCAATACAATGGCCGATGTGGAACTTATTACCTTGGCAGACTCAATCCTTAAGGCCTTTGGAGCTAAGCCAGAGGATTATGAGATTAGAATTAGTACCCTGAGGGAAGATAAGGGTGATCTTACAAATGTAATTGCCTCCCTTAATAAATCTGGCATTAAAAATATAAGAATTGATGAGAACTTGGCGAGAGGTCAGGCTTATTACACTGGTGTAGTCTTTGAATTCTTTGATACAAATAAGGAGAACCCCCGCTCCATACTCGGTGGTGGTAGATACGATAATCTCACGGCCCTTTTCGGCGACAGCGATCTCCCGGCCGTTGGCTTCGGCGCTGGGGATGTAACCCTTAGGGATTTTCTAGAGACTCACGGTTTACTTCCAGAGTACAAACCAGCAACGCATCTTTATGTCATCCCCACCGATCCTACATTGTTTGAAAAGGTAGCGGGAGTCGTTAGCTCTCTCCGAGATGCAGGAATAGGAGTGGCAGTTGACTGGACAGACCGAAGGCTAGGCGACCAGATTAAGGCAGCAGACAAACTCAAAATTCCTAGAATCCTAATTATTGGTGAGGATGAACTCAAAACTAGCATATTCGCGCTGAAGGAGCTCGCTTCAGGTAAGGAGACTAGGGGCACTCTAGATGAGATAATTAGCGCATTAAAGTAATGCGTCCCGTTAGAGATCCCTCATGTATAAAAAACAACCTATTATTAATAGCCTACGGATGCGCTAGCGCATCCTATCTCTAACGGGATGCGTAAAATTGTTTTTGATATTGAGACGAAGAATGTGTTTGCCGACGTTGGGAAGAACGATCCAAGCCTCTTAGATATTGCCCTGGTAGCCATTCATGATTCTGAAACTGATTCATATTCAACCTATTTAGAGGAGGAGCTGGGTAAGCTCTGGACTATTCTTGAGAATTCGGACATGCTCATTGGCTACAATACTGAGCATTTCGATATACCCCTTCTAAACAAGTACTACCCCGGAGATCTTACGAAGCTCAAGAACCTAGATATCCTCAAGGAAATTAAAACGTCTTATGGGAGGCGCATGCGTTTAGACCAAATTGCTGAGGGCACATTCGGCAAGAGGAAGTCTGGAGATGGACTCGATGCTGTATCTTGGTGGAAGTCTGGTGAGATTGATAAAGTGCGTGATTACTGCATCGACGATGTCAAAATTACCAAGGAGGTCTATGAGTATGCGCGGGCAAATAATAAACTTTTATTCAAGGAGGGTGGCAAGATAAATGAAATAAAATTGGACACCTCGACTTGGGAGAATCCTGTGGATAAAAAGATTACATTCACCCTTCCCTTTTGACCCCTTAGGGCAAACCCAGGTATAATTAACCTATGAACACAGACAACAAACAACTTATACCGCTCGCCATTGTTGTGGCGGGAGCATTAGTAGCGGGTGCGATTTACTTTGGTGGTAGCACTGGTGGACCTTCCAATGCCTTAACAGGAAATACTAATAACAATACAGTCACTGGAGACATTGCCCCGGTAACAAGCAAGGACCACATCATAGGCGACCCTAACGCCAAGGTCGTGATCATTGAATATTCTGATACTGAATGCCCATTCTGTAAGATATTCCACAATACAATGCTTCAGGTGATGAATGACTACGAGGGCAAGAGCGTGGCCTGGGTCTACAGACACTTCCCTATTGCCGAACTCCATGCGAAGGCTGGCAAGGAAGCAGAGGCCACCGAGTGTGCCGCCGAACTTGGCGGTAATGATGCCTTCTGGGCCTATATCAACCGTCTGTTTGAACTGACTAACTCTAACGACAGTCTTGACCTAGCTGAACTTCCAAGAATTGCTGCGTCCATTGGCCTCGACGTAGGAGCCTTTAATGAGTGCCTCTCAAGCGGAAAGTATGCTGAAGCTATAAAGGATGCCGTCCAAGCTGCAGTAAAGGCAGGAGCCCGAGGCACACCTTACTCAGTCATAATTTCCGGCAAAAACAAAGTTGAAATTAATGGCGCTCAGCCAATTGAGCGAGTGAAGGCGGCCATAGACTCCCTCCTCTAGAACCTTTAACTAATCTGACTTGACCCAGACATCGTTATCCAAAACGAATTATATTCTCTATAGAGAATGTCCGAAGAATGCGTGGCTTAAGGTCCACAAGCCCGATGTTTATTTTGCAACACCCCTCTCTCCCTTCGAGCTCTCAATTATTGAGACAGGAAATGAGGTGGATCTTCTGGCCCGAGATCTGTTCCCTACGGGTGAATTTCAAAGGTCATTTGAGCATGATGGTCTCCTTGCCATTACTGATATCCTGACCAAAAAGGACGATGGCTATCATCTATACGAAGTTAAAGCCACAAATGATATAGACAAGAAGGTTCATCCATATGACCTGGCCTTCCAAGTTATAGTTCTTGAGAAGTCAGGGATAAAGCTCACTAGCGCAAGTATTGTCCACCTAAACAAGGAGTACGTGAGAAAAGGTGATTTGGAAATTACAAAGCTCTTTACCATAACCGACCTTACCGAAAAGGTTGAATCTATAAGACCCGATGTAGAAGCGGATATTGATAAGGCCTTTAAATATTTACAGGAGGACAAGGAGCCGGTAGGACCTTGTAGTTGTATATACAAGGGCAGATCTGGTCATTGCACAACATCCAAATATTCTAATCCAGATATACCGGAGTACAGTGTGCATGATCTATCGAGAATTGGCCTGAGCAAGAGGAAACTTACTGAACTCATAGATTCACATATTTTTTCCCTGGATCAGGTACCCAAGGAGCTAGAATTAAGCGATGTACAGAAGAATCAACTTTTCACCCATCTCAATGATTATGTAATACAAGATCTTCCTGAGATCAAATCTCAACTTGACTCACTCCAGTTTCCTCTCTATTTCTTAGACTATGAGACATTTCCTTCTGCTATACCGCGATTTGATGATTATTCGCCCTATCAGCAGATCCCATTTCAATACTCACTCCACATTCTAAATGAACCCGATGGAGAACCAGTACATAAAGACTTCCTGTATGTGGAAAGTGGGGATCCAAGTAGATCCTTCGTAGACTCCTTACAAAGTCACATAGGCGGAACTGGCTCTGTCATTGTCTGGCATAAAGACTTTGAGTGCGGTCGTAATCGAGAACTAGGCCTCCGATTACCAGATGCAAAATCATTTTTTGATGGTCTGGAGAAGAGAATCCTTGATTTAGAGGATATATTCAAGAAACAATTATATGTACACAAGGACTTCCGCGGAAGCTCATCCATCAAGAAGATTCTGCCAGTCCTAGTGCCAGAATTAAGCTATAAGGAATTAGCTATCCAAGAGGGCGGCAGCGCCGCAGATGCGTGGAATAAATTAACAACCGGGGGAATGAATGATTCCGAGAAGGAAGCTTCTACTGAAGCCTTGCGTGAATATTGCAAACTCGACACCTACGCCATGTATGCCATCTGGCGGAAACTTTTTGAATTAGTATCCCCTTAGTCTGTTTATTTTATCGTGATGGCGGATTTTTTCGTGCGCTTTTGCCTCTATCTGACGGATACGCTCGCGAGTGACACCGAAGACCTTGCCCACTTCTTCTAGGGTGTGGGTGTAGCCATCTAGGAGTCCATGCCTCATTTCCAATATTTTCCTTTCTTTCGGAGGTAGGTCATTAAGTATTTCTCTGACCTGGTCTTGGATAATTCTCCGTGATGACTCCTGTTCAGGCGAAGGCATTTTGTCATCACCAAGGAAGTCCCCGAGCTTACTCTTGCCGTCATCACCATCATCTCCAACAGGGCTTTCAAGAGAAACGGTGCTCTGATCTATTTTTTCTATTTGATATATTTTGTCGACATCGAGATTCATTTCCAAAGCCACTTCCTCTGCCAATGGCTCCCTACCAAGATCCTGAGTTAATCGGCGAACAACTTGCTTGTACTTGGCAATAGTTTCCACCATGTGCACTGGTACTCGGATGGTGCGCGACTGATCTGCAAGTGCGCGAGTTATAGCCTGCCTTATCCACCAGGTAGCATAGGTTGAGAACTTGTATCCCTTGGTCCAATCGAACTTTTCTACAGCTTTGTGTAGCCCTAGATTGCCCTCTTGGATGAGATCAAGGAGTGTTAGATCTGGGCTTCTGTTGGCGTACTTCTTGGCTATAGAAACTACTAAGCGAAGGTTGGCTCTCATCAGAAGATTCTTGGCCTCCTCGTCCCCAGCTTCAATACGCTTGGCAAGCTCCTTCTCCATGGCTCCCGAAATAAGTGGATACTGCCCTATCTCCCGCAAATACATCTGAATAGAGTCATAAGAGGAGTCCCCTTTCCCATATCCATACTTTGAATTCTTTTCATCCCCAGGGAGCTCTAAGAGCCCTCCTCCCTCCAATACATCAATACCAGCAGTGGAAAGCTGGCCGTATAACTCATCAAGAAAAACAATATCCTCCTCAATGGTAGGAAACTCTTTCAAGATCTCATCGTATGTTACGAATCCCTTATCCTTTCCACGCACAACCAGGCTCTTCAAACGAGTGTTCTGATCCTGGGCTTTTTTTGAAATTTTTGGAGGTTTAGGAACCTTTATCTTTTTAACCTTGAGAACCTTTTTAGGTTTACTCTTTGAAGATTTAATCTTCTTTTTGGCCCGCTTAATAGCGGGTTTTTTCTTTAAACTATTCTTTTGTTTAGAGCTCTTCTTTTTCATTAAAAACAGTTAAATATTTTACCTCAAGTTTCTCTTTTCTTCAAGGGCATTCATTTCCTTGTGGATTTCTTGAATCTCCCCTGTTAGACGAGTCACTTCCGCTTCTTCTTTCATCCTCTCGGCCTGTGAGAGCTGGCTTATCAATTCTGCCAATCTCTCTCGGAGCAAATCATCAGTCAAATTTCCCACTAATTCCCTTATCTCTACTTGGAGTGATTCTTCATCCTTGTAGTGACTTTCTGCCTCAAATATCAGCACTTCTCTGTCGATATGAAGGGTGTCTAGAAGCTTTTTCAGGTAATCCTTCCCCACAATCTTTTCTACTCTTTTCATAAGCTCTTCGTGTGCTTCTTTCTTTTCCAACTCCATCCACCACAGTATTCCAATTAACCTTCTTTCTATATATGTTTTTCTAGGAAGTTTTTCTTTTACTGTTTCTTTTGAAATCTCGGGGGTAGAGGTCGGTGTTGGGCTCTTAACCTTCCTTAGATCCTCCCAGAGGACCTCCTCACGGATACCGGCCCGGGTGGCTATGAGGGTAACGAAATGAGCCCGTTCAATGGAAGACATGAGAAGTGAGACTAGCGGAAGAACTTTCTCCTGAATAGCTTTGCCAAGCTTCCTCTTATCCTTCTCTCTTTCCATTAGTCTGTCGAGAAGAAACTCAATGGCGTGTGTAGACCCCCTCAGAACTTCCTTCCATAATTCTGGATTCTCTCTGACTAGATCTGCTGGGTCCTTCCCCTTCGGAAGATAGGAGATCTTAGCCTCCATGTTAAGACTCAGAGCAAGAGTAGCACTTTTGAGGGCGGCCTTCTCCCCCGCATCATCTCCGTCAAATGCGAGGATAATACGAGGAGAAAGTTTCCTTAATCGCTCCAGGTGTAAATGTGTGAAGGCTGTGCCGGAGGAGGCAACCGTATTCCCCACCCCACCCTGATGAGACAAAACAAGGTCCAATTGACCCTCAACAAGGACTGCATAATTCTTTTTCCTTATTTCTTCCTTGGCTAGGTCGAGGCCATATAAGACATCGCTCTTAGTAAAAAGTGGTGTATCAGGGCTGTTAAGGTACTTCGGTTGTGCATCAGGCAAAAGAGCTCTGCCAGAGAACGCTATCACCCTGCCTAGAGGATCAGAGAGAGGAAAAATGATGCGTCCTCTGAAGACGTCATAGGGCTCCTTGCTCTTGTCATCTCCTTGCTTTATTAACCCCGCTCTTTCCTGGATGTCCTTACTTATTCCGCGAGAGAGTAAATGGCTATGAATTGCACGCCACTCATCCCTAGCAAAACCTATTTTCCACTTCTTTATTGAGTCGTCACTAATGCCTCTTTCTTTAATATAAGCAAGGGCCTCAGGGTGAGATGATAATGCCTCCTGGAAAAAAAGAGTTGCAATCTCTAGGGCCTCATAAAGGTTATCTTTAAGAGTCTTTGATTCTCCCTGATAAGGGTCCAATTCGATACCCGCCTTCTCCGCAAGAATCTTAAGTGCACCACGGAAGTCCGTTCCTTCCATCTCTTCTACAAATGTGAAGATGTCTCCTTTTGCCCCACAACCAAAGCAATAAAAACTCTGCCTTACAGGCGATATGAAGAAGCTTGCAGTCTTCTCGTTGTGGAATGGGCAGCGGGCCTTGAAGTTAGCACCTGTCTTTTCAAGTTTGAGGTAGGGAGTGACTATATCAACGATACTTAATCGTTCTTTGATCGTGGAGGCGTCTCCTCGCATATTAATTTTTCTTTATATCCACCGGCAAACCCTGTGCCAGCTGGTATCAGACGACCTATGATGACATTCTCCTTGAGTCCTAGAAGTTCGTCTGTTGCACCTCGAATTGCTGCTTGTATGAGAACTCTAGGAGTGTGCTGGAAGGATGCTGCAGAAAGGAAGCTTGCGCGTGAGAGAGAAACTTCCGAGATGCCCATAATGAGTGGGTCTGCCTTCATTTCTTCCTTACCCTGCTTTTTCATTTCTTCGTTAGCCTCCATGAACTCAACAACCTCTATCACGTCACCCTTGGTGTAAGTAGTATCTCCTGCATCCTTCACCTTCCTTCGAGAAAACATCTGCCGAATTATAAGCTCAATATGCTTGTGTGACACCGCTGCTCCCTGAAGTTCATAGAGCTTAGAAACTTCGTGAATTATGTATTCTTCAGTTTTTTCTCGTCCGGCATAACGGAAGAGTTCATCTAGGTCTGCTGAGCCGTCCGTGAGCATGTCTCCCTTCTTTACCTCTGCACCTACTCGTGTGAGTATGCTTCTCGTTGGTACAACCGTATATTCATTATCTAATTTCTTGGTTTTGGTTTCTCCGAGAGCGGGAGTAATGACAATAATACGGTCATGTCCTACTACCTTTATCTCACTTACAAGGCCGTCAATGTGAGAGATGATGGCTGGACTCTTAGGCTTCCTCTTCTCAAAGATCTCTTCAACACGGGGAAGTCCTGCTGTAATGTCTCCTCCGACGGAGGCCACACCTCCAGCGTGGAAGGTTCTCATTGTAAGCTGTGTTCCAGGCTCCCCGATTGCCTGTGCTGCAATGGTTCCTACAGCTTCACCTAGTTCTATTGGCTTGTTGGATCCGAGATCCGAACCGTAACAATGTACACATAGTCCATGAAGTGACTTACAAGCTAGCGGGGATCGTACTACAACTGAATCTGGGTTTGCGGCATCAATTGCAAGGCTGTCTTCCTTGGTTATGAAGTGATCCCTCTTAAAGAGAACATTACCCTTAGCATCTAGTAAATCCTTGGCAAGATAGCGACCCTTAACCGTTTTTGAAAGGGGTATCTCGATACCTGAGGCAGTTTTCTTAGTAATGGTGGCACCCTCCTTTGTACCACAATCCTGTTCAGTAACGATCTCGTCCTGAGCTACATCAAAGAGACGGCGAGTGAGGTATCCGGCCTTAGCAGTGTTGAGTGCTGTGTCTGTAAGACCCTTTCTCGATCCGTGAGTTGTAATGAAGTATTCGAGTGGTGTAAGGCCTTCTTTATACGAGGAAAGAATTGGGAATTCTAGTGATTCTCCAGAAACATTCTGAATAATACCTTTCATTCCGGCCATCTGGTTGAGGTTACCGAAGGATCCTCTGGCTTTAGAATGTGTCATATCATAAACAGAATCCTTCTCATCTAGAGTGGCAGGAATAAGAGACTCAATCTCGTGGCGGATCGACTGCCATATTTCCACTGACTTCTGTATTCGTTCCTGTTCCGAAAGGAGGCCGTCATTAAATTGTTCTACTATCTTCTTAACCTTTTCTCTGCCCCTCTCGATAATGACATCTTTGTCCTTAGGAATCTTCACATCTGAGTGCCCCCATGTTGTTCCTGAACGGGTAGCATATTTGAATCCAAATTCCTTAATACGATCAATGATGGGAGGAATATTTTCAATGCCGTATTTTTCAATAAGATCCTTAACTAGCTCCGCCATCTTATTGCCGGCTATTTCATGATTTATAAATGGGTAATCTGATGGAAGAGTACTATTGAAGATAAGCCTGCCAATAGAAGTTTCGAACAGTTTTCCTTCAAATTCCTTATACTTAGGAGAATCTGTAGGAAGTACCTTTATCTTTGCTCGGTAGGAAAGCACTCCGAAGTCAGCTGCCATAATCGCCGCATTCGGGCTTGAGAAGTATCTATCCTCACCCTTCTCGCCTTTTATAGTACGGGTCATCCAAAAAACTCCAAGCACAATATCAAGCATTTTTGCAGAAACTACTGGCTCCCCATCTCCAGGCTTAAGAATGTTTTTATCCGCAGCCATAATAAGAGCAGCCTCCCTTTGTGATTCCTCTGAAAGGGGGACGTGAACGGCCATTTGATCTCCGTCGAAGTCTGCATTGAATGCCGTACACACCAGAGGGTGTAGCTGGATAGCGTTGCCCTCGATAAGAATCGGCTGGAAGGCCTGAATACCCAGTCTGTGAAGGGTCGGTGCGCGGTTAAGTAATACGTATTTGCCACGGATTATATCTTCTAGAATGGCCCAAACCTCTGGAATAGCATCCTCAATCAGTCTTCTTGCTCCTGGAATGTTGTAAGCCAATTCTTTTTTAAGGAGTTCAGCAATGACAAAGGGCTTGAAGAGCTCTAGGGCCATATGCTTTGGCAATCCACACTGGTGAAGCTTCAAATCAGGGCCGACCACAATAACAGAGCGTCCGGAGTAGTCTACACGCTTACCAAGGAGGTTCTGGCGGAAGAGACCTCTCTTGCCCTTAAGGTTGTCAGAGAGACTCTTGAGTGGACGTCTCTGGGCCTGATTACCACCAGCAGAACCGTGACGAATAGAATTGTCTATAAGTGCATCCACAGCTTCCTGAAGAATTCTTTTTTCATTTCTTAATATGACATCTGGAGCATTTATCTCCTTAAGTTTCTTTAAGCGATTGTTTCTATTGATAACCCTTCGGTACAAGTCATTAACATCAGAAGTTGCATAACGACCACCATCAAGTGGAACCATGGGTCGTATGGCGGGAGGAATTACGGGGATGCGGGTAAGGAACATCCACTCAGGACGAGTGCCTGCGTTTATCATCCACTGGAGTGTGCTCATGCGCTTGTTCATGCGTGGCAACTCAGTGGATGGTGCCTTCTCTATATCTATAGCTAATTGGGCAAGGAGAGCGTTAAGATCAACCGTCTTAAGTATGTTATATATTGCTTCCGCTCCGATGCCGGCCTCGAAGACGGTGGAATACTTCATCGAGAATTTGTGATACTCGATTTCATCAAGCACCTTACCCTTCACAATAGACTCAATTTCTCGTTTAGTGGTAAGTGCGGCTTCCTTCAATGCCTCCTTGGACTTGTCGTCCTGTAAGCCCTTAATCTTGGCTTTATATTCTGAATCAAGATCCTTAAGCACGCGGCTCTTCTCTCCCTCGGCGACGGAGGTCACGATATAGCCGGCGAAGTAAATCACCTTCTCAAGATCCGCAACAGGGACTCCCATGATGAGTGAGATACGGGAAGGAACGTTTTTAAGAAACCAAATATGAGCGACTGGTGACGCAAGCTCAATGTGACCCATTCGCTCTCGACGCACTATGGAACGAGTAATCTCCACTCCACACTTCTCGCAGATAATACCCTTATAACGAATACCACGGTACTTACCGCAATAACATTCAAAATCCTTATCAGGACCAAAAATTTTCTCGTCAAAGAGGCCGTTTCTCTCACTTCTTTGAGTACGGTAATTTATTGTCTCGGGCTTTGTGACTTCTCCATATGACCAGTCCTTAATACGCTCGGGCGAGGCAATCCTGAGTTGAATCTCATCGAAGGAACCGGTATCAATTGTTTTGTGTTTAGATGTTGCCATGTTAGTTGTCGATTTCCTCATCTCTTAATTCCCTCCTTTTCAAATCCACATCGAGCCCAAGTCCTCTCAAGTTGTTCAAAAGGACGTTAAATGAGGCTGGTGTTCCGGGTGAAGAGATCTTTTCTCCCTTAACTATCGCGTCGAATGCTGCTGAGCGCCCCTGGATGTCATCTGACTTAATAGTAAGCATCTCTCTTAAGGTATGAGCTGCCCCGTGACCAAGGAGAGCCCAGACTTCCATCTCTCCGAAACGCTGACCTCCGTTTTGAGCCTTGCCTCCCAATGGCTGTTGAGTGATCAGAGAGTATGGTCCGATAGATCGCATGTGAATCTTATCCTCCACCATGTGGTGAAGCTTCAAAATATACATATATCCAACAGCGATTTCTTGTTCAAACTCCTCACCGCTCCTTCCGTCAAAGAGTTTCATCTTTCCTGACTCCTGGAAACCGGCACGGACAAGTTCTGCCTTAATTTCATCCTCTGTGGCACCGGCGAAAGGAGGAACGATAGCCTGATAATTCAATGTGTGTGCTGCCAAGCCCAAATGCATTTCCAAAATCTGGCCCAAGTTCATTCTTGAAGGAACTCCCAATGGGGTAAGGATTATGTCGATAGGAGTGCCGTCTGCCATATATGGCATGTCTTCAACAGGAAGAATTCTTGAAATAACTCCCTTGTTACCGTGTCTACCGGCAAGCTTGTCTCCAACAGCCACGTTTCTAAGCTGAGCAACCTGAATGTGGATCTGTTTTAATATCCCGCTCTCTAGCTTGTCTCCATGCTCACGAGAGAAAATCTGGACAGATATAACTCGTCCCCGCTTACCTCCTTCCATTCTCTTTGAAGTATCCTTTACGTCACGCGCCTTTTCTCCAAAAAGGGATCTGAGGAGACGCTCCTCTGGAGTAAGTTGTGACTCGCCCTTGGGAGTAATTTTACCAACAAGGATATCGCCGGGGCGCACCTCAGCTCCAACTCTGATAACTCCGTCCTCTGCGAGATTCTTCAATTTGGACTCTCCCACGTTGGGAATGTCGCAAGTAGTAATTTCTGGACCTAATTTGGTATCGCGAACATTAACCACGAAATCCTCAATATGAACTGAGGTAAACTTTGATTCCTTTACAAGTCTTTCGGAAACAATGATCGCGTCCTCGTAGTTAGCGCCAGACCAGGACATGAATGCAACGAGAATGTTCTGTCCTAAGGCAAGTTGTCCATTGTCCGATGAGGAGGTATCAGCAAGAACATCACCTTTCTTAACCTTTTGGCCGAGCTCTACTGATGGTCTCTGGTGAAAGGCGGTAAAACCGTTTGTCATGGAAAAATTAATGAGGTTAAACTCATGCTCCTTGCCCTTTGCATCTTTGATTGCGACTAATTTTCCATCTACCTTTGTAACCGTGCCTTCACTAGGGGAAAACAAAACCCTTCCGGTATCTCTCACTACAACTTCTTCCATACCTGTGCCTACAAGAGGAGCTTCAGGAATGATGCACGGGGTTCCTTGTCTCTGCATGTTAGAGCCCATCAGTGCCCTGTTCGCATCATCATGGTTCAAGAATGGTATAAGAGAAGTCGAGGTGGAAAAGGCTTGATTGGTAGCCACGTCAATGAAACTGACTTGGTCGCGAGGTACAGTGGAAGGCATTCTCCTAACGCGCACATCTACAATGTCAGGAATGATTACTCCCTTGTCATCTACAGGAATAGCTGCGTGAGCAATATTGTATTGCTCCTCCTCTAATGCATTAAGAAATTTAATTTCGTTAGTTATTTTCCCTTTTTCTACCACAGCATAGGGAGTCTCAATCATCCCGAAACTGTTTACACGAGCATAAGTAGATAAACGAAGAATAAGACCAATGTTAGGGCCTTCTGGCGTACATATGGGACAAAGTCTACCGTAATGCGACGGGTGGACGTCACGTACCTCATATCCAGCTCGTGCTCGTGAGAGTCCTCCAGGACCCAATGCAGAAAGAGTTCGAAGATGCTCCAATTCATCCAGCGCATTAGTCTGTTGCATGAACTGGGAAAGCTGGTTAGTGGTGAAGAATTCCTTCATGCGGGCCTGTAGAGGCTTGGGAGAAATGAATTGGACGGGTAGAGTGACATCAGTATCGATTGTCGACATTCTGTTCTGGATGTTTCTCTTGATCTGGGCCATACCCACGCGAATCTTCTGTTGGAAAAGTTCTCCAACATATCGTACTCGGCGACTACCGAGATGGTCGATGTCATCGGCCTTGGACCCGGGAGTGGAATTTAAGGTAGCAATATAGGAAAGAATGATTACAAGGTCGTCTTGTGAAAGCGTCCTGCGATCAACCTCCTTAGGAGTACTCTTAAGATTAAACCTATTGTTGAAGCGAAAGCGTCCAACGCGAGAAAGGTCGTATCTCTCTGTATTAAATATAGATTTTACAAACTCGCGAGCGTTGTCAGCGGCTGCAAGATCACCATCACGAAGTCTCTTGTGAATCTCGATGACTGCTTCATCTTCATTAGTTGTATGGTCCTTGGCTAAGGTTTTTTCTATAAAACTCCTGACCTGTGGCTCTCCGTCAAAGAGGGCGAGAATCTTCTCGTTCGTAGGTGCTCCGAAGCCGCGAAGAAGTGTGGTGACGGGAAACTTCCTCTTTCTGTCTATACGCACATAGAAGACTCCGTCTGCATCTGTTTCAAATTCTATCCAAGCTCCTCGTCCGGGAATTATCTTTGCACCGAAGGTCTTCTTTCCTCTAACTTCTTGTTCTGTAAAGAAGACTCCGAATGACCTTGCAAGCTGAGGGACGACAACGCGCTCAATTCCAGAGACAATAAATGTTCCATGAGAAGTCATAAGTGGAAAATCTGCCATAAAGAGCTCCTGCTCCTTCTCGGTGTTAAGTATCAGGTTCTTTAACCTCACCCGGACCTTAAGAGGAGCTTCGTATGACATCTTCTTGTCCTTGGCTTCATACTCATCCATTTTGGGCTCCGCAAGTTCAAATCCGACGAAATCCAACTGAAATTTCCTCTCTGAAAAATCTTTTATGGAAGAAAATTCTTCAAATACTTCCTTAAGGCCAGTCTCAATTAGCCACTTAAAGGAGTCTATCTGTGAGACTACTAGGTTGGGGGTATTTGTTAGTGGCTCGCGAAAGCGGCCGAAGTACTTCTTTTCACGCTTAGATCTTTTCTTGGTGTGGGTATCCATAGAGACAAAAATGCAAAACACGCCATAAAAGGTGTGCTCTGTCTTTGGGTTAAATTATTTAAATATCCTCGGGAATTACTCGCCTTTAATCCCCTTCTTAGGTCGTGACTCAATCGTTCGAAGTGGATTAGTACTCTAACTCAGGGAGACCACCCATGTCAACCATTTATCCACTTTACAAGTGTGGATAACTCTATCTCAGTAATCCACTCCTGGGAATAAAAGAGGCCGCTTGTTAGGCGGCCTGTAGTTATGAGGATCCGGGTAAAGGATCCTTGAGCAGAATACTTTCGCTACACATGCCGTTCCACTCACCATGGCAGATGTTGCACGTATACACCTCGTGTACCGTGCCCCAGTAATTCACGAGTGTTTTCTCCGTTGCCAACAAACCACTGGAACAACTCAAGAAAAAGCAATCGTGCGTATTGGGTGCCAAAGGAAATAATGGGGCGCATGTATGGTGGAACATCTCGCCGTAGAGTCGTCTAGCCCGAGTTTCTAGTGAGAACTCAGTTTCGACGCCAAGCTCCTCTGGCATGAAGCAAACAATGCGAGGACAGTCGCGATAATTCTCCGGAGTCGGGGTGGGCCCGCTCCAGTCTCTTACATCATAGGCGTTGGTGAAATTTATCCAATCAACCTCTCTGTCCAGAAATACAGCGATAGGACCGTCTTCGGGATCATGGTCACTTAATGTATCCATAACTATCCCGTTACAGTCCTCAAACATTGTGCCGTGAATAGATACGATCGACCCCACCACTATTGGCCTTAAACCTCGGTCCCTTAGGTCAATCGGAGGTTCGGAGCATCTGGTCATTTCTCCCCCTAGATATGTTTGTCTCCACCCACTTAACAGCTACAGCAACCGAAAGTCAAGTTAGTGCCTAATGGTTACCCTAAGGTTTGTTTTCAGCTCCTTTTCTTTTTCCATTCTTCAATCTTTGCGGAATGACCGGAAAGTAGAATCTTTGGAACCCTGTATTTCTTGCCCTTGTATTCCATGACTT
>JBBDYY010000024.1:19056-24341 GCA_040900505.1 Parcubacteria group bacterium
CCGGAAAGTAGAATCTTTGGAACCCTGTATTTCTTGCCCTTGTATTCCATGACTTCCGGTCTGGTGTAAACATCTCCTGAGGAAACCCTGGACTCCTCCCTTGAGTTAAAGTTGCCTAGCACTCCCTCCACCTGACGAGCCACAGCATCAATGATAATCATCGCCGGAAGTTCACCTCCAGTTAAGACGAAGGGTCCGACGGACACTTCTTCCATTTTGAAAACTTTTTTCACTCGAGCATCTATGCCCTCGTACCTACCAGAAATTATTACTACATCTTTATACTTTTCTGAAACTTTTTTTGCATAGGGATTGTCGAATTGCTTTCCACCCGGAGAGAGGAAAATAATTTTGGCATTCCTTTTTCTCCCAACCGCTTTTTCTATTGCCCTCACTACAGGCAATGCTTCTATAACCATGCCGGGACCGCCACCATATGGGATGCGATCAATCCGACGCCACTTATCTTTACTAAAATCTCGCGGGTTATAGAAAGAAACTTTTATCTTTCCCGACGCTTTGGTCGGGACCCCGACTTTACGTCGGGGCTTAATTCCTTCTATGGCGCGCTTCAAAATAGACTCTCCTAAATAAGAGTCAAAAGCTTTGGGAAATAAGGTGATTATGTGGAAATGCATTTATCCCGATAAGGGCAGGGCTATTCTAAGTTCAGGTCCTCCATCGCCTGATCAACCGTCTTTGAGGCAAAACTTTCTCTTTCTGCCCTAGGTGATGCGCCGGCTGGCTCATTTATCTTAAGATTCACACGAGCATTATTCTTCATGCCCACTACTCTAAGAAGTATTCGGATAGCCTTAGCGGTGTTTCCCGACCTGCCTATGACCTTCCCCATATCATCTGGATGTACATCTAGGGTCATGAGCACTCCCATCTCATCTACTGTTCTCTTGATCTTCACATCGTTCGGATGATCGACAAGAGCTTTTATTACATATTCAAGAAACTGTATATCGTCTACCATGTTCGTACTGATTAAAGGTATAAGGATGTCTGCTAGTGCGGACCAGAGTATTATACCTCGCTCTTCTCTGAAGCTACAGGAGGCTCAGGGGCTTCCTCAACAATAGGTTCTGGCTCGACAATGGGTTCTGGAGAAGCGACTTCGGCGGGTGCATCTCCCACTGATTCAACTGGAGTTTCCTCGACAGGAGCCTCGGGAACTATTTCCTCAGCCTTCACTTCTGGTGTAGAAGCTTCTTCCTTCACCTCTGGAGCAACCTCTGCTTTGGTTTCCTCAGGAGCCTTAACTGGCACAGTTTTCTTAGGTAGAACGTTCTTCTTCTTAGCATCTAGTACCTTGTTGGAGACAAGGAAATTATGTACTGAGTCAGTAGTAGAAACTCCCTTTGAAAGCCAGTGCTTAACCCTATCAGTCTTTATAAGTTCTGTAGTTTTTCTCGGATCGTAGGAGCCTAATATTTCCTTAAAGCGACCACTCTTAGTAGAGTTCTTGGAATCAGTCAAAACAAGCCGAAAGGCGGTTTCGTGCTTCCTTCCTACTCTTTGCAACCTAATTTTTAGCATTGGGCAATGTTAACAAAAAACCTCTCCTAGTACAAGTTCGTACTAGAGAGAGGTGATGAGCCCTGTGCCGGCGGATAGAACGGCGTCCTGGAAAATCATCCGTCCTAGATTGGCGGGGTCAGCCCTTTCTTCCACAAGGCTCCCCGTAACAATCGTCCTACCGATGCCAAGCTCCTGGACTAGGTCAATCCTCCTTAGCTCCTTATCTCGCCTCACAAAGAAGATATGGGGCGCTCCCGAAACCTCCTTGAACTCATACGACAGGAGATAGTAAATTTCGGAGAAGAAGACTTCGAAGTGGCCGTGTTTTTCCAGAAGCTCTAGAACCTTGCGGATGCTTGTAGGCCCACGCAGGTAATTACCCTCAACGATAGTGGGAAATTTCACACGACCTTCAGACAAATGTGCGAACTCCTTATCGAAGCCACGGCCGAATCGGGCGCTAATCTGCTTGAGCTTCCTGACAGGGAAAATGTCGCTCGGGGGGATTTTACGCTCCCACCGAAGAGAGGGAACGAACAGAAGGTTCGCCCCTTTGATGTCTAATACTGACATTGGGCGCTCCTGGTGTGAGAAATAAGGTACTGCCTAGTTGATTCTCTACTTTGTGAGGGTTTTGTCAATGGAAACAGAAATTTGCTATAGTAAGCACCTGTGATATCTAAACATACCGAACTAACAGGCAAAATACGGGTAACTGGCAAGGGGGTGGGGTACTTCCCCATTCCAGATGCAGACGAGGATTATGAAATACAGCCGGAGCACATAAAAACCGCACTAAATGGTGATGAGGTTAAGGTTGTGCCTCTAAACAGGGAAAATTACGGGCGGAAGCTTGCCGAGGTCATAGAGATCATCAAGAGGAAGAAGATTGATTTTGTGGGCGCCGTAGAAGATCCCGGGAGTGACCACATATTTATCGTTCCAGATGACAGGCGCATGTACAAAGACATTTATGTGGCTCGGAATGACTCAATGAAAGCGGAGGAGGGAGACAAGGTACAAGTGCATATTACAGAGTGGAAAGATACAACAAAATCTCCCATAGGTAAGATTCTTCGTATTATCGGTAAGGAGGGCGAGCACAATGCAGAAATGGCCGGAATCGTTTATGAAAGTGGATTCGAAATTGACTTTCCCCCCGAGGTCGAACGCGAAGCAGATCTTTGGAAGGAAAAATTCGCTAAAGAGGATCATCTGAAGGACAGGAAGGATTTCCGCTCTGTAACAACATTCACCATTGACCCTGTAGATGCTAAGGACTTTGACGATGCTATTTCCTTCCAAGAGCTACCGAATGGAGACTTTGAAGTTGGGGTTCATATTGCAGACGTAAGCCACTTCGTCACAGAAGGTAGTGACCTAGACATTGAGGCAAAGAAACGGGGCACCTCTATCTACCTAGTGGATCGGACAATTCCCATGCTTCCAGAAGTCCTTTCTAATGACCTATGTTCTCTTAATCCTAATGAGGATAAATACACTTTTTCCGCTGTCTTTATAATGAATAGGAATGGCGAGGTGAAGGACAGGTGGTTCGGCAAAACGCTTATTAACTCAGACAAGAGATTCTCCTATGAAGAGGCCCAGGAGATTTTGAATAATAAGGAAGGAATTTTCTACCAAGAGTTGAACTCATTAAACCAAATTGCTTACAAGCTAAGAGAGGAGAAATTTAAAAAAGGTGCAATTGAGTTTGAAACAGAAGAGGTACGCTTTGAATTAGATGAAAAGGGTAAGCCTATTCGTGTATACAAGAAGCTTCGTACAGACACACATAAACTTGTAGAAGACTTCATGCTCCTTGCTAACCGCGAGGTAGCGAAGCATATGTCAGATGCAGGAGAAAACACTAAGGCTGCCTTCGTCTACCGCATACACGATGAACCGGATCGTGACAGAATCATTAATCTTGCAGCATTCGTTAAAGCTTTAGGCTTTGAGCTTAAAAATGATGAGGGGAAAACAACCGGAGAGGAAATAGCCCGAATGATCCGCTCAGTAGATGGCTCTCCAGCAGAAATGCTTATAAAAACAGCCGCCATTCGCTCCATGTCTAAGGCTGTATACTCCACTGCAAACATTGGGCACTTTGGCCTAGCTTTCAAATACTACACGCACTTCACCTCACCCATACGCAGATACCCTGATCTCTTAGTTCATCGCTTTATATACCGCCAGATAAAACATGGCAAAATAGGCCAGGATGAAATAGCTAAGTACCAGCACTTCTCAGATGAAGCGAGTGAGAGAGAAATAGAAGCGTCTGAGGCAGAAAGAGCTTCCATCAAATACAAGCAGGTTGAATATATGGCAGAGAAGGTTGGGCAAGAATTCGATGCAACTGTTTCTGGAGTTTCCGAATGGGGTGTTTATGTAGAAGAGGTCAATACTAGAGCAGAGGGTATGGTTAAGCTTCGAGACATGACTAACGACTTCTATGAGCTCAATGAAAAGCTCTATGCCATTGTCGGCAAGTCTTCAGGTAAGAAGTTCTCCCTCGGTGATAAAGTTAAAGTGAAGCTTGTCGCCGCCGACCCAGAACGCAAGACCTTAGATTTCCAATTTATATAATTGCTTTTCGCTTCTGGAAAGGGTGTAAATCAATGGGACAGACTATTTGGAGGGAAAGTGAAAGACGAGAGAGAATCCTTCGAAATCATCAAGAATGAAAAAGTGGATTGCATAATCCGTCCAGTCGATGATGACGAGGGTGGGAAGAGACCACTAACGCCAGCTCCCGAACTAACCGCCGCTCCTTAGGGGGCGGTTTTTATTTTGCGATTTCGACTGCTTGGTCAAATTCAATGGAGAGGAGTTTAGAAACTCCAGTCGAGGACATCGTCACTCCGTAAATGATTCCCGCTCGTGACATGGTCTCTCTGTTGTGAGTAATAAGAATAAGCTGTGAGTGCTCTGAAAGTTTCTCCACCATATCTCCATATTTCTTTGAATTGGCTTCATCAAGTGCTGCATCTGTTTCATCTAGGATTATGAATGGAGGCGGATTAACCTGAGAGATTGCAAAGAGGAGTGCAATGGAAGTAAGCGCCCTTTCACCTCCCGAGAGCATCATGAGACCTCTTATCTTCTTCCTTGGCAGACTTACTTGTATATCCAAACCTTCTTCAATGACCTCCTCCTCGTCATCCTCATCATCCACACTCTCCCCCTCTAATATAACTTCGACCTTCTTTCTCTTGTCCTTAGTCAAGGTAAGGTGCGCCTCTCCACCACCAAACATTTGGGAGAAAAGCTCACCGAAGCTCTTATTAATTTTTTCTAATCCTGTAGAAAATTCATGTGAGAGTCTATCCTCAAGTTCCTTAATTAAAATTTTCAATGACTCTGCTGACTTTTCTAGATCAGCAAGCTCCTTAGATAAAAATTCGTCTCTCTCGCTTGTTTCTTTATACTCCTTCCTTATTTCTTCGTTACCAACAAAGCCCGCATCCTCCAATCTTATCTTTAGGCGCTCTATCTGCTTCATTTTGCTATCCATTTCTCCTCTGTCTAAAGGCGCAGTCACCTTTTCATAATGAAGGGCGTCAACCCCCACAATGTGAGCAACTTCCTCCCTTTCTCTAGTAAGCTCCTCTTCTATCAGGCGAAGATTCTCCTCCTCGGACTTAATTAGATTAAGTTTATAAATATTCTCATTCTGCTCAGCCATTATTCTAAAGACTGACCTCTCAGCATCTCGACTTGAATCCTTTTCTTCCTCTATTTCCTTCCTGAGT
>JBBDYY010000025.1:0-3453 GCA_040900505.1 Parcubacteria group bacterium
ATGATGTCTGAAGAAAGTTCTGGCGGAGTCTCTTGTAAAACATCCTTTATTGCATTAACCATTTCCCGAAGCTCTTTAGAAATTGCTCTTACTATTTCATTGGTCTTTACCTCCACCGTACGAGGCAGCCCTAGAACGAAGTCACGACCCTTCACCGTCATAGTTAATTCCTCTTCCATGGGTACTGCGGATCCAATTTGAATTTTGATATCTTCTGCGGTCTTGTCCCCTATGGCGAGATTGTGTGTTTTCTTTATATAGTCGGCTATGGCCTGGTCCAGCTTATTGCCTGCAACCTTAACAGATGTAGAAGAGACTATGCCTCCCAATGAGATCATGGCCACGTCAGTCGTCCCTCCTCCAATGTCCACTATCATGTGTCCGGCCGCCTCCTGTATAGGGATACCTGCGCCTATGGCGGCAAGTATGGGCTCCTTCACCACATAGGCATTCTTTGCACCTGCCTTTATCGCTGCCTCTACCACTGCCCTACGTTCAGTTGAGGTAACTCCTGCGGGCACTGAGATGAGTACGTCAGGCCTCCATATGTTCCACTTCCCTAAACTTTTATTTATATAATAGCGAAGCATTGCTTCAGTTACTCTGTAGTCAGCAATAACACCATCCTTCATTGGCCTATAAGCCACAATCGATTCTGGCGTCCTGCCTATCATTGTCTTGGCCTCAGCCCCAATGGCTAAAATTTTGTTGTCATCAAGAGAGACTGCTACGACGGAGGGTTCATTCAAGACGATTCCTGTACCAGGAACAAAGACCAAAATGTTTGTTGTACCAAGGTCTATTCCAAGCTTTTTTGAGAAAAAGAGACTCATGGCTCATATGATACTATAGCGCTATGAAAGAGGGAAAAACAAAGGCGCAGCCCCAAGTCGTCGAGGTCATCCCTATTGCCAAGGGTATTCCCCAGCAATCCCTTACATACTTTAGTGAAGAGAGACTATCTCCCGGAAATATAATAAAAATTCCTCTCCGTGGGGGTAAGGCCTTCGGCCTGGTTCACAAGGTTTACTCGGCGAAAGCGGCCAAGGGATCACTTAAATCCTCCACTTTTTCCCTCAAGAAACTTTCTCGTCTTGGAAAAATTGTTTCTCTTCCAACTGCATTTATGGAGGCGGTAGTGAGAACCTCTAAGTTTTATGTAATACCAGTGGGAGAAATTTTGCGCACTGTTCTGCCCAAGATATTTCTAGAAAATTTAGAATTAGTAGGCACCACCTTACATACAAAAGGAGTTGGCAATCGGACAGAGCCAATCCTAATCCAATTAGAAAAGGATGACCGCTATGGTAGATACAAGGGAATAGTGAGAGAAGCTTTCGCCAGAAAAAGTTCTGTGTCTTTCTTTGTGCCGAATCATGAGGATGCACTTAAGCTTTATGAAGAGCTTTCAATGGGTATTGAAGAATTTACCTTCCTTTTCTCTCTCGCTCTTCCCCCTAAGAAATTGCTGAACACTCTTAGGAAAGCCCAATCTATGGAGCATCCCATATTATTTATAACAACCCCAAGCGGTGCTGCCTTCTATCGTGAGGACCTCAAAACCTTTATTGTCGAGAGGGAAAACTCAAGGGGATTCACTACTCTCACCTCCCCTATTTTCTCTATGAAAAAGTTTATTGAATTTCTGGCTTCTGCGGCAGAGGCGGAGCTAGTGGAGGGAGACTCTGTCCTCTCATTAGAATCACTTTTAAAGGAGAGAAATGGCGAGTCACGCGAACTCTTCCCATTAAAATGGCGCCTCGCAACGGAGAGCAAGACTTTTCTCGTTGATATGAAGAAAATTACTGATAAGGATGGCAATCTTGTTATTCTTTCACCAGAAACACGTAACCTCCTGGAAACAGCCCATAGAAACAACGAAAGGATCCTACTCTTCGGAGCGAGAAAGGGATTATCTCCCACAACTGTTTGTGGAGATTGTGGCTTTGTTCTAGCCTGCAAAAATTGTGGTGCCCCTGTCGTCCTCCATGAAAGGAGCGAGGAAAGAATTTATATATGTCACACCTGTGCTGCGCAACGTACTACAGAGACTAGGTGCGACAACTGCAACAGCTGGAAATTGCGTCCACTAGGTATTGGTATTGATCTTGTGGCTAAAGAGGTTAAAAGACTTTATCCCTCCTTCCCTATTTACATTTTCGACAAGGACCACGCTCCCACTCGGGCAAAGGCTGTAGCGCTTAGGAAAAAGATCCTGGAAGACAAAAAGGCAGTTGTTGTCGGAACAGAACTTGCCCTCATACACTTACCTAAGGTTTCCTACACAGGAGTGATTTCTTTAGATTCTCTCTTTGCAATACCCGACTTTAGTATCAATGAAAGAATTTTTTATCTTATTTCAAGCATTCGTGAGATAACAAGGAAGGAGGTAGTTATCCAAACGCGTAATATGGGTAAGGAAATATTGAATTGGGCCTCACAGGGCAACATTTCGGATTTTTATAGAAAGGAGATCGAGGAAAGAAGAGGGCTCCTGTATCCACCCGTATCTATTTTCATCAAGGTTACGACAACAGGAAACCCAGCTGTATTGGAAAAAAGATTTGATTATCTGAATAATCATTTTAAAAACTTCTCACCAGAGTTTGTACGCAGTAGAACAATTACCAAGGGCACCCTCGCATTAAATATGATCATAAGAATGGAGAGGAATGCTTGGCCCGAGGAGAACCTAGTGAAGGAGCTTGCTTTGCTAACTCCTGAATTTTTAATTAAAGTAGATCCTGAAAGCCTATTATGAAAAAAGCTACGAAAAGTAAAATACTACCCAAGGATAGTCCTGTTTTAAGAAAGGTCGCTCTTGCTGTGCCTAAGAAGAGCTTTGGCTCTAAGGAGCTTGAAATTATTATAAAGAAAATGGCTACGGCCCTACATAAGGAGGATGATGGCGTGGCTATAGCTGCCCCGCAGGTGGGCGTCAGCTTAAGAATTTTCTTAGTTAATGGACAGACCCTAGGGCGGATTGCAGCTAAGGAAGGAGAGGATCCTACGCATGTTTTTCCTGACATCTTATTTATAAACCCAGAGATCATAAAACTTTCCAAAAAGAAAAAGCTACTTGAAGAAGGATGCCTCTCGGTCCGTTGGCTATATGGGAAGGTGAGGAGAAGCGAGAAAGCTACGGTGCGCGCATTTGATATAGCTGGAAGGCCATTTACTCTGGGGGCATCTGGACTTTTGGCTCAAATATTTCAGCATGAGATTGATCACTTGGATGGCATTCTTTTCATAGATAAGGCTCTAGACCTTGAGGAGATCCCACCTCCAAAGCCCAAGACTAAGGCTAAGCAAAAATAATATGAAATTTGTCTACTTTGGAAGTCCTGATGTTTCTAATTATGTTCTTCTGCCTCTTAAGGAGAAAGGTTTTGTTCCTGCGTTAGTAATATCTTCTGCCAGAGATCCGTTACCAATTGAGGAGCTAGAGACGCT
>JBBDYY010000026.1:0-3296 GCA_040900505.1 Parcubacteria group bacterium
TCTCCTCTTTCTTCACTCTTCCCATTCACCTCCTTTGACCTTACTTCTAACAAAGGAATCCTTTATGGTATAAACCGACACAACTCTTCACTCGTACTCTTCGACAGATATAGCCTTGAGAACTACAACTCCATAATCTTCGCTAAATCTGGTGCCGGTAAATCTTTCTGCACCAAGCTTGAGATAATCCGCACCTTAATGTTCGATGAGACGGACGTTATCGTCATGGACCCCGAGAATGAATATGAATATCTTGCAGAATCTGTAGGAGGAAGGCACTTCAACATCTCACTTAATTCCGAGCACCACATTAACCCCTTCGACCTGCCTATCCCTGGGCCAGATGAGAGTGCTGCCAACATACTTCGTTCAAACATCATTAATCTCGTAGGCCTCTTTCGCCTCATGATGGGGGGCCTCACCGCGGAAGAGGACGCCATCATAGACCGCGCCATAACGGAAACATATGCCTTGAAAGATATTACCGTTGACTCTGACTTCCGCACCATAGAGCCACCTCTTATGAGCGACTTCGAGCTTGTGCTCTCTGGCATGGAAGGTGGTGAGTCCTTGGCTCAAAGGCTTACTAAGTACACCAAGGGTACCTGGGCCGGCTTCATAAACAAGCCGACAAATATAGATATAAACAAGAAATTCGTTGTCTTCTCCCTCCGAGACATGGAGGACGAGCTCAAGCCCATAGCCATGTACATCGTTACTCACTATATATGGAATGCCATACGCAAGGAGCTTAAGAAAAGGCTTCTTGTCATAGACGAGGCCTGGTGGATGATGAAGTCGGATGACACCGCTTCCTTCCTCATGGGTCTTGTGAAAAGAGGTAGAAAATATTTCCTCGGAGTGGCGACCATTACTCAAGACGTAGGCGACTTCTTGAAGAGTCCGTACGGCTTGCCTATCATTACCAACTCTTCTATCCAAATTCTTCTTAAACAGTCACCAACTACCATAGACCAATTGCAAACAACCTTTAACCTTACAGACGAAGAGAAGTTCTTGCTCCTAGAATCCGATGTGGGTGAGGGCATCTTCTTCGCCGGACTTAAGCATGTGGCTATAAAAATAATTGCCTCTTACACAGAAGAGCAGATCATAACCTCCGACCCATCGCAGATATTGGCCTTAAAGAAGCAGCAGGGTACCGGGGAAAATATTAATCCTAAATCTTAATGGATAGCTCTTTTATCCAAGAAAAAACAATCGATGCGGCGAGGGAGTTAGCAGGAAAGTTAAACCGAGAAATCGCCAAAGGGAATGATACCCAAGCGTTTATGCTGGCTATGATCCTAGCTTCCTTTAAAGATTTTTTGGATATAATTCTTACTTTCACCTTAATTGGTCTTATACCGGGAGTAAATTTTACTCTTGGACTTTTTCTTACCTCATTTTTGTTTTTCTTTATGCTTGGGAAGGGGTGGTTCTTGAAATTAAGAATCAAAATCTGGTTTTGGGTGTTGGGGCTTCTTGTTGATGGTCTGCCTGCGTTTAGCGTATTGCCCATGAACACTCTTTTGGTTGCTTATGCTTGGCGCCTTGCAAAAAAGAGGGGGGTTACCGCACAAGAAAAACTTCATAATCTTGAAAATTTGTCCACACGAGAAGTGCAGAGGCTTAACGAAGATATAAGCCTATTGGAAGAAAGAAGGAGCATACTTGGTTATATCGTCGGCCATACTGAACCAGCTACAAGAAATAAGACTAAACACCGTAAAGCGGCGTAGTATAATAAAGTGATGAAATTTTGGGTCTTTATCTTGACACTTATCCTCCTCCCCGTCTTTTCTATTCAAGGCCAAACTTACACCGGAGTAACTCCGGACGATATCATTCAAGGAAATATTTTTCTTCGCGTTCTCCCGGATGTCCCCGAGCCAAATCAACAAGTAACAGCTATTCTGGAGTCTTCGAGTCTTGACCTGGACTCTTCTGTTATCATTTGGACTCTAAATCAAGCGGAACTTAGAAGGGGGAGGGGGGTTAAAACGGTGGACTTTAATACCGGAAGGGTCGGATCACGCTTCACCATAACCGCGACAATAGACTCCCCTGAGGGTGAATATACCAAATCCTTAACCCTGGAAATTGGTTCTGTAGATATCCTCTGGCAAGGGGAGGGGTATGTGCATCCATTCTACAAAGGCAGGACTTTATGGGGCAGGCAAACAGCTGTTACCTTGATGGCTATCCCCAATATACCGGGCACTCGAATTGAAAATTTGATCTTCCGCTGGTCTCAGAATGGATCGGTGATTGGCTCCGCCTCGGGAGCCGGAAGGAACTCCCTCTCTGTGGTCGATTCAATTCTAAATCTAGAAAAAAAAATTACTGTGGAAGTTTTTAAGGGTGGAGCAATCCCTATAGCTAAGGCAAGCATAAATATAGCAACCGCTGACCCGGTGGCCCTGGTTTATGAAAATAGTCCTCTCTTGGGAATCATTTTTGAACGGAGTATGGAAGGTCTCACATTGCTGAAGGATAAAGAGATCACCTTCTCTGCATTTCCTTTTTTCTTTAGCGGGAGCGCCCGGAATGCAGATTTTTTCTCGTATGAATGGGCAACTAACAGCAGGTCCGTCCAAAAAACAGCTTCTGTCACATATAGGGCCCCAGAGGGGGAGGGTCAATCATATGTTAATTTAGTAATAAGAAATATCAATAAAGATCTGCAGGAAGGAACGAAAGATTTCCTGCTTAAATACAACAATGAAGCCAATTTTTAAAATTATTATTGTTACTGCCATTCTTCTTCCTCTTTTCTCCATATCGGCTGAAACTTCTTATGAGCTGCTATCTCCAATTCCACTTGAAGGGTCTGGGGTGAGTGAAACTGCCACCGCCTCAACCTATATAGAGGGAGTCGTGAAGCTCGCTGTAGCCCTAGCCGGTGCCTTGGCCGTCATAATGCTTATAGTGGCGGGTATTGAGTACATGTCTACAGAAGCCTTCACTGGTAAGTCTGCCGCGAAAGAGAGGATTCGAAACGCATTAGTGGGCCTTCTCTTGGTAATTGCTTCCTTTACTATCCTGGCCACCATAAATCCAAAACTATTGATTTTAGACTTAAGTCTGACCCGGCTGGATTTCGGGGACGAATTTAGTGCTCTGCCCCCACCCGATGATGAATGTAATGAGGAAGAAGAATCATGCGATCCAAGCAACCCTCCATCGGGACAGGGGGCGGATTGGCCAAGTGACTCTATTGAAAGAGCCACCATATCTAATATAGGAAACCCAACTGGAACTGGTCGCCAAATCGTGTTTAATCGCCCCACTAG
>JBBDYY010000027.1:0-3133 GCA_040900505.1 Parcubacteria group bacterium
TATTCAGAGGCTTCTATAAGCTCGCGCATCATAAATTTCTTCCTCACAATTTCTGCGTAGTGCTTGATGTTGGCAGAGGAGGGGACTACGGAAGTGAGTTCAGAGAGGAAGGTGGTGCCGCCAACTCTTTCCAAAAGTTCTTTTTCCTTAAGACGTGAGGAGAGGGAGAGCAGGTCAATGGGCTGATGCCTACCGAAGAGCTCAAGCATGGTCTCAAAAATGATCCTATGCTTGTCGAAGTAGAAGGACTCAGGCTTCACAGTATCCATCACCTCATAGATGGCATCAGGTCGAAGCATTACAGAACCAAGAAGAGCCATTTCCGCATCGAGGTTGTGCGGAGGGACACGGATTTTAAGAGATGCTAGTGAGGATTCTTGCATTAATCTTATAATACTCCGGCTCAAAAATATTTCACGGGATAAAACTGTGAATATTGTCTAGACACCACAATTTTCAGTAATCACAATACCTGTGGGCCAGAGAATAGAGGCAGAATAAGTCTAATGCAATATCAATCGTGATATAATTTTTTCATGCTAGAGGCTCTGCGTTTTAATAATGTTGAGGAAGAACTTGACTACCTGCGCTCTCGCGCCGAAAGTCTGCCCCATGAAGGTGACCTAAGAAGGGAAGTAGAGCGCGTACACAGGTGGCTACCTGAGTCGGTCCGCAATCATCCTGTGATACACGAGACTAGAGGGGATATTACGAGTCTTCCGGAGAGTGCCCAGCTTAACAGGCTCATAGAAGTTACCAATTCAAAGGGAGTTTTCTACGCGCTCTCGGTTATAGAGAAGCTTAAGGACTGGAAGCATGAGGACGACTTCCACGCCTACCTGGTGAGACTTATCCAAGAGGGTAAGCCAGCCTCACGAGGGGCTGAGAAGGGGCCCATTTATAAGGCAACACACATGACGCTTTATGAGATTCTGATTCCAGAAGGGGTAGGTAGTGAGAAGGATCTTAAGTCCGTCATCTCAAGTATGGAGAGCTTCTACGCTGGCATGATGTCTGTTGGCGGCGAGAAGGACAAGGATAACTATTTTGTAATTGAGATTGCCAATGGAGTGGGGAGTGAGGAGTTTGTCTTCTACGCATCTGTTCCCAATGGCAAGAGAGACTTATTCGAGAAGCATGTTCTGGCCGTCTTCCCCAAGGCCAAGCTAGCTACTAAGGTGGAGGATTACAACATATTTTCTCACGGAGCATTTACTGCTGCCTCTTATGCCACACTTTCTTCGCCTTCTGCAATGCCACTGAAGACTTATGAAGATTTTGATCATGATCCATTAAATGCTGTTTTAAACTCATTTACAAAAATTCCTAAGGACGGTGCGGGGGCTGCTATACAACTCATATTCAAGCCAGAAGGGGACACATATACAAAGAGATACCAAAATTCTTTAAAGCAGATGGAGAAGGGCGTATCGACCAAAGAGGCTATTGCGGAGCGGACACTTGGCGGAGAATTCGTTCATGAGATTGGAAGCCTTTTTTCCAAAGACAAAAAGAATGATAAGGAGAAACCGCTAGATTCAAGCGCCATCGAACTAGTGAGGAAAAAATTATTAAGCCCGGCTGTATCTATTAACCTTCGTATTGCTGCGTGCGCTCCTTCAGAAGATGAAGCACACAAGATTCTTAAGGATATCGAGTCAAGCTTTAATCAGTTTGAGAATCCAGGGGTTAATAAATTCAAGTTTAAGGAGACTAAAGAAGCTCAATTCTTCAGAAACTTTACCTTCAGACTCTTCTCTTCCTCTCAGGTTATGCCTCTTAATCTTAAGGAGCTTACAACCATACTTCACTTCCATACCACACACGTCTCGGGAGCCTCACAGCTTAAGACCGAGAAGGCTGGCAACGCTCCAGCACCCATAGAGCTTTCCTCTCTAGGCACACTCCTAGGAGTCAATCGCTTCCAGGGTAAGGAGACTAAAATATTTATATCCCCGGAGGATAGGCTCCGTCACTTCTATACTATCGGCCAGACTGGTACGGGTAAGTCGACGCTACTTAAGAACATGATCATCCAAGACATTCAGGCTGGAGAGGGAGTGTGTATGATCGATCCCCACGGAGTGGACATTAAGGAAGTTCTTGCCAATGTCCCCGAGGAGAGGATGAAGGATGTTATCTACTTTGATCCTGCAAATGTCGAGAATCCAATGGGGCTCAATATGCTTGAGTACAATCATGATCGCCCAGAGGAAAAGACTTTCGTGGTTAATGAACTCTTTTCTATTTTCCAGAAGCTTTATGGCGGGGTGCCGGAGAGTATGGGGCCGATGTTTGAACAATACTTCCGTAATGCCACCATGCTTGTCATCGAGGACCCGGGCTCAGGCTCCACACTTCTCGATGTTTCTCGTGTGCTCTCCAACAGGGAGTACAGGAGAGAAAAACTTTCTAAGTGTAAGAACCCCGTAGTCTTTCAATTTTGGACCGAGGTGGCAGAGAAGGCTGGTGGGGAAGCGGCCCTTGCTAATATCGTGCCCTACATCACCTCCAAGTTCGATGTATTCCTAGCTAATGACATCATGCGACCGATCATTGCTCAGGAGAAGTCGGCATTCAACTTCCGCGAGATCATGGACGAGAGGAAAATTCTTCTAGTTAACTTGTCTAAGGGAAGATTGGGAGATGTGAATGCCAATCTTTTGGGGCTTATTATTGTTGGGAAGATTCTCATGGCAGCTCTTTCTAGAAGTGGCTCATCTGGGAACGAGTATCCGCCGTTTTACCTGCATATAGATGAATTCCAGAATGTGACGACGGATTCTATTGCTATCATTCTCTCTGAAGCGAGGAAGTACAAGCTCTCGCTCTCCATGGCGCATCAGTTTATCGCTCAGCTAGAAGAAAATATTAAGAATGCAGTCTTCGGAAACGTCGGATCCATTTGTGCCTTCCGTGTGGGTGCCGATGATGCGGAATATTTGGAGAAGCAGTTTGCACCAGTCTTCACCGCCAAAGATTTAATGAATGTAGACAACTTCCAGGCCTATTTGAAGATGCTTGTGAATGGCCGCCCGGCCAGGCCCTTCTCCATTAATACCTTAGCTCCAAAGGCGGGGGACACTAGCCGAGTGGCCTCTGTCATATCCCAATCCGGAGCCAAGTACGGCCG
>JBBDYY010000028.1:0-15403 GCA_040900505.1 Parcubacteria group bacterium
TAAGCCATGTTCTTAATATTATCCTCTGGTGTTGCGAAGGTCCTGATACATTACGTATGCTTGACAAGAAGCGTGGTGTATGCTATGATTAATAGAGTTCGCTTTAACCCAATATTGGGTCACCCATGGCGATCGGAGAGAGAAAATGGGACTGAAACCTTAGGGTCGCGTGAATAACCGACAACACACGCGGCCCGGGCGATAGCAGAGAAAAGACTCTTGCTACGCCCAGCTGTAATGAAATGTGTAATTCATCTGACGAGTCCCAAAGGACGAAACAGCACTAGGTTAATGTCTTGATTTCAAATTCCTTTGGTGCATTTGTTAAATACTCTTCAATCTTTGCTCTGCTAAGAAGACCTTTCTGAGCACCAACCTCCTGAACAACTGACATAGCATTTATAGCTCCCCACTTGAGAGCTGATTGGAGATCTTCCCCAAGAGCTAAGGCAGAGACAGTAGTAGAGGCGAAGGCGTCACCTGCCCCAGTTCGCTCAAGAGGTGTCTTGGGATCAGGGTATGGTGGGACAAATAAGATGTCGGTACCATTGTATGCATATGAACCCTTAGGCCCATCTGTTAAAACCACAATTTTTGGCCCCAGGTCGTACATGCGCTTCAATAGCTCCGGGTGCCCCAGCGTTTTAATTCCTAAAATTTTCTCCGCTTCTTCAATATTGCAGAAGAATATTTCTGATCTCTCGTAAATATTTTTCAAAACTTCTTTACCCATATTTATTTGGTAAGTGCCAGGTTGGAATGCCAGAGAGACCTCAGGATGATTTCTGAGATACTCATATATTTCCTCATGGTAGCTTTCTGAGGATTCTCCAAGTGATGATAAATAAAGCCATTTAGGAGTTTTGAACGAAGGAAGCTTGTATGGAAACTGCTCATGCTTCACTAGTATGGTTCTATCGGATTCATACCAGAGGACGTAGTGATTATTGGTTAGCTTTCCTTTATGGGTTTTCACAAGAGAAGTATCTACTCCATTGGCATTAAGACTTGCAAGGCATTCTTTACCATTCTCATCATCTCCTACATCAGAGAGGAGCGCGGAGTTAAGGCCCAGGCGTGAGGCGGAGACTGCAGCATTGGCACTGTTACCTACGGCGTGTATTACCTCTGCGCTCTCATAAGGAATCTTGTCTCCAAAGCGCATTGTAATGGTGCAATTGGTGTTATTGATGTCGCAGGCTGTCGCAGCATCCTTAAGTCGAATGAAGGCATCCGTCACTATGTCTCCAATGGCGATGAAGTTGCTCATTTCCTAAGTATTTTAACATGATAAAATGAGTAGTAATGAATTTAAAGGAATACTTGGTTTGGGCAGAGGAGAAGAAGGTCGCCATAGGGCACTTCAACATTTCAGACTCTGAAGGGTTTAAGGCTGTGGTAGAAGCGGCAGATGAGCTTGGGGTGCCGGTAATCATCGGGGTATCAGAAAAGGAAAGAAGCTTCCTCGGGGTGGCAGAGATAAAAGCTCTTGTAAGGGTCCACCAGGATAAGGGGAAACCAGTATTTCTCAATGCAGACCACACCTACTCCACTGAAGCCTCTAAGGAGGCTGTGGAGGCTGGATTCGACGCTGTCATCATTGATGGTGCAGAAAAGCCTTTTTTTGAAAACGTGATGATGACTAAGGAGGTAGTGAAGTTTGCCAAGGAGAAACATCCGGAGATGCTTGTGGAAGGAGAATTAGGATTTATAGGCACAGGTTCCATGCTTAGAGATGAGATTCCTGATGGAGTATCTACAGAAACCCAAACAACCGCTAAGGATGCAAAATTATTTGTGGATGAGACCTGCGTGGATCTCTTCGCCCCGTCTGTTGGTAATGTCCACGGATTGGTTAGATCCGGTGAGCCCAAGCTAAACATCTCTCGCATCAAAGAAATTGCTAAGGCGGTAGATGTACCTCTGGTTCTCCACGGGGGATCAGGAAACTCTGACGAGGAGATAACGGAAGCAATTCTTGCCGGCATAAGAATCGTACACATAAATACCGAACTTCGAATGGCGTACAAGAAGGGGATAAAAAAGGGCCTAAGCACAGACGAGATTGCCCCTTATAAGTTCTTGGCCGAGGGTGTGGAGGAAATGAAAAAAATAGTTACCGCGAAGTTAAAAGTTTTCAATAGAATTTCCTAATGGGATGAAGGAAGAAATAGAAAAGTTTTTTAAAGGTGAGATAAGGAATGACGAGGAGACGCTTAAGGCGTATTCCAAGGATGCAAGTCTTTTTGAAGTGAGGCCGAAGCTTGCAGTGTTCCCAAAGGATACAGAAGACTTAAAAGCGCTTGTTAAATTTGTAAACGAGAAAAAAGGAATTGACCCGACAATTTCTCTATCAGTTCGCGCGGCAGGCACTTGTATGTCTGGGGGCTCACTTAATGAGTCCATCATTGCTGATGTAAGCAAGCATATGAATAAGATTGGCGAGGTAAGTGAAGGGGGGACTTGGGTAGAGCCGGGTACCTTTTATAAGGATTTTGAGAAAAGAACTCTTGAGAAAAGCCTTATTTTACCTTGCTACACCGCTTCAAAGAATCTTTGTGCCCTAGGCGGGATGCTCGGGAACAACTGTGGTGGGGAGAAGACTCTGCGCTATGGGAAGATGGAAGACTATGTTCTGGAGAGCAAGGTAATTTTTTCTGATGGTAATGAGTATACCGTGAAGCCTTTAAGCAGAGATGAATTAGAATTGAAAATGTCTCAAAATGATTTCGAAGGGGATATATATAAAAAAATTCATAACCTAATCAGGGAAAACAAAGAATTAATTGATACCTCTAAGCCTAATGTCTCAAAGAATTCCGCCGGCTACTATTTATGGAATGTTTGGAACGATAACAAGTTTGATTTAAATAGGCTCTTAGTTGGTTCACAGGGCACACTAGGATTGATCACTCAAGCGAAAATTAAGTTAATTAAACCTGATCCGGTTTCTAAGCTCCTAGTCGTTTTCCTAAGAGATTTCACTCATTTGTCAGAAGTGGTTAATGTGATACTACCCACCAATCCCGAAAGTATAGAAAGCTATGATGACGCAACGATGAAACTTGCATTCAAGTTTCTCCCTGAAATGATTAAGAGCATGAAGATAAAAAGTTTTGCCAAACTTCTTTTCTCCTTCATACCAGAGGCTCTAATGATGATTCGTGGGGGAGTGCCAAAATTGATTTTATTGGTGGAATACAGTGGATCGAATGAAAAAGAGGTGGATCAAAAAATGAAAGACATAAATGAAAAAATTAAAAAATTTCACTTCCAAGTTAGATTAACTCACTCACTAGAGGAGTCAAACAAGTATTGGACAGTAAGAAGAGAGAGTTTCAACCTATTAAGAAAGCATACGGAAGGAAGAAGGACAGCCCCCTTCGTGGATGATGTGGTGGTAAGGACCGAGCACATGCCGGAGTTTCTGCCACGGATGAGAGAGATTCTTGATGATTATTCGCTCACATACACCATTGCTGGTCATGCGGGTAATGGTAACTTCCACATTATTCCTCTTATGGACATGAGAGATAAGAGAAATATAAAAATAATTGAAGAGGTTTCCGAGAAGGTATATGACCTGGTGGCATATTACAAAGGCTCAATTACTGGAGAGCACAATGATGGCATTATTCGCACCCACCATCTTTCTAAGATGTATTCTGCTGATATTCTTCACATATTCGAACGAACTAAAGATATATTTGATCACCAAAGCATATTTAACCCAGGCAAGAAAACTGGTGGGAGCAAGGAATACACGCTCTCTCACATTGCAGTTGAGCCATAATTTGAGGGAAAGGGTTGATTTATGGTCGAGAGTGGGTAAAATAGAGAGATGGTTACTTTGAAGGCCGAATATAGAGACCAGAGCCAAAACGCCAAGAAACTAAGAAAAGCGGGTAAAATACCCGCCGTCTTTTATGGCAAAAAGGAGGCTTCAACGCCGATTTCCATACCAATGATAGATTTTCTGAAGGTATGGAAGGATGCTGGGGAGTCTTCTGTGGTCGCTATAGAGACGCCGAAGGGTACCATTGAGAGCCTCATCCATGAGGTAGACTTCGACCCCGTTACCGGCAAACCTCGTCACGCGGACTTTTATGTCTTCGAAAAGGGGCACAAGGTGGAGGTGGAAGTGCCTCTTGAGTTCGAGGGAGTGTCTCCCGCTATAAAGGATATGGGAGGAGTCCTCGTTAAGGTTCTATACGTGCTTAAGGTAGAGGCAGAACCTCGTGACCTTCCGCACAATCTCACAATTGATATTAGTTCACTATTAGATTTCCAGAGCCAAATACTTGCTAAGGATATTACACTGCCCGCCCGCGTAGAGCTCAAGGAAAACCCAGATGAAGTTGTAGCACTCGTCTCTCCTCCTCGAGAAGAAAAAGAAGAGGAACCCGCACCAATAGATCTATCCGAAATAGAGGTAGAAAAGAAAGGCAAGAAGGATGAAGAAGAGGGTGAGTCTGCCGAAGTTGCTCCAACTGAGGAATAATTCTTTGCGCCCAGCGCAAAGTACATGTACATGAAATTTCTTAAACATTCGTTAGTTGTTATCTCGTTATCTGCATTTATAGGAGGTGGTGCTCACCACATTCTTGCTCAGACTGATAGTGCCTGTACGAGCCAGACTGCAGGTAAGTCACAAGCACAGCTACATGCAGATTTGGAGGCCTGTAATGCAGAAATTGCAAAATGGACAGCTGTTTTAAATAACGTGCAGAAAGACAGTGCCTCCTTCGCTCGTGATGTGGCGGCTCTTACTGCGAAGATTAATGCCGCACAAGCAAGCATCAAGGGAAAGAATATTGCTATTGCAAACATTTCAAAAAATATTAAGACCAAAGAGGACACTATTAGTGTATTGAATGATAAATTAACGCGTGGAAAGCAGTCTTTGGCTGAAATTCTCCGTCGTACAAATGACATTAGTAACTATTCCTTGGCTGAGGCGGTGCTTTCCGATAAAGATTTCTCAGAATTCTTTGTGGACATGGATACATATGCTTCTACTGAGGATGCTTTGAATAAAGTTTTTGCTGAGATGAGGGGTACTAAAAGTCAGACCGAGGCTGAAAAGGTAGAATTAGATAAGCAACGTAGAGCCCAGGCTGAGGCCAAGGCCCTTCTTGAATCAGCCAAGAAGGAGGTTGAAAGAAATCAGGCACAAAAGAAAACGCTCCTTGCAGAAAGTCAGTCTAAGGAAAAGACTTACTCTCAGGTAGTGGCTGATAGGCAAGCGAAGGCTGCGCAGATAAGAGCTGTTCTATTCCCACTTCGAGACTCTGGAGCCATACAGTTCGGTACAGCACTGCAGTATGCTGAGGCCGCCAGACAGAAGACTGGTGTACGCCCCGCGCTCATACTCGCTATTCTTCAGCAGGAGTCTAACTTGGGTCAGAATGTAGGCTCATGTGTGATTACAAACCTTACTTCAGGACAGACCAAAAATGTTAATTCAGGAAAGCTTTATGCCAACGGCATTCACCCGACAAGGGACTTGCCCATACTCCAACCCCTCCTAGGAAGTTTGGGACGTGACCCATTGGTAACAAAGGTTTCTTGCCCTCTCTCTATTGGATACGGAGGTGCCATGGGACCCGCTCAATTCATTCCTTCAACCTGGAATATTATGAAGGGTAAGGTTGCTGCTGCTACTGGCAAGGCAACACCAGATCCTTGGAATCCATCTGACGCAATTATGGCCATGGCACTCTTCCTGAGAGATCTGGGAGCGGGAGCGGGCACTTATGCGGCAGAAAGAACAGCTGCATGCCGCTATTACGGCGGTGGTAGCGTCTGTACCTCAGTTACTGCACCTTACGGTAATTCAGTGATGGCTAAGGCAAATACCATACAGACCACTATGATAGATCCATTGAAAGGTATATAAGATTCTGTTATAGTAGCCCAACATGAAAAAAGACGTACACCCAGACAACTACCGCCCGGTACTATTTATAGACAACTCAAATGGCATGGAATATGTCATACCTTCTACCGTGCACACCAAAGAAACTGCCGTAGCTAAGGGTAATAAGAAGGAGTACCCAGTTATGCACATAGAAATCTCTTCAAGCTCACATCCCTTTTATACCGGTCAGGAAAAGGTTCTAGACACCGCAGGAAGAGTAGAAAGATTCAAGCAGAAGCAAGCAAAGGCTAGCCGCAAGAAGTAAATACATTACAATGGACTTGCTGTTGCCTGCTCTCGGTCATGAGGGGAAGTCGCGACCAACAGCAAGTCCATTTTCATATGGAAATAGATATTCAAAAATACAAAGATAATCCGAAGACTGCATATATTGTGGAGACTTTAGTGCGGCTCCTGAGCGAGGAGGAGGGGATTCGAACACTTCTGAAGGAGAATCCTGACATGGCGGAGCTCTCCGGTGAGGAGCTCAAGAGTTTAGAGGAGCAGAAAACCACCGTTATAAATGAAATGGAAGAAATCCTTAAGGAAGAAGAGATAGAAGAAGAGTTTCCTAACGAAATTATTCTAGAAGTTAGAGCTGGGGCCGGAGGAGAAGAGGCCGCACTTTTTGCCCGGGAACTTACTGATATGTATAAGGCATATGCAAAGCTAGAGGGATGGGGAGTGACAACAATAGACGAGTCCTTCACTGGCATAGGGGGATACAGAGAGGCATCGTTTGAAATCCGAGGGAGGGACGTATACAAGAAGCTTCGTTTTGAGACGGGAGTCCACCGCGTTCAGCGTGTGCCAGATACAGAGAAAACCGGCAGGGTACACACCTCTACTGCCTCCATCGCCATCCTTCCTGTGCGCAAGAAGACGAGCGTAGAGATTAAGCCGTCAGATCTTGAAATAGAAACTTCACGCTCTGGAGGTGCTGGAGGGCAGAATGTGAACAAGGTGGAGACTGCAGTTAGAATTATTCATAAGCCAACTGGCATTGATGTGCGCTCCACTTCTCAGAGAAGTCAGCTAAAGAATCGTGAGATGGCAATGTCTATACTTCTTGCCAAGCTTGAGGCAAAAAAGGAAGAAGAAGAGGCGTCAAAGTACTCCGCTGATAGGAAGTCTCAAATAGGCACTGCAGATCGCTCTGAGAAAATACGTACTTACAACATACTTCAAGACCGCATTACAGACCATAGGATAAATGAAAGCTGGCACAATATTGAAAAGATCTTCCAGGGCTATCTTGGCCCCATAGTGGAAGCTCTTGGAGAGGTGGGCGGGCAGGATACGGCTTAATTGCAATGTGGAAGGCTTTTTGTTAGAATCCTTGGACACAAATGAAAACAGCAACCCCTCGAGGAAATATGGTTGAAGAGCTCTTTAAAGCAGGAGCTCATTTTGGCTTTGTTAAGGCACGTAGGCACCCTAGCGCACTACCTTTCATCTTCGGAGCTAAGAATAAGGTAGAAATCTTTGACCTTGAGAAGACACAGCATGAACTTGCTAGAGCCATCGCTTTTATTACGAAAACAGGAGAGGAATCACAAGGGATTATGATTGTGGGAGGCAAGAGCGAGGCCAAGGAAGCAGTGAAAAATGTTGGCGAGGATCTCGGCATGCCTTACGTTGCAGGTCGATGGATAGGTGGCACTATTACCAATTTCTCGGAAATTAAAAAGCGCCTCGCTAAGCTTGATGAACTTACAACACAGAGAGAAAAGGGGGAATTGGGTAAATATACCAAGAAAGAACGACTTCTTATTGATAGGGAGATTGATAAACTAACACTGTACTTCGGTGGTATTGCTCACATGAAGTCACTTCCAAAGGCACTTATTGTTATTGATCCAAAGAGAGAACACATTGCAGTTTCAGAAGCAAAGAGAATGAAGATTCCCGTAGTTGGTCTTGCTGGATCTGATTCTAACCTTCATGAAATAGATGTAGCCATCCCTGCGAATGACTCCTCAAGGCAATCTATCGCATTTATCTTGGGGGAATTGAAAGACGCTTACAAGACTGGATTATCTAACGCCAAGCCTGTTGAGAAAAAAGAGGATAAAACAGAAGAATCAAAATAATTTATGGTATCAACCGATGAAATAAAAAGCCTTCGAGAGGAAACAGGTCTCTCAGTAATGGAATGCAGGCGTGCTCTCATAGAAGCGGAGGGAGATAAGGAAAAAGCTTTAGCAATACTTAAGGCGAAGGGGGCTGCAATAGCAGCGAAGAAAGGGGACCGCACGCTAGGGTCTGGAGCAGTGGTATCTTATATACACGCGGCGGGTAATATTGGCGCCCTAGTTGAACTTTCTTGCGAGACAGATTTTGTGGGCAAGAATCCTGAGTTTAAGGCAGTAGGATATGATATAGCAATGCACATAGCTGCAATGAAGCCTGAGGATGTGGGTGAACTATTGGATCAGCCATACATTAAAGATCCGTCACAAAAGGTTGGTGACCTCATAAACGGCGCTGTGCAGAAATTTGGAGAAAGAACTGAAATTAGGCGCTTCGTGCGCTATTCAGTAGAAGAGTAACGTCAATGACATTTCAAATCATTTTTCTTTTAAGCGGATTATGCATTCTTGTTTTAGTATGGACGAAGATGCGAGTCCTAAAAACAAGAAGGAATTCTCCCATCTTGAGCCTCATCTCCTTAGGAGATGTAAAGATGCGAGATTTAACGCACGATGCAGCTCATTGGTACTCGTACGGGAAGGAGAAAGGAGCATTTATTATTAAAAAGCAGGTGCCTCTTCACTCGAGGAATCTTCTGAATAAAAGTGTTCAAACAACAAGAGAGAAGGGGTTAGCTCTTGTGACAGAGATAAAGCAATCTGTTTTCAAGAAAAACGATGGCCTCTCAGAATTTTTCAAAAGTATTTCTGATAAGGAAATAGTGGAGCTAGAAAAGAAGGATTTTCAAAAGGCCGAAGAAGAGGTAAAGCCCCGACGCTAGAATATTCTAGGTCGGGGAGCCGACTGAAACGTCGGCTTAATTATAAATTTTTAGTGGCATACGTTTATATCTTAGGGACTTCTTCAGGTAAATACTACATAGGTAGCACCTCTAATCTAGAAAGACGGTTGAAACAGCATTTCTCTGGACAAACAGATTCAACAAAAAGACTCGGAAAACCCCATTTGATTTTTCATCAGGAATACCTTACTCTTGAGGACGCTAGATCAGTTGAGAAAAAATTAAAGAATCTTAAAAGAAAAGATTATTTGGAAAAAATAATCAGTGATGGTTATATTAAAATTCAACCATAATCGCCGGGATAGCTCAGTTGGCAGAGCGCCACTTTTGTAAAGTGGATGTCGGAGGTTCGAATCCTCTTCCCGGCTCCGTGAATGTATTCAGCCCCGACGCGCCCAGCGGTCGGGGAGCCGACTGAAACGTCGGCTTTGGTAGAGCAACGCTTTTGTAAAGCGAAGGTCCTCGGTTCAAGTCCGAGAGGTGGCTCCACCTCGGGAACCTACAGTTTTCCGAAAAGTGTTATCTAGTAGGAGTTGTGCTTGTTGCAGTAGTCGTAGAGAGACGTCCTAGGGCCGGCACGTCTTCAACAAGCTCGTCTACGGTTTTAAAGCCGTAGTATGTTTCGCCGTTTATGATAAGCGCTGGAAGTTCTGGCCGCACTTTATATATTTTGATGAGAGTCTTTATGGCCGGCACATCAAAGCTGTAGTCGAAGGAATATACCCTCAGGCTAGGATATTTGTCTCGAAGGGCTGTTAAGACTGCTCCCATATTCTCACACCCCGGACAGTCGCCCGCATTGGAATAGAAGTAGAGAATAAATGTTTGTGTATCACCACATTTTTCTGCCAGTCTTTTCATCAGGAGATAATCCTTAATTTCTAAAAGGAAATAGGATCGCTTTAGTACCTCAATGTCAGCGGGTTTGAAATTTTGACTCTCAGCATAAGAAAGCTTTTCTCCAAGAGGTCCAAGCTCGCTAGAAAGAAATCCTCCAGGACTAATATCCTTACATGAAGTTTCTTCCAATAGGGAATACTGGGTCTCAGAAGAGAGGATGTCGAGCGCCACCCTTTCTTCCACGCGTCTTACATCTGCTAGCTTTTTCTCACTCAAATAATCGCTAGAAATGAGCGCGGTACCAAATATAAGTATCGTAATTATGAAAGCAAATATATATTTTTTGCTGTCCATTTTATTATCGCCAGCTTACTTTACGAGAGAATACCGTATTGTATACAGCACTTGCAAGCCACAAGGGGACAATGAACATATACACCGCTAGGTAGTAGAGGACCTCACGTCCGGGTAGCTTCGGCCCGTTTGCAATGCGCAAAGCAAGAAATAGGAGGTAAAGTGTAAGCGCAAGTACAGCAACGGTTATAAGAGCTATGGCTCCTGTGTTTATAAAGAACCAATCGAAGGAAAAGCTTGGCGACTGAAATGTCCAGCCTATCGCCTGGTGTTTGGAGTAAGTATCCAGGGCCTTAGATGCCATGTTCCAGAGGAAGCTTCCAGCAGCATAGAGGGTGGTAAATATGGAAATAAAGGCTAAAGGAAGTATAAACAGGCCTATGTGGCCATATTTCTTATTTAGAAACAGTTCTCTGTAATCCATTGCGTTGTTTAGAAATCCGTAGGTCCATCTTAAGCGTTGCTTATAGAGGTCCTTAAGTTTGCCAGGAGTAACGGTGTAAACATGCGCTCCTAACGCATTAACTATTCGGTATCTGTTCTTTTGCATGCGTAATGCCATTTCCATGTCCTCTGTTTGGTGAGCCACCCTATAACCTCCAAGTTCCTTGAAAACTCTGGTCCTAAATATTGAAAATGGACCGGGCGTCACGTAGAGCGCTTCCATAGAAGAGAGCATCCTTCTAAGAAAGACTCCCCAGCTGTATTCAACCTTCTGCACATGCTGAAGGATTGTTTTAGGCTCGTGCACCTTGATAGAGGGTGTGACTGCCATAATCTTCTCATCCTCAAAGAAGGGCATAATTTTTTCCAGTGCGTTTTGGTTAACATATGAATCTGCATCAAGGCACCCCACGAGGTCAGTCTCGACCTTCTCTAAAGCAAAGTTAAGGGCCGTATGCTTGCCGCCATTTTCCTTGGAATAAATAGTTACTTGTGGGTGGGTCTTAAACTTGTTTAAAGTCTTTAAGGTGTTGTCTGTAGAGCCGTCATCTATCAAAATTAATTTGAGTTTATCCTTAGGGTAACTCAAATTGAGAATAGACTTAATAGTACCCGCTACGGTTCTTTCCTCATTGAAGCTTGGGACGATAATGGTGACTGATGGCCTTACACCGGGGCTCATTTTTCTGTGTTCTTCATCAAACTTAATTTCCTCCCGCACCTCGAAATAGGTAATGAGCAAAAAAATCTCAAAAAAGAGTGAGGTAAAGAGGGTAAAATATAGAATTATTGACTGAACATCTGCCATGAGAGTTTCGATATTATAGCCTTAAATTTAGACTTTTTCAAGGTTTCTCGTATAATAAAACGGCTCAGATTGAATAATCCAACCATGTCAAAGTTTAAAATTAAAATCGCTGAAGAGACTAATCTGCGAGAAGGATTAGAGAAAAGAACAGACACTGAAGCTCTGCGAATAAAGAGATTCTTGGACATGCCTGATCTGTCGAGAACTACAGGAAGCCCTATAAATGAGATGGTTGAGCGTGTTCTGGCTCAGCCGGAATTTAATAATTTTGACATAATTGAGTTTCCTGAAATTGTTTCGACTGATATCGCTTTTGATTTGTTTGATTTCCCAGCTGACCATCCAGCAAGGAAAAAGTCTGATACGTACTATGTAGATGATAAAAATATTCTCCGTACTCACACTACAGTGATGTGGTATTACTACCTAGAGGAGAAAGGGGTAAAGGAGAGGATGTCTAGGGGTGAGCCCGTAGGATGTTTCTCTCACGGTAAGGTCTACAGGAAAGATGAGATAGACAGGAATCATATGAATGTCTTCCACCAACTCGATGGTTGGTACCTAGCACCAAAGGATAAGGAATTCATTGGAGTAGAGGAGCTAAAGAAGGTTTTGATGTCTATTGTACATGCTGTCTTCGGCCAGGATATTAATGCACGCTTCGGGCCGGAGACATTCCCATTCACTCATCCATCGATAGAAGTTGAAATAGAGATGAATGGAAAATGGATGGAGATAGTCGGCAGTGGTGTCGTTAAGGATATTGTACTCGAGAAATTCGGTGTGGATTCTTCTAAGTGGAATGGTTGGGCCTTCGGGTTTGGACTTGAGAGGTTGGCCATGGCATCAATGGATTTGCCTGATATCCGCTTGCTCTGGTCGGAAGACGAAAGGGTGAAGAAACAGCTTGTGCTTGGCAATAAATATCAAGAAGTTTCTAAATTTCCCCCAGTAGTACGCGATATTTCTTTTGTTGTGCCGAAGACATTTATTGCAAATAATTATTATGATCTTATAAGAGACATTGGCAAAGACTTGGTGGAGGAGGTGAAGCTTATTGACGAATACGAAAACGAGAAGAAGTTCGGTAATGATAGGAAAAGCTACACATACCGCACTACATACAGAAGCCTGGATAGGACCCTTACTAATGCTTTCGTTAACGCTCTTCATGAGCAAATTGAGAAGGCCACGGAAGCTACTTTTGAAGCAGAAATCAGACGGGTATAAGTGGTAAAAATCGGCTTTCTAAATAAGCTCCAATATGTTAAAATAGGGAGACAAATTTCATATGCCTAAAGGAAAAGAAACGGCCACAGATAAGGCTAAAAAAGGAGCAGCAGGCCACCACTACAGCGCCGAATCCATCACAGTTTTGGAGGGGCTTGAACCGGTCAGGAAACGACCGGGAATGTACATAGGAACGACAGGTCCTGACGGGCTCCACCATCTTATTTGGGAAATTTTTGACAACTCGAGAGACGAGGCTATGGGCGGGTTTGCGGACAGTGTGGAAGTAGTTCTTATGCCAGGAAACAGGGTAAGAGTGGTAGACAATGGGCGAGGTATACCAGTTGATACGCACAAGCAGAGCAAGGTTTCAGCACTTGAGACAATTATGACTACACTTCATGCTGGAGGGAAGTTTAGCGGAGAGGGATACAAAGTTTCCGGCGGACTTCACGGCGTGGGAGCTTCTGTAGTGAATGCTCTGTCTACATACTGCAAAGTAGAGGTGCATCGTGATGGGGGGGCATACATGCAGGAATACCATCAGGGCAAGAGAAAGGCAGCAGTCAAGAAAGTAGGTGCCTCTAAACTGACTGGAACGATAGTTACTTTTGAACCGGACCCATCAATTTTTCAAGAAATAGTATTCGATTTTGACCGCATAGTTAACCATCTCCGTCAGCAGGCGTATTTGGTGAAGGGGATGCGTATAACGGTTATAGATGCCAGGGAGACGAATATAAAGGACGATGGCGTATTCTATATGAAGGAGCTACAGCCAAATGCCCCCTCGAAATCTTTTTATTTTGAGGGCGGGTTGGTTTCTTTGGTTAGATTTGAAAATGCTTTACAAAAGCCAATTCATAAAAATATTTTTTATGTAGAGAAGGCGGCTAATGGCAATGACTATGAGACAGTCGAAGTTGCGCTTCAGTATGTAGATGACATCTCCTCTCGCATACTTCCGTTTGCGAACAATATTTACAACTCTGAAGGTGGTACGCACATTACTGGCTTCAAGACTACTCTCACTCGAACTCTCAATAATTATGCGCGTAAAAATAATCTTATAAGCGAGAAGGAAGACAACTTCACAGGAGAGGATGTATTGGAGGGGCTCACAGCTGTTATCTCTATAAAGCTTCGTGAGATCCAGTTTGAGGGTCAGACTAAGGGGAAGCTGGGTTCGGTGGAAGCTCAGAGTATGGTTAGTACCGTCTTCGGGGACGCATTCTCTACCTTCTTGGAGGAGAATCCAGATGATGCCAGGGCGATGATACAGAAGGTCGTTTTGGCCCTTAAGGCACGTAAAGCGGCTAAGGCAGCTAAAGACTCAGTGCTCCGTAAGGGGGCGCTTGAGGGCATGACCTTGCCTGGTAAGCTTGCAGACTGTCAGTCACGCTCGGCGGAGGAGTCTGAGCTCTTCATTGTGGAGGGAGATTCTGCGGGTGGTACGGCTAAGATGGGGAGAGACAGAAGGACTCAGGCCATTCTCCCGCTACGTGGAAAGATTTTAAATATTGAGAGAGCACGCCTAGACAGAATGCTTGCATCGGAGCAGATAAAAAATTTGGTAGTGGCGCTCGGCTGTGCCATAGGTGACACCTTTGATATTACAAAACTTCGCTATCATAAAATTATTATCGCCACAGATGCCGACGTTGACGGCGCACACATTCGAACTCTACTTCTCACACTTCTATATCGCTTCTTCCGCCCACTTATAGATGCAGGACATGTTTATATTGCTCAACCACCTTTGTATAAAATAAAAATCGGTAAAGAAATTCACTATGCGTATTCTGACGAGGAAAAGATAAAAATTGCAGGAAATGATATTGAAATAGGAGATGTTATTGACGAACAACAAACGACTGACGACCAACAACTGGATGAATCTGAATCGGAGAAGCCAGAAGCTAGTAGCAAGCAGCAAGAACCTAAGAAACTGAAGGTTTCTATCCAGCGCTACAAAGGTCTTGGAGAAATGAATGCAGAAGAGCTCAAAGAAACTACAATGGATCCGAAGAACCGAATCCTAAAGAAAGTTGAGATAGAAGATGCCCGCGACGCGGACAAGGTCTTCGACATTCTTATGGGCACTGATGTTCCCTCCAGAAAAAGCTTCATCCAATCCAATGCCAAGAAAGCAACTGTCGATATTTAAAAAAACCGACCCATGGGGTCGGTTAAAAGATGTCGAAGTGATTTTCGATGAAGAACGTTTTGGGACCAAACTCCTCAAGGGAGATGTGCCACACCCCGGACTTCCCACCGAGAGGGCGGCCGCTCATAGACCACATAGGCAGATAGCAGTGCCCGAAAACGGTGAATCTTTCACCGTCGCAGGCGGACACTCCTGACGGGTGTCCACAAAGGTTGACACCTGTCGTACCCCGTGGGCCACGGCCTGATCGAGAATACACTAGGTCACCGCGCTCGAAGCGGGGCTGGGCTCGATCGATCTCTGCCGCAATTCTTCCCACTCGGATGCGTACTTGGTTCAGCATCTCGTCCACAGTTCTAACAAGATGTAGGTTTGGGTTGTTACATTTGAGGTGATTGAGAATACTCTCTATCTCCTTTTCTGCGACTTCCTTCGCACGTACCTCGTTCTCATATAGAACTGGTTCGGTCGGCATTGCTTTCTCCAGGGATCGGGTCTTCCGCCAATTTACCCCTTTACAAAGCTTTGGTCAAATCTTCTCAATAATCTGTGTTTTGAGCTTCTCTACCACCTCCTCCACACTCATCACTCCCTGATTACCATTGTCCCTACTTTCTACTGTCACCTTGTTACCCTCAACCTCCT
>JBBDYY010000028.1:15503-20535 GCA_040900505.1 Parcubacteria group bacterium
CCCTGATTACCATTGTCCCTACTTTCTACTGTCACCTTGTTACCCTCAACCTCCTTATCTCCAATGACAAGAGAGTAAGGGACTTTTTCAGTCTTGGCATTGCGGATTTTCTTGCCTAGGGTTTCGTCCGATGCATCCATTTCTGCCCTGATGTTTGCCGCTTGGAGAGCCTCAAGAACCTTCAGAGAATATGTGAAGTGTTTCTCTCCGATAGGAAGGACCTTCACCTGCACAGGTGAAAGCCAGAGAGGGAAGGCACCCGCATAGTGTTCTATCATTATTCCCAGGAATCTCTCAGTAGAGCCCAATATGGCCCTATGGATTACTACTGGTCTTTCTTGCCTGCCTTCCTTAGAAACATAAGTGAGATCGAATTTCTCTGGGAGATTGAAATCTAACTGTATTGTGGAAAGTTGCCATTCTCTCTCAAGAACATCTTTAAACATGAAATCCAATTTCGGACCATAAAAGGCAGCTTCACCTAGGGCCTCTACATACTTCCACCCAGTGTTCTTCATCAGAGCGCGTAAAGCATTTTCAGCAGTTTCCCAGACTTCATCGCCTCCTAGATACTTTTCCTTATCCTTGGGGTCTCTCAGAGAAATTCGTACATAAAAATTTTTCAGATTAAAGGCAGAATAGACTGATTTAATCATATCTATAATCAACTCAATCTCACCTTCTATCTGATTATTTTCACAAAATACATGGCAATCGTCCTGAGTCAGAGATCGCACCCTCGTTAAACCAGAGAGTTCACCAGATTTCTCATAACGGTAATTGGTGGTCGTGCATGTGTATCGGACAGGCAGATCTCTATATGAGTGTGGCCTTGATCCATAAAGCATCATGAAGTGAGGACAGTTCATCGGCTTTAGATAGTAGTCTGTCTCATCTATAACCATTGGGGAGTACATGGCATCGTATTTATCTAAATGACCTGATGTCTCATAAAGCTTGCCCTTGGTGATATGTGGTATCCAGATATCCTCATAACCCCTCTTCTTTTGCTCTTCACTAATGAAGCCCTCAATAAGTTGGCGAAGAAGTGCACCCTTGGGATAGAAGAGGGGTAAGCCAGGCCCCACATCATCAATAATTGTGAAGAGCTCCAGTTCCTTGCCTAGTTTCCTGTGATCCCGCTTTTTGGCCTCTTCTTGATTATGTGCATAATTTTCCAATTCCTCCTTTGTTTCAAAAGCTAATCCATATATACGTGTAAGCATTGGGTTCTTCTCACTCCCGCGCCAATACGCACCGGCAACATGGGTAAGCTTCCATGACCCTTTTTTTATTTCATTCATATTTTCAACATGTCCACCGCGGCAGAGATCAGTGAAGTTTCCAGAGGTATATAGGGTTATGGGCTCGCCCTTAGAAACTATTTCGTCAATCAACTCCTTTTTAAAGGGGTTTGCACCATTTGAGGTAGAAAAGGAAGCTTGGGCCTTTTTCTCATTCACTTCCTCTTTTTCAAAAGACGTCCAGGTAGGAAGTAGTTCTTCCATTTTGCCTTGTATCTTCAGAAGCTCTTTCTCTCCAATTTTAATAGAGGCAGGGAAGTCAATATCATAGTAAAAGCCATTTTCTATTGCGGGACCGATGGCGAGACTTGCCTCATCGCCATAGATCTCCTTAACGGCTGCCCCGAGTAGGTGAGCTAAAGAGTGCCTCTTTGCCTCAATTGTTGTCATAGGGAAATATTAGCAGTAAATAAGGCCTTTATAAAGCTTTCAGCTTGTCTGCAATGAAGCTTGTTTCGCCATTACGCATTGAAACTTTTCCTTTTATAGCTATGCAATTGTCGGGGGTTATAAGCGCACGGAATTCTTCAAACGTCTTCGGGAAGAGGACCACATCAATTTCTCCCGTTAGGTCCTCAAGGCCTAGAAAAACCATCCTCTCGTTTTTCTTTGTGAGAACATCTCGAATGTTTGTGATGAGTCCCGCTATGACTACAGCATCTCCTTCTTTAAGATCATTTAACTTTTTTATATTCGTTTCTTTGCTTCCGAGCCTCTCCTTATACGAGTCAAGTGGATGTCCAGAAATGTATAGGCCCAAAAGCTCCTTCTCCCACGTGAGGCGATCCTTCTCGCTAATTGGTTTACCTGGAATAAGTCTCATTTCAGGTAGTGTCGATGAGTCACTCATAAGGCCAAAGAGGGAGTCCTGATGCTCGGGCTCTGCAGCCCGCTCCTTATGGTAGGAGAGAAGAGTTTCAAGATTATCCAAGAAATGTCCACGCTCACCGAATTCATCCAGTGCCCCTGCTTTTATAAGCGATTCTAAAGATTTTTTATTTAAATTCTTATCCTTAACTCTATCTAGAAAGTCTGCAATAGATTTAAATTTTCCTCCACTTTTCCTCTCTTCAATTATGGCTGTAGAAATACCTTGGCCGAAGTTCTTAATAGTTGTAAGTCCGAAGCGGATTTTATATTTGCCATCTTCCTTCGGGATGACAGTGAACTGTGAGTAGCTTTCATTAATTGAGGGAGGCAAGACTTCTATGCCCATTCTCTTGCACTCTCCAATCATTATTCCAATTTTCTCCACATCTCCAGAGTCTGCGGTGAGTACTGCGGACATGTATATTTCAGGGAAATTGGCTTTAAGCCACGATGTCTGGTAGGCCATTCGTCCATAGCTTGCGGCATGGGCTTTGTTGAAGCCGTATCCTTGGAATGGTTCGAAAAGCATCCATAGTTCCTCAGCTTTTTGCTTGCTCATTTTACCAATCTCTACACACCCTTCTACGAATTTAATGTGTTGCTTCCTCATCTCTTCTGGAATCTTCTTTCCTACGGCCTTGCGGAATTTGTCTACCTCTCCCCACGAGTATCCAGCGACCTCGATAGCTGTCATAAGAAGGTCGTCTTGGTAGACGAGCACTCCATATGTAGTGTCTAGGAAGTCTTTCATCTTCGGGTGGAGATATAATATTGGTTTCTTGCCGTGCTTCCTCGCTATGTATTCATAGATGTTATCCATTGGTCCTGGGCGATAGAGGGCGACCATGACATTGATGTCGTAAATTGACGTGGGTTTAAGTTCCATAAGAGCCTTGGTCATGCCGTCGCCATTAAGCTGAAAGGTACCTTCCGTCTCTCCGCGCGTAAGCATGGCAAAAGTTTTTTTGTCATCTAACGGAATCTTTTCAATATTTATTTCTTTACCCTCCATTTTCTTTATACGCTCAATCGCATCGGCAATGATTGAAAGGTTTTTTATACCGAGGAAGTCGAATTTAAGAAGCCCGGCTTCCTCTATAGAGTACATGTCGAACTGAGTGATGATCTTAAGTTCTCCCTTGGTGTCGTACTGAAGTGGGGTGAAGTCGGTAAGCGCATTGGGGGAGATGACAACTCCTGCGGCGTGAACAGAGATGTGCCGAGCGCAGCCCTCAATCTTTCTTGCCATGTTTATAATTGTTTCCGCTTCACCTCCCGAGTCATAAAGCTTTTTTAGCTCAGGATTTTCCTTCATTGCACGGTCGATGGTCATAGGAAATCCCTGAGCGCCCAAGGGGATGAGCTTGGCGATCTGGTCTCCTATTGAATACGAGAAGCCCATGGCCCTCGTTACGTCACGCACTGCCCCGCGGGCCATCATGGTTCCGAAGGTTCCGATTTGCGCCACCTTGTCTGCACCATACTTTTGCCTTGCGTATTCAATAACTTGGTCTCGTCTGTTGTCGGCAAAGTCCATGTCAATGTCTGGCGGAGAGGGTCTATCTGGGTTCAAAAACCTTTCAAAGGGGAGCTTGTATTCCAGGGGGTCTACATTAGTAATACCAGCAAGGTAGGTGACCATTGAGCCCGCCACGGATCCCCTGATGTTCGTCAATATGCCGTTTTCATGTGCATATCTGATTAGATCTGCCACCACCAGGAAGTATGGTGAATAACCCTTGTCATTAATAAGTTTAAGTTCGTATTCAACCCTCTCTAAAATCTCTGGAGTTTTTTCTAGTTCTCGCTTTTCAAATCCGCTAAAGACGAGATCCCGAAGTTCCTCATCATAACTCTTGCCACTTTCCACAATGTATTTTGGGAAGACCCATTTGCCGAGCTCAAGCTTCAAGTTGCACATCTCCACAATCTTCTCCACATTTTCTAATGCATCAGGAGTATCTCTGAATTCTTCTGTTGCCCTCGTCTGGCTAATGAAAGAGAAATCTTCATCGCCTTGGTCGAATGAATCACCGTCCCGCGTGAAGGTTCCCTGTATAGACATCATTGTGTCTCTAGCGGGCTTATCTTCCGGGTCCAGATAATACACATCATGGGCGGCGACTAGGGGCGTCTTCGTCTCGCGGGCAAGTTTTATAAGAGATTTCATCTTGTCCTCGTGTCCAGAAATTTCTTTGTGGTGAGTAATCTCCAAGAAAAATTTGTCGTTGAAAACCTTTTTGTACCACGTGATAACTTCTTCTGCGTTCTTGTTATTTCGGCCATTAAGACTCTTTGCCACCTCCCCAGAGAAGGATGGCATGATGGCTATTAGACCTTCGCTATGTTGTTCAATTAATTCCTTATCAATGCGGGGCTTGTAGTAGAAGCCCTCTAGGTATGAAAGGGTTACTAGTTTCAAGAGATTTTTATAACCAATTTCATTCTCTACTAGTAGCACAAGCCGGGTACGCATATTATCTATTCTTGCCTCCTTGTCATGACGAGATCGCAGAGCTACATAAGCATCGACTCCCAAAATTGGTTTGACACCTGCATCCTCACATTCCTTATAAAATTCAATTGCTCCGTAGAGGTTCCCTGAGTCGGTAAGAGCGAGGGCGGGATTACCCATTTTTTTAGCCCTTTTAACGAGATCAGGGATCTTGGGGAGTGCCTCAAGAAGAGAATAGTGTGAGTGAGTGTGCAGGTGGGAGAAGCGGGCCATGGGGCCATTATAAGGTATAATGTTAGAAACGAATATTAAACAACCAATGAGTTTTATTGTAGGAATTGATGAGGCGGGAAGAGGTCCACTAGCGGGCCCTGTCGCCGTCGGAGCCGTCATTCTGCAAAGC
>JBBDYY010000029.1:0-4922 GCA_040900505.1 Parcubacteria group bacterium
GGTATGCACTGCGCATCATGCGCCAGTATTATTGAAAAGACTTTTAAAAAATCAGAAGGAGTAGAGTCCGTTGAAGTAAATTATGGTACTGAGACAGCTAAAGTAGCATTTGATGAATCAAAAACTAATCCCCAAGAGCTTTCTTTGAAAATAGAGAAGCTTGGTTACTCTTTGGATATTCCTCATACAGCCAAGGAGATGGGCATGAGCGAGAGCGAACATGCCGAGCACCTGGGCCTGAATCAGTCCAAGAAAGAGAAGCTAGAGGAGGTGAAGGACATGCGTTCGAAACTAGTATTCGCAATACCAATAGCCATAGTGAGCGCCGTTATTATGGCATGGGAGATACTCGCGGGTTCAGGTGTGGTTCCTATGATGAGCCCTGTAATGGAAGAATTTTTCCACCACCTGCTTCCTCTTATGGCTACCTACATATTATTCGTAGTGGGTAAGCCGTATCTCCTTGGCTTCTACCGCTTCCTGCGCTACGGAAAGGCCAATATGGACACCCTGATAGGCATTGGTACGGTATCCGCCTTCCTCTACAGCTTCGCTGTAACCGCCTTTGAAGAGATATTGGCACCATACATCAATGTTGAAAACACATACTATGACGTGACAATAATAGTTATCACCTTCATTGCTCTCGGGAAGTACCTTGAGGCCCGCTCAAAAATAAAAACGGGCGATGCCATAGAGAAACTCTTGAATTTACAGGCCAAGACGGCACTAGTTATCCGTGACGGCAAAGAGCTTGAGATCTCCATAAGCGATGTTAAGCACGGGGATTTAATTATTGTGAAGCCTGGAGCAAAGATACCTGTGGATGGAGTGATCACAGAAGGGGAATCTTTCGTAGATGAGTCTATGGTGACAGGAGAGCCGATGCCAGAGCAAAAGAAGGCTGAAGATAGTGTGGTGGCTGGCACAATAAACACAAGCGGCTCGTTTGTATTTAAAGCTACAAAGGTTGGGTCAGAAACCCTGCTTGCTCAGATTATTCAGATGGTAACAGAAGCACAGGGAAGCAAGGCCCCCATACAAGCTCTGGCGGATAAGATCTCCGCCGTCTTTGTGCCCATAGTGCTCGCCATTTCCTTCGCATCGCTAGGGGCCTGGCTTTATTTTGGTTCGGGAGCGCTGGGTTTTTCTCTGGCACTTTCCTCTGGGCTTGTAGCTTTTGTTGGAGTTTTGGTTATTGCCTGTCCGTGCGCACTGGGTCTTGCAACCCCCACCGCCATTATTGTGGGAGTGGGTAAGGGCGCCAAGGAAGGAATACTCATAAAGGATGCAGCAACATTAGAGAAGCTTCATAAAGTAGATACAGTCATAGTGGACAAAACGGGTACCATTACCATTGGCAAGCCAACTCTAGTAGATATCAAGAATTTTTCCGCTTTTAATGATAATGAGGTCATCTCTATACTTGCCTCGCTTGAGAAGAAATCCGAGCATCCAATAGCGCACGCTATTGTAAGTTATGCTAAAGAAAAAAATATTTCTACAGAGAGCACTACAAGTTTCGAGGCAATACAAGGCAAGGGCTTAAGGGGAGTGATAAACGGCAATGAATATTATGTAGGTAATGCGAAGCTCATAAGAGACCTTGGAATCACATTTAACGAGAAAGAGATAGAGCAATACACCACAGAAGGAAAAACCCCAGTTATTCTAGCCACCAAAGAGAAGGTTCTTGGATTTGTCATGATAGCGGATGAAATTAAAGCAGAATCCAAGCAAGCAGTAAAAAATCTTCACAAGTTAGGTATAAAAGTGGTGATGCTAACAGGGGACGATGAGAAAACGGCAAAGTATATTGCATCGCTTGTAGGCATAGATGACGTGATTGCACATGTGTTACCGCAAGACAAGCTTCTTAAAATTAAGGAGCTTCAGTCGGAGGGAAGAGTCGTAGCTATGGCAGGTGACGGCGTCAATGATGCTCCGGCTCTTGCACAAGCTGATGTGGGTATTGCTATGGGTACCGGCACAGATGTGGCTATAGAATCTGCCGGCATTACACTTCTAGGCGGAGATATATCTAAGCTTGTAAAAGCAATAAGGCTTTCCAAGATTACTATGCGGGGGATAAAGCAGAATCTCTTCTGGGCCTTCATCTACAATATTGTCGGCATCCCCTTGGCGGCAGGAGTCTTCTACCCACTATTCGGCTGGCTTCTTAACCCTGTCTTTGCCGGATTTGCCATGGCCTTCTCAAGTGTTTCTGTAGTTGGGAATTCTTTACGACTAAAAACAATGAAGATATAACGCAATGAAAACATACACCTTTCATGTGAACGGAATGCATTGCAACGCCTGTGTTGTACTTACAGAGAGTGAGCTCAATGCATTGCCGGAAGTCACTAGCGCTAGATCCTCTCTAAGAACGCATAGTGTGGAAGTGACAGGCGACTTTGGAGACAAGTCTATCGAACACATCGCAAACGATCTAAGCGAGGTATTGAAGCCCCACGGCTATACTCTCTCGGTTGAAAAGAAGAAGCACCCGGTGAAATGGTCTGATTTTCGAATTGCTCTGCCTATTGCAGTGGTATTTGTATTGCTATTTATCATCCTTCAGAAACTTGGCATTGTAAACTTCGTAACTGCATCCGAAGTGAGCTACGGAACGGCATTCGTAATAGGACTCATAGCTTCTGTGTCTACCTGTATGGCTGTGGTAGGCGGGCTCGTGCTCTCCATGTCTGCGAGCTTCGCCAAAGAGAATGATAAAGTGCGCCCGCAACTCCTGTTCCATATTGGAAGACTTGTATCATTCTTTATCCTCGGGGGAGTAATAGGGGCCCTAGGTTCTGTCTTTCAGCTTGGAGTAAATGGGACCTTCATTCTTAGCCTGATTGTCGCTCTTGTCCTCTTGGTCTTAGGTATTAATCTTCTTGATGTATTTCCTTGGGCCAAAGGATTACAGCCGACTTTGCCTAGCGTTATTGGTAGACATGTACACGGCTTAAAAAGTATTAATCACACTATAACGCCCCTACTACTTGGCATTGCAACATTCTTCCTCCCTTGTGGATTTACCCAATCCATGCAGATTTATACACTTACTACAGGAAGCTTCATATCAGGAGCAATGATCATGTTCATGTACGCCCTAGGTACACTGCCAGTGCTTGCATTGCTAAGCTTCAGCTCTCTGGGAATTCATAAGAAGGCACAGTCGGGAATCTTCTTTAAGACAGCGGGGTTGGTAGTAATCTTCTTCGGCATCTTCAACCTCATTAATAGCTTGGTAATAATTGGGGTAATACCGCCTGTCTTTAATTTTTAGTATTATAAGCACATGAAAGCTACATTAATCTCCATTCTTGTCGTCATAGTGCTTATTGGCGGGGCCACAATCCTAGGCCGGGGTAATAGTAGAACCGAAGAAAATATTAATAATGTAGAGGTCATCGACGGAAGGCAGATAATAACAATACAAGCAAAGGGCGGGTACGTTCCCAGAAGGACCATGGCTCAGGCGGGCATACCAACCACCTTGCGCTTTTCCACCAATGGCACTTATGACTGCTCCTCAGTTTTAAGGCTTCCTTCCTTAGGATACCTAAAGAATCTTCCGAATTCAGGTACGACAGATATAAGCATAGGAAGCCCAGAAGTATCTACATTTAGAGGTTCATGCGGAATGGGAATGTACCACTTTGAAATCGAATTTAAATCCTAAGCACTTTCTAATACCCATTTGTGGTGTAATATTATAAGTATGAATATACAAAAAATTACGTTTCTGAAACTTCGCTTCGTGATGGCATTTATCTTTCTTTGGGCCTTTGTGGATAAGTTATTTGGCTTAGGGTTTGCTACAGCTAGAGAAAACTCTTGGTTGAATGGCGGCTCACCAACTACTGGATACTTGAGCTTCGCCACAGAGGGACCGGTAGCTGTCTTCTTTCAAGGTTTGGCTGGTATACCTCTTATCGACTGGATGTTTATGCTCGGACTTCTCTTCATAGGCTTAACCCTTCTTCTAAACAAATATGTATTCTGGGGTGCAATAGCTGGAATTGTGTTGATGTTGCTAATGTGGCTCTCGACTTTCCCTCCGGAAAATAATCCACTCATAGACGACCACATTGTTTATGCGCTAGTTCTTGCTCTACTTGCCATAAGGAGTAAGGGAGGGAAGCTTAGTCTCAAATAATAAAAAGGCCGCTCAACTATGAGCGGCCTTAGTGCTAGCTATGCACTCGACACAAACGTCTGAAAGTGGCTTCGGTGCAACTGATTGGCCGGGGAAGCTCTTGGTCCGGGTCTCGTTACTCTCGAGCACGTTCCAATCCTTCACCTTTTCCCATTCAGTTAGGAAGGGGCAGAAGAGCACATGGTGCACTGGAAGCTTGTATTTCATGCTACTCAGGAACCATATGACCTCATTCTTCAGAAGGTCGAGAATGCCAGGGCGGATAATTCCCCGATAGCCTAAGCGTATGAGAGCGCACGCCCAAACTATCGTAAGGATGTTTATCCATTCCACTGAGACCACCTTCTTTCTTTCAAAGGGGCCTAAGGGACTCCGATCTACTCGGAGTATGACATCCAAGGTTCTCCAGGTGCACTCATTTTCCGCCATACTGTCTAGATGGGACAGGAAAGCATGGATACGAGCGCTGAATTCAACGCGAATAGCCTCGTTCCTGAGCCTACTCTTCTTTATGGTATTGAATCCGTACTGGCCGGCAACTCGCCAGAGCTGACCGGGTATCGGGGGCATACTGTCTATATTCGGCATGCCCTTATTGAGCGAAGCGGGCATTTTAACCTCGGTTGTAAGTCCTCCGGCATTATAGCAATGCAAATGGTTTAGGCAAATAAATAAAAAGACCAGGGATATCCCTGGTCTTTTTATAAGCTTAGGCCTGAGGAGCCTCTTCAGCAGGAGCTGGAGATGCACCTTCAGC
>JBBDYY010000029.1:5022-15199 GCA_040900505.1 Parcubacteria group bacterium
TATAAGCTTAGGCCTGAGGAGCCTCTTCAGCAGGAGCTGGAGATGCACCTTCAGCAGGGGCACCTTCTACCGGCTTCTTCATTTCTTCAGTAGCAGGTTCGCCCATGTTTCCACCCTGTGGGTTCTGGTTATCGTCCATGGTATTGATTAGTTATTCTTGCTCTGTCTTTAGAAGACAATGACCGAAATAAATCGGTCGTAAACAAGAAACTTGTAATAGCGCAGTCAAACCAGCTTTTGCTAGTAGGACATACCTTTGGATTGTAGCACTCTGAGATTATATGTAAACCCATAAGCAAGAATTCAGTAAGAATAGATTTTTTTGCTACAATAGCACAATGAAGAAAAATCTTTCCCCCTGGCTTCACCAATTAAAGAAGGATCGTGTCTGTAAGGGATTAAAGAAGGATATAGAAACCGATGTCGCTATCATCGGGGCGGGGATTGCCGGCATATCGACGGCATTTTTCATCCTTAAATATACCGATAAGAAAGTAGCTATTCTTGAGAGATTTAAGCTTGCTCACGGAGCCACCGGGCACAATGCCGGCCAGGTAGTCAGCTATTTTGAAAGGGGCTTTGCTAGCCTGGTAGATGAGTTTGGCTTAGAGCTTGCTACAGACGGGCAGAAGGCTGTAGAAGATACATGGGAACTCATGGATGAAATGTACACGGATGCTGGGCTCGACATACCCTTCTCGCGTTTTGTAGGCCATGCAGGTCTTTCTAGTAAGGAACAAGTTCTCCTGCATTTGAAAAATAACTTATTACGAAAAAAAGGAGGACTTAATACAGAAACAATACTAATTTCTAAAGAATCTGAATTTTCGGGAAGTATTCCGGAAGAATATAAGGATTTATACAACCTTGTGTCCCACAAGGAAATTCTCTCGACTCTGGAGACAGCTGAAGAGAATTTCGTAGCTGTTGTCTCTTATCAGAAAGGCTGTGTAAACAGCGCTCTCTTTTGCGAAGAGGTCTTACTTTATATGTTAAAAAAATATTCTGAACGCTTCTCTCTCTATGAACATACGCCTGTAAACAAAGTAGTTTTGCACCATACCAACGCTATTCTTGATGCGGATACTCACACAGTGACAGCAGAAAAGGTGATTCTTTGCACGAATGGCTTTTCGAGCCTCACTATCTTTAACGAAACGGGACTCGATATTGATGCAAAATTTCACCATCTTCTCTATGGAACAGTGGGGTACATGTCAGGATATCTAGAGAAGATGAATAAACCCCCTATGGCCATAAGTTATCTCTCGGACCCTGATCCAAGCACCATGGATCCCTATTTCTACTTAACCCGTCGGCAATATGAATATGAAGCTTTGAAAAATCACAATCTCATCTCCATAGGAGGGCCTGAGATTCGCATGAATGACAGCAGACAGTATTCACATGACTTAGATTTTCCTGAGGAATTGGTGGAGGTAATAGATAACTTCGTGCGGAAGACATATGAGACCGAGCCAAATAAAAAAATAGATTACATATTCACTTGGCACGGGCTTATGGGTTATACCAAAAATGGAGTTCGCCTCGTGGGCCCTGAGCCCAAGAACCCTGTTCTTATGTATAACTTAGGCTGCAATGGTACGGGTATCCTGCCCTCCATTTATGGGGGAAAAAGGATTAGTCAGTGGATATCTGGTGATACGCCAGAGGCCTCTATCTTCGACATACCCAAGGACAGCTTCTCTTGACAGCAAAAAGGTTTTGATATATACTAAGTATTAATACTATATTCCCCTCGTCAGAAGTGAATCTGGTTTAAACAGCAATTATGTACAACAAGCGTTTTGGCGGTCCCCGCCGTACTGTCCCTAGAAGGCAGGCCCCTAGGTCTCGTTTCTCTACAGGAGAAAACATTCCTCACTCAAAATTTATAAATAAAACCGTAATTACCGAAGAGGTAGTGGTTTTTGTGCCGGAGCACAAGATAGAGAATCTCCCTGTCGAGGATATTATAAAGAAAAATATTATAGAGAAGGGCTACAAAGAGCTCACACCTATTCAAGATAAGACTATCCCTTATTTACTCCAAGGTTTAGATGTTGTGGGTATTGCTAACACTGGTACCGGCAAGACTGCTGCTTTCCTCATACCTCTCATAGATAAGGTATTAAAGAATAAGAATGTGAATGTTTTGGTAGTGGTTCCCACAAGAGAGCTTGCTCAGCAGATAGAGGCAGAGCTCATAGACTTCGCCCGTGGCACAGGTCTCTACTCAGTGTGTTGCGTAGGTGGCGCACCCATAGGTAAGCAGATACGTGACCTTAAGCACAGAAACCAATTCGTCATAGGAACACCGGGGAGACTCAAAGATCTTATAGAGACAAAGCATATTCACTTGTCACAATTTAATACCATAGTTCTAGATGAGGCAGATCGAATGCTTGATATGGGATTCGTCCACGATATGCGCTTCATGATGGACCTCATGCCGAAGGAGAGACACACTCTTTTCTTCTCAGCTACCATCTCACGGGAGATAGAATCTCTAATTAAGGATTTCCTTAACAATCCGGTGAGGATTTCTGTAAAGACACAAGACACTGCCAAGAATGTGCATCAGGATATTGTGAAGGTTCTTCCAGGTAGGACGAAGCTTGATCTCCTTGTGGACCTGCTCAAGCAACCAGATTTCTCTAAGGTGCTTATCTTCGGCCGTACAAAGCACGGAGTGGAGAAGCTCTCAAACGAACTAATACGCAGAGGTTTTAAGTCAGAATCTATTCATGGCAATAAGAATCAAGGCCAGAGACAGCGAGCGCTCGACACTTTTAAAAGGGATAATGCGCAGATACTTGTGGCTACAGACGTTGCTGCGAGAGGTCTTGATATCTCAGGAGTTACTCACGTTATAAACTTCGATGTTCCAGCAACATTTGACGACTATGTCCACCGCATAGGTCGTACAGGAAGAGGGGACAAGAAGGGGAAGGCTCTTACCTTCGTAGAATAACTAAAGCCCGAGAGATTTCAATAGGGTTTCCAATTCTTCACCCTCTATTTGGCGTGACTTACCCTCTGGTAGTTTGCCTAATTCTATATTCATAATCCTTATGCGCTTCAGGTCGTCTACTTCTTGGAAGAGGGCGGCGCACATTCTGCGTATTTGATGCTTCTTTCCTTCCGTTAGAACTATTTTAAAAGTATTTGAATTAACAATTTCTACTTTGGTGGGGCGTGTCATTTCTCTTTCAATTTTTACACCCTTTTCCATATTGGCTTTAAAGCTTGTGCGAAGCTTCTCCTTGGTGGTAACAAGGTACACCTTCTCGTGTGCGAATTCAGGGGAAAGAAGTCTCTCAGTAATCCTACCGTCGTTCGTTAAGATAATAAGTCCGTGGGACTCCTTGTCGAGCCTTCCAATAGGGAATACATCCTTAAGGGCCACAACGTGTTTTATCTCCTTGTCTCCGCGCTGAGATGAGTGTGTGACGACACCTGGAGGCTTATTGTAGGCATAGTAGACGAGGGGCTTCTCCTTGCCTCGAAAGCGGACTTCTACTTGGTCGTTCTCCATCACCTTGTCCCCGAGCACGGCAACTTTGCCATTAATAAAGACCTGGCTTTTCTTGATGAGCTCATCGGCACCTCGTCTTGTGGAGCGCTTGGTGTGAGCTAGATACTTGTTGATTCTCATAGGGTAGGATTCTTCCATAGCGGGAGTATAGCATGCTAACTTTAAACTTTGACATGCATCAGAGAATTTGATGTACTTACCCAATGCGGAAGAAACCCAAGATAAAAACAGAGTGGAATCTTAACCTTTTGTATAAAAATGAGAAGGACCCACAAATAGAGAAGGATATTAGAGCCATTGAAAAAGCAAATAAGGACTTTGCCAAGAAGTATAAGAACAAGGATTTCATCTCCTCTCCTTTAAAATTGGCTTCAGCTCTCCGAGATCAAGATAAACTCATAAAAAAAAATCTTTCTAGCAAACCATGGTGGTACTTTGCTCTAAGAACCGATTTGGATTCCAATGATGCCGTTGCGGGGGCCAGATCTACTCAATTCAGCCAGAGGCTTACTAAGGCCCACAATGAAATAACTTTTTTTAAATTAAAAATTGCTTCCGTACCTCACTCTGAGCAGAAGAAGTTTTTGTCCCACCATTTACTTTTTCCATATAAGTACTATCTGAAAAAAGTCTTTGAGCACGCTAAATATCGGTTAAGCGAGAAAGAGGAGCAGCTGGAAGATCTTCTTTCTGCCACAAGTTATGCAATGTGGGTAGATGGGCAAGAAAAAATTCTTACCCAGAAGACAATAAAATTTCGCGGGAAGGAACTGCCCATAGGGAAAGCGTTTAAAACCATTGAAACCTTACCGACCAAGCCCCGCAGAGAGCTTCATAAGGAAGTAAATAAACTACTTAAGAGTATTAGCCCGTTTGCTGAGTCAGAGATAAACGCCATAGTGAATTATAAAAAAGTTATGGACGAGATGAGGGGCTTTAAACAACCTTACAGTGCTATGGTATTGGGAAGTGAGATGAAAGAAAAAAATGTGGAAGATTTAATAAAGATCGTTGAAAAACATTTTTCCATTAGCCATCGCTTTTATAAGCTTCAAGCCAGGCTCCTTAAGGAAAAGCGAATTACTTTAGCAGATAGGGGGATTCCTTTAGGAAAGATTAATAAAAAGTTTGATTTTAATGGAACGGTTAAAATTGTGAGAGATTCATTCAATACCCTTGATCCTATCTATGGCAAATTTGTAGATGAGTATGCTAGGAATGGGCAGCTTGATGTTTATCCCAGGAAGGGCAAGAAGCCAGGCGCGTATTCCTGGGGTCCTAAGGGCTTACCTACATATGTACTTTTAAATCATGAGGGGACGATTGATTCAGTGGAAACTCTCGCCCATGAGATGGGACATTCAATTCATACAGAATTAAGTAAAAAGCAACCGATAAGATATCAGAAATATTCCTTAGCAGTGGCTGAGGTCGCAAGTACATTCTTTGAACAACTTACTGGGGATTATGTAACTAAATTTTTGAGTGAAAAGGAGAAGGCGATACTTCTTCACAATAAACTTCTGGGTGATATCTCTACTATTTTTAGGCAAGTAGCGTTTTTCAATTTTGAACTTGAGCTTCATAACACAATAAGAAAAGAAGGCTTGATCCCAGCTTCTCAGATTGCAAAAATAATGGTTAAACACATGAAATCCTATTTAGGTCCATCAGTAGATGTGACGGAGGATGACGGATATTTCTTTGTTTATATTTCCCATATTCGCAGATTTTTTTATGTATTTAGTTATGCATATGGTCAGCTTACTAGCCGTGCACTTTACGAAAAGTTGAGGCAAGACAAGAGTTTTGCCCCCAAGATAGAGAAGTTTCTAACTGCTGGGCGGTCTAAGAGCCCCATAGATATATTTAAGGATATTGGCATTGATACCTCAAAGAAGGCCTTTTTCGAAGCGGGTCTCAGGGGCATAGAGAAGGACATTGAAAGACTAGAAAAGCTCACTAGGGTTAGGTAAACCCGGCATTGTGCGCAATGCCGGGCTTGCTTCGGCGGCACTCGCTCTGTATGCAAGTTAACTTGCGCAAGAGCTCGTTTGCCGAAGTAAAGAAAGCTCTACTTTTGCGTTTACTCTAGTATGAGAACGCATAAGGACAGGCCTAAAAACTTTGAAAACACCGTTGTAGACATTGACGGTGTTGAATACTTCATAGATAAGGATGCTTCCGAGCTTATACGCTCTGGAGAGCCTCAGGTGAAGATACAACGCCTTTTCGACCAGCGGCAGGTGACTGTTACTCAGGACGTGCTCAAGAAGGCATTTCAAGTAAACGGTATAGTAGATTTTGAATAAATGATTTGACGTAAGCATAAAGAGTTTGGTTGATAAGTATTTCTAGTAATAAAGAATCTTCACTGCCGTTACTAGTGCAGAGGTCGAGATTATGAGCAAAAGAGCAAATATGCTCTCTAATAAATAAAACCATGACAAACAACACCGGTAGGGGATTCGCAGGAATGAATCCTGATAGGCAGCGTGAGATAGCAAGTGCTGGTGGGCGTGCAGCTCACCAAAGCGGCAATGCTCACGAATTTACCTCAGAAGAGGCCCGCGAAGCAGGCAGGAAGGGTGGCCGTGCACGCAGCCGCAACAGTAACAACGATGAAGGCACCGAATAATCGGAAACCCGTTTATGTGCCAGTGGGTGTGCTTATAAGTTAATCCTACATAATATATGACACAAGATACACACGATCGATCAAATGATCGCAACAAGAAGGGCAATGAATCTCAACAGGGCGGAAACCAGGGTGATAACCAAGCTGGCCGTCAAAACACAGGAGGTTCATCTGGTTCAGAAGGGAAATCTGAGAGCATGTAACAACCCAACTGAATAAGATGAGAGAAATCACCTTTCTTTTTGTTTCGTTCAGTGTAGAGTTATAAACAGGATAATGCTCCGCATTATCCTGTTTTCCTAAAATTTATTATGGAAAGAAAAAAAATAATTTGGATAATTTTAGCAGCAGCTATTTTATTTGCAGGCATTTTTCTTTTTGCAAAGAAAGAAGGCAATTTTAGTTTTGCTGGTTCCAAATCTGAGTTTATAAGTACTGAGTATAAGGTAGCGCTTAAATATCCTAGTGAGTGGGAAACTATTTCTCTTGAAGAAAAATTGCGTTACGAGGGGGAGAATGGATTCTTTGAGGTGACGGGCGCAGGAGGGGAACTTACCTTAACAGATATCATTTCTAGTGAGCTAGACCATGTACGTATGCCCTACGGCTCCAAGCCGGAGGTGGAGAGTATCAAAATAGATGGGCAAACTGGAGTACTCCTTATGCCTTCTAAGGACGCTGACCCACTTATGAAGGATCAGGCTGTTTTAATCCTGCCATACCCCGGTCCAGTTCTCGTGAATGGAGAGACTTATGAATATTTAGTCTTGTGGGTGGATAAGGACTATATAAAGGAGATTGCGAAGACGATTGAATTTTTGGAATAGGGGCCATGATATAGTGGCGATATGAATAGATTGACGTTAGCGGAGTCAGGACTCTCTAAAAAGCATTTTAATTTTCTTAAAAGGCTGGACACCCCAACAAAGGTCCAGGACTTTCTTAACAAGATCCCCTTTAACCATGAAAGGAGGAAGGAAACATATCGTGGAGTAGAGAAGACACTTAATGCAGGAGAGGCACACTGCTTTGAAGGGGCACTGCTAGGAGCCGCTGCCTTCTGGATAAAAGGAAGGAAACCTTTACTAATGGATCTTCGAACTACGGATGAGGATGTGGATCACGTGGTCGCACTTTTCAATATTAATGGCTTTTGGGGGGCGGTTGGGAAGACAAATCATGGAGTATTGCGTTATCGCGAACCCATTTACAAGAATCCACGTGAGCTTGCCCTATCCTATTTTCATGAATATTTTCTTAATGATGGGACGAAGACTCTTCGGAAGTTTTCCAAACCGTTCGATCTTTTAAAAGTTAAAATAAATTGGTTAACTAGTAAGGAAGATTTGTGGGAGCTCACAGAAATGCTTGATAAGTCAGCTCACGAAGATCTTTTAACTCCTTTTCAAATACGTAATTTAAGAAAAGCCGATAAGATTGAAAGAAAGATGGGGGAGATAGTAGATTATAAGTAAAAACAAATACCCCTCGTCTTATAGAGTATCTTTAATATGAGATGTTTGTGCCATTCCCCAGAAGACGATAATTGAAAGGAAAAAGAATATACCAGCATAGGAGAAGATGGAAATAATGATGATGCCTGCATATGCTCCCAAGATCAGAGCTAAAGAGCGCGTTAGACGAAAGATGGAAATAAGTCCCGCATTCTTGTGATCTACCTGCTTGAAGAAGTAGCTTTCATTTGTAATTTCTACAAAGCTTGCCCCAACCCTTGAAAGGAAAAGGATGGCCGACCACAATATAAGTGATTTGCCCAAGAAGGGCATGACTAGAAGGGAAAGTCCCATTATGACGAAGCCTATTGTCTCTATCTCCTTTTCTCCGCACCAGTGATCTGCCAGTTCTCCCGCTGGAAGTTCAAACAATATGAAGGGTAAGAGCATTATTGTGAAGATGATTCCAATCTCAGTCCATTCGAAACCAATGGTTTGAGTAAGGTAAATAGGAGTATAAATCACCATTACCACATAGAAAAATTCCAAGGTGAATCTTCCTAAAGTTGTGCGTCTTAAATCCTTTCTCTTCCACCAAGTTTTAAAGGGCAGAACTATGTGAGCGTGTTTAGTCCTAGTATCCTTAAAATTTTTAAAAGAGGTAAGAGCCAGGAAAAGAACTGGTAAAAGGAATATTGCAGAAGCAAGATATAGGGGGCGGAAATTACCTGACCCTGCTAGAAACGCGACTAAAAGCGGTGCAGAGGAGACAGCGAGATTGGCAATAGTTAGAACTATTCCGCGGATTTCTCCAGTTATTTTATCTTCTGACACCGCCTCAAGGAAAATATCTATAGAGTAATACACAAGCATAGGTATGGCTCCGAATATTACAAAAGCTCCTGCCAAGAATGCAGGGGATAGAGAAAGAGCAAGAACAGCGGAAGCACATAATTGCAGAACAATAAGTAGGAGAAAAAGCTTTCTATTGCCTATTTTATTTAAAATTGTAGGAGCGAGGAAGAGAAGAGCAATATTGGCCAAGGCACCGAGGGCGAAGAGGAAAGAAACCTTCTCCGGGGAGAAAAATTCACCCAAGAAGGAGGAATTCACATATAAAACAGCCGCGTAATGAAGAGTAAAGAAGAATGTGGCGAAGAAGATTCCTCCACGCTTCCGCAACTCTCTTCTCTCAAAGCTCCTTATATGCATAAGCAAAGTATAACTCTACTTTGTCTTAGACACTCAATATTACTGGGATAACGATAGGCTTCTTTGATGTTTTTTGGAAGAGAAAGCGAGAAACATCTTCATTAACTGCGTTCTTCGCGTAATCGAAGTTTATAGGATTCATACCCGCTGTCGCATTTTCAATAGATCTTTTGATGATGTGTCGCGCCTCAGACAGAAGCTCTTGTGACTCACGAAGGTAGACGAAGCCTCGAGCAATGATGTCGGGGCTCTTCCTGAGCTTGCCAGTCTTCCCATTAACGAGAACTATGATAACGAAGATGCCATCCTCAGCAAGCATTTTTCTGTCACGGATAACTACTTCCGAAATGTCCCCGATGGAGAAACCTTCCACGACCATATCTTCTGACGGAGCTTTCTCAGGGAGCTTCACTAACTTGGTACCCTTTTCCTGGATTTCAATAATAGAGCCGTTGTCGGGCACTATGATATTTTCCCTAGGGCAGCCAAGCTGGTGGGCGAGTTCGGCATGTTGTTTCAACATGTAATGATGTCCGTGGACGGGCATGAAGAATTTATAAGGAATCTGGCGGTGGACCCACTCAATCTCTCCACGCTTGCCGTGTCCAGAGGTGTGAACGTCTGAATCAAGATAAGTAATGATCTTTGAATCGTGTCGGAAAAGATTATCCTTAAGCTTGGCGATAGCTCGCTCATTACCCGGGATAACTGAAGAAGAGAGAATGACTGTGTCTGTGGATGTCAGACGTAGGAACTTATGGGTACGATTGGCCATGCGCATAAGGGCGGCAAATTCTTCGCCTTGGGCGCCTGTGGCTATCATCATGATCTTGTTTGGCGGATATTTCTCAATATCTTCTATGGGGACAATGTGCTCTAGATCAACCAGATTTAAGTGCTTGATGATATCCACATTGGTCTTCATACTTCGTCCCTCGATGACCACCTTCTTGCCATAACGCTTGGCTGTTTTCATAAATTCGATAATGCGTTCAACCTGAGAAGCAAATGTGGCAATGATGACACGTCCGGGTGCATTGGCGACAATGGAGTCAATATTTTTTAATATATGCTTCTCTGAAGGGGAGAAGCCAGGCTTCTCAATACCAGTGGAGTCCATGGTGAAGAGGAGGACATTTCTATCCTTGAACATCTTGTATTGCTCGACCTCTTTGTCTACCGGGACGCCGTCTTCGTTGTCTACTCGGACGTCTCCTGTGTTTACTATGTCTCCGTAAGGAGTTTCTATGATAATACCTGTCGAATCCGGAATGGAATGCGTAAGCCCCCAGAACCTTACTTTAAGGTTTTCCGTTATGGGGATAGCCTTATCGC
>JBBDYY010000029.1:15299-18203 GCA_040900505.1 Parcubacteria group bacterium
GTAAGCCCCCAGAACCTTACTTTAAGGTTTTCCGTTATGGGGATAGCCTTATCGCTCGCGTCAACAATACGGATATCAAGGGCGGGGAGATGAGGGAATTCCTCCTGACGCTTCTTAATAAGCAGAGCTCCGAACTCTCGTGTGTAAATAGGAGGATTACCTATACGGTCTATGATGTAGGGGATGCCACCAATGTGGTCTAGGTGGCCGTGAGTTATGACCAGAGCTTTAATCCTGCCTTTCCTTTCCTCAAGATAACGAGTGTTTGGGAGGATGTAATCTATGCCTGGGGTTTCTGCGTCGGTAAATTGTATGCCTGCATCAACAACGATAATCTCGTCGTTAAATTCTATTGCCATCATGTTGCGGCCAACCTCCTCGACGCCCCCTAGGGGCACTATGCGGATGTTTTCTCCCAAGGGTGGGATGACGTCATGAGGTCGCTTTTGAGGGATGGCATTGTCGTTTCTGCGGCGCATTGATTTCCCACGCACTCCTCTCTGGAATGTATTATTTTTCATTTAAATGAGTTTGATATTGAATTACTTATTGAAGATTTTCCAAACGCTGTCGGTATCTATGTACCAGTCTAGAACTCCTGCGAATCTGTCTTGAGAGGTGGAAAGCTCCCCGAGATCAACCCCCTTAACTTTTTCTGGTAGAACATAGATAAAGTTAGGAGCATACAGGAAGACTGCAGGAACATCGTTTTTTATCTCTTGCTGGAAGGCTGTATAGGAGCTCCTTCGTAGGGCGGGATCCGTAGTCTTCCTAACATCTTCCAAAAATTTGTCCGCACGGCTGTTGGCATAAAGGGCGATGTTTAGCCCTGGATCTATTCTTTGTGAAGAATGCCAGAAAGGATACAGATCGGCGTCTCTACCCACCACTTCTCCGAAAAGGAGAGCATCGAACTTACGTGGCCTAATAACGGTCTGGTTTAGTTCTCCAGTTTCGTAAACCTGCACTTCCACTTGCGCACCGAGAGCGGTCCATGTGTCGCGAAGCTTCTCAGCTACGGCACGGAGCTCGGGTACGTTACCAGTGGAGATTGAAAACGATAGGGTAACTATAACCTTTCCTGATTTTTTTTCAAGTACTCCTGTTTGTGGATTTCTCGCCCAGCCACTCTTGGAAAGTAGGGCGGCAGCACTTTCTAGACGTGATTCTCTGGCCAAACTCGACACCACCTCCTCTCCGAGTGTTCCAGGGGGGAGTGGTCCATCAATAACGGTACCGAATCCATGAAGCACTGTTTCCACTATCTCCTCCTTAGGAGCAGAGATGTTCAGGGCCGAGCGAACAGTTTTGTCCAATAGTACTTTGTTTTGGTTTTGATTGAAAAAAACTCCAAAGACACGGGGTAGAGGAGAAGAGTGTATTTGTGCACCACTTTTCTTAAGAAGCTCGGCTTGGTCCGAGGCAATACCACTTAGGCTGTCTATGTCACCTTTTCTAAATGCTTCGAGGAGATCCTTCTCGCTGGCATAAAATTTAAAAATAATGTGACTTATGTATGGAATCCTTGGCGCCTCATTATTTGGAACTAAATCATAGTAGTCTGGAATACCTCCGGAGTTTCGCTCAACATTATTAATTTTGTACGGACCTGATCCCACAGGAAGAGTGTTGAATTGGCTAAAGGCAAATTCGTCCGTACGTACGTTTCTCCAAATATGTCTTGGAAGAATACCCAAGGATAAATTGTTCAAAAAAGGAGCGTACGGTTGCTTAAGGCTGAATCGGACGGTTCTCTCGTCAATCTTTTCGACAGCCACCCCACTCCAGTCTCCGAAGAGCGGACTTTTAATATTAGGGTCTTGGATCTTTTGAATTGTAAAAATAATATCGTCCGCAGTTATTTCTACGCCGTCATGGAATTTCACACCCTCCTTAAGTCGTGCGGTATAGGTTAGGCCGTTAGATTCAGTAGAGATCTCTTCTGCCAGATTATTTTCAATTTCTCCTAAGTGGTTCTTGCTGATAAGCCCGGAGTAAATAAGTGCGGAGAGGCTCTTGTCCGCCTCAGAGAGAGCGAGGGTGGGGTTTATGAAGCGGGGGTTACCGACAATACCTTCCACAAGTGTTCCACCACGGCTCGGCACCTCTACAAGGAAAGAACTATTGACCTTCCAGATTAGAGCTGTGCCTGAAAATATGAATAGCAATACAAATACATAAAAAACAGTTTTTTCAGCCAAGGAGAAGGAACGGACTGCACGTCTTACTGAACGCTCCTTCGGAAGATGGAAGCGCTTCAGGAGAAGCGCTTTTATAGACGAGTATGACATTTAGTATTAGCCCAAGATGAGGCTGGCCAAGGCACTGGCGGCAAAGAGAATAGCCACAATTATAGTGGTGTGGAAGAGCACTTTCTCTAAGCCTCGGCGGGCGTATCGCGTGTTTGTGGTGTCAGAACCGAAAGCGCTACCGAGCCCCGTTTCAGATCGCTGGAGAAGAATCCCCGCGATTAGAATAAATGAAAGTATTATTTGAATGTAGGGAAGAATATGAGTCATGTCCTACGAACGACCATTATACAATAATTACCCCTCCTTACAATCCCAGAGCAAAAATGGAATATTGGCCTCGATAGTAATATAATAGAGGAATGCCAACAACACTTATAATTATGGGGGCAATAGTCCTCATTCTACTCTGGGCCATATTTGCTTATAACAGCTTCGTACGTCTTATTAATAGGGCCAAGGAAGCTTGGGCAGATATTGATGTTCAGCTTAAGCGTCGCTATGACCTTATACCTAACCTCATTAATACCGTTAAGGGATACGGAGCGCACGAGAAGGAATTATTGGAAAATGTGACGAAGGCCAGAGCAGACGCTATTTCTGCTGAGCAAACCGGAGATCCAAAAAAGAGCGGAGCAGCAGAAAACATTTTGAC
>JBBDYY010000030.1:0-3700 GCA_040900505.1 Parcubacteria group bacterium
TTGCGCCCGTAGCTCAGTCGGTAGAGCAGCTCCCTTTTAAGGAGATGGTCGCAGGTTCGATTCCTGCCGGGCGCACAAAAGACAGTTCGCTTTCTATAACCTTAGTATCGCCTTCTCTACTAGGGTTTCTATTTCCTTATTCCCTCTGCGTGCTTCGTGGTATTCGACGACCAGAGACTCCGAGAGACTTTCTACTTCTCCCTCCTTCCAATTCCTTAGAAACGACTTGGCTTTTTTATATACGAAAGGGTTTAGCCCTGATTCCTTTTCCCCCACTTTGCCCGCAAGAAGCATAGTCTTTATAAGCCACATTACTTTGTAAAATAGCTCCTCACCCTTCATACCAGCGAAGAGTAGTTCCTGATAAATAATCCAAGCTCTCTTCTTATTCCTCTCCCCTATGGCATCGGTGAAGTGAAATGTGTTCGCATACTCTTTCTTCGCTGGAGCAAGATTTTGAATACGAAGAATGAAAAAATTTTCCGAATTTTCCAAATTCTTTCTGATTTCATTAAACTCTTCTTCATATTCTTCTGGTACTCCATCAATAATTACCAAACTCTTATTACCGAAGAGGCTCTGGGTTTCAGCCAATTCCTTTATCTCTTGTAGATTGAAATTTTCTTCATCAAACTTTCTTTGATTAAGTCCTGGGTCCTCTGTTAGATACTTTGAAACCAACTTCTCGCTCTCAAGAAGAAGCTTGGTCCGGTCAGATTGTGTGAGCTCTACAAGCATTTCTATTATTTAAACTGTCTTCATATTACCCCAAGAAGAACCGTACGAGGCTTCCGCCACTATAGGCACTCCTAAGGCAAGTTCCTTGGGTATGGCTTCTTCCATTATTTCTTTAAACTTCTCCGCAAGCTCTTTCACCAAACTCTCCTTTACTTCGTAGACCAATTCGTCATGCACCACGAGGAGTGGCACGGCCTTATTCTCTAGGTTATTCTTTCTCAAATATTCTTCGATACGGATGAGAGACATCTTCACAATGTCTGCCTCAGTACCTTGGATCGGAGCATTGATTGCCATGCGCTCTGCAGCCGCGCGGATAAATGGGAGTGGAGACTTTATCCCTGCGAAGTATCTGCGTCTACCGAACATGGTCTCGGTAAATCCTGTCCTCTCGGTCTCCGCTTTCACATGGTCCAGGTATTGTGACAGCTCTTTAAAGGTTTCAAAATAATTATTATAGAACTCTTGCGCTTCTTTCCTCTCGCATCCAAGATTTACCTTAAGAGCACTCACCCCCATGCCGAAGAGTACTCCGAAGTTTATTACCTTAGCCTTTCTCCTCATCTCCTTTGTCACTTCTTCCTCGGACACCCCGAAGACTTGCGCCGCTACCCCGGTATGCACGTCTTTACCCTTCTTGAAGATGTCCATGAGCTTCTTGTCCTTGGAAAGGATAGCTGCAATACGAAGTTCAATCTGGGAATAGTCTAGGGAAAGCATGGTGAATCCTTCCGGAGCGACGAAGGCGTGACGTATAGCCTGGCCGAGGGAGGACTTTATAGGAATGTTTTGAAGATTGGGGTCAATGGATGCCATGCGCCCAGTAGTGGTTCCTGCGGGGATGAAGCGCGAGTGCAGACGAGAATCCTTGTCTAGAAGCTTCGGGATGCTGTCTATATATGTAGAAAGGAGTTTCTGAAGTTCTCGATACTCTAGAATATTGTTAATGATGGGGTGCTTATCCTTAAGCTTCTCGAGCTCAGATTCTTTTGTAGAAAGGGAGCCTGTGGGAGTCTTCTTCTGCCTTGATCCGGCAAGGCCGAGCTTCACGAAGATAACTTCTCCTAATTGCTTCGGAGAATTGATGTTGAATTCTCCCTCCGCATCCTTCCAAATACTTTTTTCTAACTCGGATAAGCGTCTGTGGTATGTGCTTGAGAGCTCGCTAAGCATCTTCCTGTCTATCTTTACCCCATGTACATTCATTTTCTCCACAATGGGTATGAGTGGCTTCTCTATCTCTTCAAAAACTTTTTTTACCTCTCTCTTTTCTAACTCTTTATAAATAATCTCTCGTGCCTCCTCAGGAGTTTTCGCCTTTGTAAATTTCAAAACATCTTCCCAACTAGGGTCCGTGAGGTTTGAATCTATAACCCAAAGAGCCAGGGCAAGTTCCTTAGCATCACTTGGTTCAGGGTTAGATTCAGGGCTTGGTTCTGGGCGGGTGGTCGCACTGGAGTCCGCAACCGCAATTCTGTCCGGTGTCGGAGCCCCAGAGGCTCTGGTTAAGCCGGCAGAATTCGCGTTGCGGACGGAAGTGGGATTAATCCCTAGAATTTTTTTCACTCTCTCGGGCATCGTTCTAAATTCTAGAGATACAAAAAAATCTTGAAGCTTGTTGAAGTCCAAGCACTTCTGCCACGGATCAGGTAACTTGAAGTTCACAGGAGCATCACGCCGTATCTCCGCTAAGGTTTTAGAAAAGTTTGCTTCCTCTTGGTTATCAATTAGAAGATTCGCCATCCTATCCGTAAGGCCTGCCTTGTCCCATTCTGTTTTTCCTTTCTTAAGCGCTTTATAAATTTTATCCAGTGAACCAAAAGTGGTAATAAGTGTTGTAGCTGTCTTTTCCCCAATGCCCTTAACCCCAATAATGTTGTCAGATGGATCTCCACGAAGTCCTTTGAAGTCAGGCAAAAGCAAAGGGCCGAAGCCGAATCTTTCTATAACCTTCTTCTCGTCGTAGAGAATAGTGTCATTAAGTCCTCTCTTCAGTGTAAAGACTTGCACACGCTTGCCCTCAACAAGCTGCATGGTGTCCATGTCCCCAGAGGCGATGATCACTTCTAGATCCTTCATCTCCCTTGTCTCCTCGGCAATAGTCCCGATGATGTCATCGGCCTCAAAGCCAGGACATGAATAGATGGGTATACCCCATGCACGGAAAAGATCCTTGGCTCTCTCAAGTTGCCCTACCAGAGCTTCATCAGTCTTCGCCCTTCCTGCCTTATATGCTTCATATGCTTCGTGACGGTGCGTAGGTTCTGGCAAGTCGAAACACGCCACAATGTATTCTGGTTTCAAATCTTCAATAATCTTTATAAGCATTGCTGAGAGACCATAGAGGGCTCCCGTGGGCTCTCCACTTGCTGTAGCAAACTCCGGCAATGCGTGATACGCACGGTGAATGATAGCGTGCGCATCAAGAAGAATAAGGCGCTTCTTGTTATCTACTGTCTTTTTGGAACTCGACTTTGCTTTAGGCATTAATTTCTATTTCACGAGTATTCTCATCTATGAACGTAAATCTTATTTGGATGGAATCCTCAGGCATGATCCCTCCCACCTTTTCTGCCCATTCTACTAGTATCAAATTTTGAGGTTTGCTTATTATTTCTTTCCAACCTAGTTGAAGGAGTTCCCCTTCATAGTCGAGTCTATAAGCATCGATGTGTATGAGATGCTGCCAAGGAGTCTTGTGAAGTTCATAAATCTTTTCAATAAGAAATGTTGGGCTTTGTATTGGATCCTTCACCCCTAGAGCTTCTCCCACAAACTTTGAGAATGTGGTCTTCCCCGAGCCAAGGTCGCCTGAAAGGCCTACGACTACAGCCTTATCTCTAAACTTTAAACTCTCCACGAACTCATGGGCTATTTTCTGAGTCTCATCAGTACTTTTTGAGGTGTGTAACATATCTCTATTATAACGAAAAAGGCCCGGAATCGCTTCCGGGCCCTGTTG
>JBBDYY010000030.1:3800-5534 GCA_040900505.1 Parcubacteria group bacterium
TCTTATGTATTCCTGTGTAATCACCGCTTTGTAGAGTAAAATTATCCCATGGTTACATTTGACGAGGATAAGCAGGAGGAAAGGATCAAAACTTTACGTGAAAGGGAGGAAGAGGAGCTTGCCTCCGCCCTTTCGAGCAAATTTGGCATCCCCTACCTTGACCTCACTATTACTCCCATAAACATAGATGCTCTGCGTATTTTGAAGGAAGAGGAGGTGCGCGAGGCCGGGCTTGCCATATTCGACCTCACCGACAAGAAGATAAGCGTAGCCGTACTCTCACCCGAACAAGAAAAGACCAAGGAAGCAATAACCCTTTTAAAAAGTCGCGGATACATCCCTTCTCTATACCTTGTTTCGCACATCTCCCTTGAAAAGGTTTATGAGAGATATCAGGACCTCTCCTTCTCCTTTGAAACGAAGTCAGGGGCCTTGGATATTTCCAATGAGGAAATACTCACTCTCCTTGGCAAGGTGCAAAACATTGCCGACATACAGAAAGAGATTAATGAAGTCTTGAGTATGAAGAAGGCATACCGAATCTCAAAGATTTTTGAAATTATTCTCGCTGGAGGCATTGCCCTGGGCGCCTCAGACATACACATTGAGCCGGAGGAAGATAAAGTGAGACTTCGATACAGACTCGACGGCGTGCTTACAGATATCCTCTTTTTCGACAAAGAAACTTTTGATCTATTGATCTCGAGGCTAAAACTTATTTCCAATCTAAAGCTCAATATAAAGGAGAGAGCACAAGACGGCAGATTCTCCATAAAGATCAGGGATGAAGAAATTGAAATCAGAACCTCAACATTACCTGGTCCTTACGGAGAATCAGTGGTGCTTAGAGTACTAAATCCCGATGCCATTTCCGTAGAACTGGAGAGCCTTGGCATTCACCCACACCTTCTTGAAGCGCTTATGAAGGAAGTGAGAAAGCCCAATGGGATGATACTCACCACTGGTCCTACCGGCTCGGGTAAGACGACGACTCTTTATGCTTTTCTTAAAAAGATTTACACCCCGGACATTAAAGTGGTGACTATTGAAAACCCCATTGAGTATCACCTCACAGGCATCGTCCAGACTCAAACCGATCCTGAAAAGGGTTACAGCTTCGCCGAAGGCTTACGCAGTGCCTTGCGACAAGACCCCGACGTTATCATGGTGGGAGAAATTCGAGACAACGAAACAGCCGAGGTCGCGGTAAATGCCGCACTTACAGGACACTTAGTGCTTTCCACCCTTCACACCAACAACGCTGCAGGAACCTTCCCAAGGCTTTTGGATCTAGGGGTTAATCCTAAAGTTGTTTCTTCTGCATTAAATGTTTCCATCGCTCAACGCCTAGTGAGAAAGCTCTGCAACAAATGCCGAGAGGAGGTTTTGCTAGGCGAGAAGGAAAAAACTTTAATTGAGAAGATTCTCGCGGAGGTACACAACCCTATCTATCTTGAAGGGGTGCAGAGAGAAAAAATGTGGAAAGCCAAGGGTTGTAATGAATGCCACTTGTCAGGATACAGAGGCAGAATTGGGGTCTTCGAGGCCGTCCTCGTCGACGAAAATATTGAGAAAGTGGTTATTGCCAATCCTTCAGAAAGAGAGATCCGGCAAGCAGCCTTAGGGCAGAAACTTCTTAATATGGAGCAAGATGGAACAATAAAAGTCCTCGAGGGAGTAACTACGCTTGAGGAACTGGAGAGAGTTATAGATTTGAGCTAAACTTGTTTAGAG
>JBBDYY010000030.1:5634-6942 GCA_040900505.1 Parcubacteria group bacterium
CTCAAGCCCATAAATCTCCAAGCGACACTTCTCAAAAGAGAAGCCAAACGACACTAACAAGGATAGCCTCAGGCAAACGGAAAGCCGTTGACCCAAGACGTCCTCAAAGAATCGCCCAAATACCGGTAGGGCACGTCGCTTAGAGATTTATGATCTGGAGAGAACTACGATTTAAAGCTTAGCACACAATACTTTTTATGTCAAGAGGCCCTACTAAAAAAATAGCCGACCCCATCTCAACCGAAAAGGAAACCAGCTACCTTGATAATGAGCTTAGGCCCGTTCGTTGGGATGAGTACATCGGTCAAAAGGCCATAAAGGAGAATCTGAGAATCCTTTTGGAGGCGGCAAAGATGAGAAGCACTCCCCCCGAGCACATACTCTTCTACGGACCACCAGGTCTTGGCAAAACGACTCTCGCCCATCTTGTTTCCAAGGAAACTGGGAGGTCTATAAAAATTACTTCCGGTCCAGCTATTGAAAAGGTCGGGGATCTTGCCTCTATTCTTACAAACCTCGCACACGGCGACATCCTCTTTATCGACGAGATACATCGCTTGAATAAAACTATTGAGGAAGTCCTCTACCCTGCCATGGAATCCGGAGTCTTAGACATCATCATAGGCAAGGGTCCTTCTGCAAGAACTCTTCAGTTGGAATTACCTCCCTTCACCCTCCTCGCTGCAACCACTCGCGTAGCAATGATCTCTTCGCCTTTACGAAGCCGATTTTCCGGAGGAGTTTTCCGATTGGAGTTTTACACCCCCGAGGAAATCGAGGAGATTGTGAAGAGATCAGCAAGAATACTTGGCACAGATCTTAAGAACAAGGCCGGTAAGGTTATTGCAGAACGCTCCCGCTTCACCCCCCGCACCGCCAACTATTTCTTAAAAAGGGCTCGGGATTATGCCGCTGTTTCAAACAAAGAACTAGATGAAAAAACAGTTGAAGAAGCCCTGGCCCTCCTTGGAGTAGACGCTATGGGGCTTACACCTTCGGACAGGAAGCTCTTGGAAGTCATTGCAGAGAAGTTTGCCGGTGGGCCTGTGGGACTCGGCACTCTCTCTGCGGCGCTCTCTGAGGAAGAAGCGACCATTGAAGAATTCAATGAGCCGTATCTAATACAACTTGGATTCATTGAGCGTACCCCGCGCGGCCGCTCACTTACTGCCTTGGCCTACTCCCACCTTGGTAAATCCATGCCAGCCAATAAAAAAGATCCTCAAGAAAAACTCATTTAAGCAATAACATACGATATATCGTATGTTACGAACTTGGTTTAATTTTGTATAAAAAAGACCCCGCGAT
>JBBDYY010000030.1:7042-17538 GCA_040900505.1 Parcubacteria group bacterium
TCGCGCCCACGGCCCAGAGGTTGTCCTTGGCATCGCGGATGTAGAAGATGTTCGCGTAGCCGTTCACGAGAAGCTTCCCTTCCTGGCCGTGGCCCTGGAGTTCAAGAAGTGCCCAGAGCTGTGAAAGCGTGGTCTTCTCCTTATCCGCACCAATCTCGGCGCGAATATCCTTGTCCAGGAGATCCTTGTCGAGTTGACGGATAGCTAGCTCGGCTTCCGGTGCCTCCCCCTCGATCTTCCCGAGAAAGTAGTGCTGGAAGTCGTCCCACAGGAAGGCAATCTTCACCTCGGCCGAGTTGTTCGTGTCCACCTTGAAGTGGTCGCGAGCTACGAAGCGAGGCTGAGCCGGGAGCGAGATCGTGGAGAGTAGCGTGAGCACGTTCTCCAGAACTACAGTCACCTTCGCCTTACCAGCGATGATGGCGCGAGCGACATCTTCGCCGCCGACGTTTTTGACCAGCGCATTGAGCTGGCCCATCGTCCAATCCTTGGTCATCCAAGTCATTTGTGCTCCTGGGCTTAATTGCCCGGTTAATCCTCTCACCCGAGGCGGGTTGTGGCCGTGCCACGTAAATCAAAGAACTACTTATATAGTATACATTATTCATTATATTTGTCAAGTATGGTAATACCCGCTAAAATAGGGCTATGTCGGGACACAACAAATGGTCAAAGATAAAGCATAAGAAAGCCGGCACTGATGCAGCTAAGTCTAAAGTCTTTTCTAAAATGGCGAAGCTTATTTCTACTGCATCCAGAGAAGCCAGAGGAGATGTAAACTCACCAACGCTCCGGGCCGCAATTGAAAAGGCTCGTGAATTTAATATGCCTAAGGAGAACATAGAACGCGCAGTGAAAAAGGGTGCGGGTATTGGCACTGAAGCCTTCGAAGCCATCACATACGAAGCATACGGCCCGGGCGGGTCAGCTTTGATAATTGAGGCTCTCACGGAGAATCGCAATAAAGCCGCACAGGAAATAAAGCACATTCTAACAAATAACGGATTCGAGCTTGCTACCCCGGGCTCCGCTCTCTGGGCATTTAAGAAAGAACTCACAACTAACAATTGGCAACCAACCACCACAGTACAAATTTCTACTCTGGATGAAGTGATTTTAGAAAAGTTAATAGAGGAGCTTCTGGAAAATGACGAGGTGCAAGATATTTACACTAATGCAGACTAAATCTTTTCAAGATCGTCCGGCTCCAAAGGAGCTTAGGAATAAACCAATTTACAAGTCAGTGCTTGCTATAGACCCAGGATTCGATCGTATGGGAATTGCTATTCTTGAAGGGATTAAAGGAAAAGAGAGTGTCCTATTTTCAGAATGTATTTCTACTTCAGTGCGAGATAAGCATGGTGTAAGACTTCGCCAAATTGGAAATAGAATAAATGAAATTATTCGAACGTGGAAGCCTGAGGACCTAGCGATCGAAAAATTATTTTTCAATCAAAATGCCCAAAGTGCAATGGGAGTGGCGGAAGCCAGGGGTGTGGCGCTTTATGAGGCGGCAAATGCTGGATTAACTATTTATGAATACAGTCCGCAAGATGTAAAGATTGCAGTGACGGGCTACGGCAGAGCCACAAAAAAGGATGTCTTAGGAATGATGCAAAGACTAATAACCTTCCATAAAGACAACTGCCTTGATGATGAGATAGATGCCATAGCCATAGGGCTTACTCACTTTGCCCACCAAAGTATCCGAGATATCCACAGGTAGAGCTTTAATGGATTGCAATGAAACCTCTTTCCTGTTACAAATAATGCGTTCTGATTTAACAAAAACAAAATAATATGGATGACATTCGAGACGAAGAACCATTAGAAGACGACGAACCAAAACCAGCTGTTGAAGAAGATGCGCTCGATGACGAACTTACAGATGAGCCCATACCTCTCGGCCAATTAAAAAAGAAAGATCTTATTGACCCAGATCTTGTAGACGAAGAAGATGAGGAAGAAGAGGATGATGAAGAGGAACTTATAGAAAATAATGGCATGTGGGAGGAGTAATCTCCCTAAAACATTTGCACTAGCAAATGTTCGGGCGACAAAAAAGCTGATTCTCAGCTTTTTTGTTTAGCCTAGAGTAAGGTAATTTTTATAAATCTGCGTTTACCAACCCTTAGAGTTATCTCTTCTTCAAATGTAGCGTCTGCTGAAGTAATTTTTTCTTCAGTTAGAGCATTAGTCACAGCTCCCTCTTCCACCAGACGCCTCCACTCTGACTTAGATTCCACTATTTTTTGAGAAAGTAGAAGATCCATTAATTTTGGCCCAGGGGCTGATTTTAAAATTGGCACATCTTCAGGTACGCCTTTGTTTGAGAAGGTTTCTGTAAAATTTTTCAGGGCTTTTTGTGAAGCTTCATCTCCGTGGTAGATGGCCACAATTTCCCTAGCTAGGCGCATCTTTAGGTCTTTAGGATTTTTGCCTATATTCATCTTTTCTATCTCTGAAAGTGGTGTGTAGGTGGCAAGCTTAAAGTAAGTGAGAATACATGAGTCCGGGACGGACATCACTTTGCCATACATGTCACTTGGCTCATCGATAATTGCAATGTAGTTGTCGAGAGATTTACTCATCTTCTCTTTGCCATCAAGACCGGGGAGAATTTCTAAGGCCATTACCGCCTGCTCTGGGAGCTTAGACATCTTCATAACATTGCGCCCCATGAGCATGTTGAAAGTCTGATCTGTGCCCCCGATTTCCATGTCGCAAGATCCATAAATCTGCGCGATCACCGCAGAGTCTATTCCTTGCAGCACTGGGTACATCATCTCGTGCATGAAAAGTTCCTCCCCCTCTTTAATCCTGTTTTGAAACAAATCTCTTGCAATTAGTTGTGAGTGAGTAATGTGTCTTAAAACAGAAAGGAAATTAATAAGGGATGTGCTTCTGGTCCCAGGGAGATTTAATAATTTTTTCTGCACTCTGGAACTTTCATAAAATATGGCCTTACCTACAAAGGAGTTGGGGTCAACTTTCTTCCCCTCGAATTCTATTTTTGTTGTGGGGGGAGGGACAATATCTGTAACACCGGTAAACCAGTCTGAATTCGCCATCCAGGAAAAAACTTTTTCATCTGTTCGAAGAATTTTTCCCACTTGGTCGAGATAAGTCTTCATGTTCGTTGCAATCTCAGCCTGAGTTACCTCAGGGCGAACCTTGGTCTTACCCGAAGGATCTCCTATCTGGGCAGTAAGATCACCTACTAGGAAAATGACCTTGCACCCCATTTCCTGAAATTGTCGCAGTTTGCGCAGGATTACAGCGTGGCCCAGGTGGAGGTCGGGTCGAGTGGGATCCACCCCAATCTTTATGACAATTTCTCCCGTGTATTCTCCTGATATTTTCTTCTCCAATTTAGATCGAAAAAGTCCCTCAGGATCAATAAAGGTGGCAACGCTACGCGAAATTGCTTCCTGTACGTCTGTATTATTCATAGAGATGAGTGTAACATTATAAAAAATTTATGAAAGAGCGTAGAAGAGATTATAGGCGCAAGAATTTGGTTTTTCTTGCTGGCACAATAATGATGTGTATTGTGGGGCTTAGCCTTCTTTGGGTTGCCTCGCTTCGCATCCCCGACCTCTCCGACCTTTCTGAGCGAAGGATTGCCCAATCAACAAAGATTTATGACCGAACAGGAGAGATCCTCCTCTATGATATGAGCCGTGATGTCAGGCGCACCGTAGTGCCCTTCGAAGCCATTTCTCCAAACATTAAGAAAGCTACCCTCGCCATAGAAGACAAGACCTTTTACTCGCACAAAGGCATTGAGCCTATTTCAATATTTAGAGCCACTATTGTAAATGTGGGCACCCTTTCCTTCAGCCAAGGAGGCTCCACCATAACGCAGCAAGTGGTCAAGAACGCCATCCTTACCAACGACAAGACTCCAACAAGGAAACTTAAGGAGTGGATCCTTGCGGTGAAATTAGAAAAAGTGCTCACCAAGGATCAAATTCTCGCTGTGTATTTAAACGAAATTCCATTTGGCGGAAACATTTACGGCATTGAGGAAGCGTCTCGTACATTTTATAAGAAAAGTGCTCTTGATCTTACAATAGCCGAATCCGCATACTTGGCCGCCTTGCTTAAGGCTCCGACCTTTTACTCTCCATACGGACGAAACAAAGAACAACTTGAGGGGAGAAAAAATTTGGTATTAGAAGAAATGTTAAGAAATGAGTTCATTACCAAAGAGGAATATGATGCGGCCCTAGAGGAGGTGGTGGTCTTTAAGCCCAGAGAAAACACGGGTGGTATTAGAGCCCCCCACTTCGTCTTCTACATTATTGAGCAGTTGGCTGAGAAATATGGAGAGGAAGCCTTAGCGAAAGGTGGACTTAAGGTCATCACCACTTTGGATTACCCTCTTCAAGAGAACGCGGAGGAGGTTTCCGCCTCATTCGGCGAATCAAATCAAAAGAAATTCAACGCCTCTAACAATGCCATTGTGGCCATGGATCCGAAAACGGGAGACATTCTCGCCATGGTTGGTTCCAGAGATTACTTTAATGAAGAAATTTCGGGTAACTTCAATGTTGCCACCGCTCATAGACAGCCTGGCTCCACCTTCAAGCCATTTGTCTACTCTGTTCTCTTTAACAAAGGTTACACACCTGAGACTATTCTCTTTGATGTCCCCACTCAATTTTCTACTAGGTGCGCAGCAAACAATTTCACCTCAGAAGAGGGATGCTACTCGCCAGGAAACTATGATGACAAGTTCCGAGGGCCAATGACTATTCGATCTGCGCTCGCAGAGTCGGTAAACGTTCCAGCAGTAAAAGCCCTTTACCTTGCGGGAGTAAGAGAGTCCATAGCTCTAGCTCATCAAATGGGTATCAAAAGCCTCTATGAGGAAAGTAGGTACGGACTTTCCCTGGTGCTTGGAGGAGGGGAGGTTTCGCTTCTTGATATGACCTCTGCGTATTCCGTCTTTGCAAGTGATGGTATTAGAAATGCTCATAGATCCATACTACGAGTGGAAGACCAGAGCGGATCCATTCTTGAGGAAGGAGACGTGGCAAGCACTCGCGTACTTCCAGAAGAAACTGCCAGAAAAATAAATGACATTTTAAGTGACAACGTAGCCCGTACTCCGGGCTTCGGTTCGGCGTCAGCCCTCTACATACCAGAACGTCCTGTGGCCGTTAAAACGGGTACTAGCAACGATTACAAAGACGCTTGGATAATCGGATACACCCCCAACCTCGCAGTGGGCGTTTGGGCCGGAAACAATGACAACACTTCCATGGGTAAAAAGGTTTCAGGTTTAATCGTGGCTCCTATTTGGAAATCTCTTATGGTAAAAATTCTTCCTGAATTCCCTATTGAAAACTTTTCAGCACCTGAACCACCAGACCCAAGCCTAAAACACGTTCTTACCGGCAATTGGCAAAGACAGTATGAAGAAGGTGGGGTACATTCAATCCTCCATTGGGTAGACAAGGATGACCCCCGCGGACCATATCCATCAAACCCAGCCAGTGACTCTCAATATTCTCTGTGGGAATACAGCGTAAGGGGATGGGCTAATAGTAATCCATACACCCCTCCACCTCCTCTAATAACAGACCCGAGTCTTTATCCTCCGGGCTACATTCCGGTATACCCTGTTCCTGGATTTGATGATCCAAACACAACTCCACCTCCCCCATACCCGAACCCTTATGATCCGGCGACCTTCTAACGATAAACAATTCCTCTTATTGGTAACTTCTTTTCTTTGAAACCCTGGAGAACCCTCTCCTCTCTTAAGAAAATTTCACTTTTGAGGGCCGGACTTACGTTTATATTTAAAACTCCGTCCTTAAGACTCAACTGGTCCGAAAGTACTTTGGCTTTCGTAACTTCGAAAATGGTGCTGGCAGCAACTTCCCTTATATAAACATCGTCCTTTAACGATTCTCTTATCCTTGTAATTAAATCACCGAGATTTCTCATCTTTATGAGCGATTCATTGGCATCACCAGATACTTGAAGCTCTTGTCCCCCACGCCTTCTACTACAATAGGCTTTGCCGGTCCGTTAAAGGAGAGAGAGATGCTATCGGCTGATATCGCCTGGAAGCAGTCTGTAAGGTATCTATGATTAACATTAATACTCACGTCCTCTCCTTCAAGAGCTGCCTCGACTTTAGAAATATTTTCCCCCACGTTTGTGTTTTTTGAATCAATTTCAAATATCTTCTTTGAAGGAGAAAGATTTATCGTCAGCTGGTTGAATGAATCCGCAAATACAAGATTAGTTTTAAGAGCAGAAAGAAGATCTTCCTTAAGGATAATGGCTCTTCCCGTGAAGTCTTTAGGGATAATCTGCTTATAGTCAGGGAATGTTCCTTCGATTATCCGAGAAACAAGATAAAACCCTTCCTTCCTGAAGGCTACCTGGTGCTCCCCTACAGAAAGTGATATTTCTTCCGACTCTCTGTCGAAAAGCCTAATTATCTCCAAGGCATTCTTCTGAGGAATAAGGAGTTGCTTGAAGTGGGGAATCTTTTTTATCTTCAGTCTCTTCTCCCCGAGTCTAAAGGAGTCTGTGGCGGCGAAAACGAGCTCACCTTCGTTGTAGGAGACGAGTATGGACCCGAGCTCCGGCTTCATGCTTCCTGGGCTAGCAGCATAAGCTACGGCCTTAAGCCCGGTGGCAAGATCTCTAGCCGGAAGAGTGAAGACCAAATCATCTGGAATCTCAACAATCTGGGGAAATTCGTCCAGAGGAAGGGTTTTGATAGTGGTTTTTGCAAAACTAGTTTTAACCTCAAGAGTGTTGCCGTTGTGTGAGAGGGTGATGTTCTTGTCTGGTGGTAAAGAAGAGAGGAAGGAGTGCAAAACCTGAGCGGGAACAATTACTTCCCCCTCTTCTACCACCTTTACAGGAAGGGTGAGGGTGATACCGAGGTCTAGATTTGTCGATTTTATAAGTAAACCTTTTTTACTTGCTTTAAAGTATATACCTGAGAGAACAGGAAGAGTCGGGTTTCTTCCTGCTATTTTCTCTACCTTACCCACAGCTTCCGAGAACTTGTCTTTAATACATTCTATTTTCATATAAATACTTGTTACTACTATTAGTGCTGTGGATTAGGGGATAACATTTTAAATGGTAGCTTTACAGGGTTATTAACAAATATTCGAAAAGTTTTCTGTGAATAAAATAATCTCACTGTGAACAAGATTTGGGACAACTCCTTTTCTGGGGATCTTGCCCCACTCATATTCACCTTTTCTTCTTCTGTTGTCCACATGGTATTAGACTGAGAGGAGATTCCTAATTTGGCCTATTTCTTGAGAGAGGATGTGGTCTTCTTTAAGGTCTACCTTAATTTTCTCACAGGAGTGAATGACGGTAGTGTGGTCCCGACCGCCCAACTTCTGCCCTATTGAGGGGTAGGAGATGTTGAAGTCCTCTCGGAGGAGGTACATGATTACCTGGCGGGGTTTGATGATCTCCTTCCTTCTTGTTTTCTCATAAATACTCTCTTCCTCTATGCTGTAGAAGTCGGAAACTAGCTTCACAACGTCTTTAACCGCCATCGTTTTCTTTGGCTTGGCGGTGTGTTTGATTATGTTTCTAACATCATTAATGTTTATTTCCCTACCCTTAAGGTCGGCGTGGCAAACTATGGTATTTATCACACCCTCAAGGTCTCGTATATTGCCGTTTATGCTCGTAGCTAGATAATCTAGGATCTCGGAGGGAAGTGCCACTCCCTGCTGAGATGCCTTGGTGGCTAGGATGGCCATCCGAGCCTCATGGTCCGGCTGAGGAATGTCTACGATCATACCAGCAGAGAAGCGTGACTTCAGTCTGTCCTCAAGGCCTGTTATGAAATGGGGATGCTTGTCCGAAGAAAAGATAATTTGCTTGTTGTTGTCATAAAGGGTGTTGAAGAGGTGGAAGAGTTCCTCTTGGAATTTCTGCTTCTCTGAGAAAAATTGAATATCATCCATAATGAGAACGTCATATTTCCTATATTTTTCTTTGAAAACATTCATCTTCTGGTTTTGAAGAGCGTTCATGCAGTCCTGACCGAACTTTTCGGACGTCATGTAGAAAACCTTCTTTCCAGGGCTTACTGTCTTTACGTGGTTCCCTACCGCTTGTATCAAATGTGTCTTGCCGTGTCCTGTGGAACCATAAATGAATAAAGGGTTATACATAATGCCGGGCTTTCTTACCACTGCTTGGGCCGCAGCATGAGCAAGTTCATTAAAGGAGCCCACAATAAAGTTGTCGAAGGTGTAACGCGGGTTTAAATTGTCCTCGCGGTTGACGAATGTCTCAGGTAAAGGGAGCTCTCTCATGCCCAAGGATTCACCGAAGGTTCTCTCCTCCCTTCTTCTGGATTCCTCTTTGTTTATAACGTATTCCACCGCGTGGATGGTGTGGTCAAGCGCCCTTAAAGGCTTCAGAATGGTGTTGTGGAACTTGTCTCGGAGCCAGTCTTTGGTAAATGTGTTGGGAACGGAGATGACGGCTGTTCCGTCCTCAATTTTTACTATATGAGTGTCCCTAAACCAGGTGGAAAAGGTTGGTTTGGAAACATTCAATTCTATTTCTACAAGTGTGTTGGCCCAGAGTTGTTTGTAGTCGTAGCGTGTCTCCATAGGCATTGTGGGTACTATAGTACACGCGAGTGAGAGATATAGGAAACTTGTTAAAAAGCCCTAAAATGTTTATAATATGTTCATAACTTGTTAAGAGATGTCTGTCACCTATAAACCAAAGAAGCGCAAGAGGGCGCGTGCCCACGGATTTAGAAAAAGGAAGGCAACCACAGCCGGCCGTCGTACTGTTAAGGCCAGGAGAAGGAAAGGTCGCACCAAGCTCACCGTCTAAAATGATTCCTAAAGATAAGCGCCTTACGCGCGATCTTTTCAAACAGTTGTCCCTGGAGAGGAGGGGGCTACATAGCCCACACTTTGTCTTGAAAGAAATTTTACCGAAGGGTTATGCGAGAATGGGAGTTTCCGTTTCTAAAAAAGTTTCTAAGAAAGCAGTGATCCGTAACCGCACAAGAAGAAGGGTGTATGCGGAGCTCAGAGCCCTGCTCCCATTTTCAAAAACAATTTTAATAATCGCAAAGCCCGGCGCCGAACGTCTTAAGGGGAATGTTCTTAAGACTGAACTCGCAGAACTTATAAAAAAAAGCTAAAATCTTCAGATGTCCGGCATTTACAATACGTTTTTCTATAAACCGCTTTACAATACTCTCATAGCCATATTTGAAACTTTCCCGTGGGCAGATGCGGGAGTGGCAGTGATAATGCTGACCATTATTGTACGATTTATTCTTTACCCTCTAACTAAGAAGGCCATAAAGACCCAAGTGTACATGCAGAGGATCAATCCAGAGCTTCTTAAAATCAAGGAGAAATATAAGAATAACAAAGAGGAAGAGGCCCGCCAGACGCTTGCCTTGTATAGGGAGAAAGGGGTTAATCCCTTCTCTGGTATCTTTGTTCTCCTTCTTCAACTGCCTATTATCTGGGCCTTGTATCAGATCTTCCTTCACGCTGGCTTCCCAAGTGTTAACACCAATATCCTGTATTCTTTCGTTAGAGTGCCGGAGAATATTAATATTTTATTTCTTGGCGTGATGGATATTACGGGGCAGAGTTTCATTCTCGCTCTTCTTGCCGCTATCTCTTCCTATTTTCAAATCAAGGTTTCCGTCGGATCTCAACCCAAGCCTACGGGCACAACATTTGCCGACAACCTAACGCGTAGCATGCAAACTCAGTTGAAATATTTTCTTCCTGTCATAGTTTTCTTTATCTCTTGGAAAATCTCAGGGGTCATAGCTCTATACTGGTTTACCACAAATATATTTACCATCATTCAAGAAATTGTAGTGAGGAAAAAACTTGAAACTAGTTTAGCTTAAGCGCCCAGAGTGTAAGGTCGTTTCTGTTGGTGAAGAAGAGGTAATCTTCATCGGGAGATAGGAAAGGTTTTTCCAAGTCTATATCAACAGCGAAATTCTCTTTCGGATCTGCAATGATAGAGGCATAAGTAGTATCAACATTGAGAACCCAAATCCTATCTGAGTAATGGGTTATACCTTGGTACCAATCTTCAGGTTGGCCCGGCCCTACACCACTACGCGGAATACTGCAATATATAATGCCCTCTTCTCTTACAGCCCATACGCACTTCTCTGGCAAGGTAGCTGGCAGAACATTTATAGAGGCGCCGGTTCGCACATTTAAGGCTGAGAGGCTCCACACACTCTTGTCATTCCATCCGTAAAGTATTCGTGCCCCGTCTCGAGCGGAGTTTACGGTAAGGCCTGCGAGAGGCCCTAAGAGCTTAGAGAGGGCGCTTGAGCCCACGTTTATAACATAGGAGTAGCCATGCACTCCGGAGTTCGGCTTGGTGGTTATGACCACACTTCTGTCTCCTCCTGGACTCAAGCTCCACTGATTAAACGCTCCTGAAAAAAGGGTCACAGCCTGTGATCCATTGAATAGAGA
>JBBDYY010000031.1:0-2403 GCA_040900505.1 Parcubacteria group bacterium
TCATGCGTCAAAAAATACCGGATTTATTCCGGTGTTTTTTGTGCGCCTATGATATCCTGAACGGATAGAGTCGAAGCCCGGAGGCAGACGTGCCGAGGGCGGGCTGGATGACTTTCTAGCAAGAAAGTACAGCTAGCCGACTCCTCATCGAGACTGAGTCTCTCAGAGACGAATGTCCCGTAGGGTCACAAATTGAAAAGCACATGAGAATACTTTCTATAGAAACAAGCTGTGACGAGACAGCCATAGCCGTGTTAGAGGCAGAGGGCCCGATTGAATGCCCAAAGCTTAAAATATTGGGCAATGCATTAATTTCTCAAATAAACATTCACATGGAGTTCGGTGGCGTAGTCCCCTCTCTGGCTAAACGGGAGCATATTAAGAATCTCCCATTTATTTTGGAAGAAGTGATGAAGCAAGTAAGGGAAGGCACCGAGCAAAGCGAGGGTCGGACACCGCAGGTGTCCGAGACCAACGATATAGATACTATAGCGGTTACCGTTGGTCCTGGTTTAGAGCCCGCCCTCTGGACTGGTATCACATTTGCAGAAGAACTAGGCAAGAAATGGGGTCTCCCCGTAATAGGGGTAAACCACATGGAAGGACACATTCTCTCAGTCCTTTATGGGGCAGATGTGCCCGTAGACTTCCCTGCTCTGGCCCTTCTGGTTTCTGGTGGACACACTGAACTAGTGTTTATAAAGTCATTCGGTGACTATCAGATCATCGGCAGAACCCTAGATGACGCTGTGGGTGAGGCCTTCGACAAGGCAGCGCGTCTTCTTGGCCTACCCTACCCAGGGGGCCCGGAGATATCCAAACTAGCCTCCATACACAGGGGAAAAGGGGTTGAGGCGTCCATCACCTTCCCTCGGCCCATGCTTCATTCTAAGGATTTTAATTTTTCCTATTCCGGCCTAAAAACAGCAATTCTATACAAAATAAAATCAATGGGAGAATTAACTAACGACCACAAGGAGGAGCTAGCCAGAGCCTTTGAGGATGCAGCCATCGATGCTCTTATACACAAGACTCGTAAGGCTCTAGAAGTAAACGACGTGAAGACTCTTATAGTGGCTGGAGGTGTTGTTGCTAATTCGCATCTGCGTGCGGAATTAAAAAAGCTAGTAGAAGAATTTACTCACATAAGTTTAAAGTTGCCAGAAATGTTTCTTTCTACGGACAATGCAGTAATGATAGCTATTGCTGCATACCGACAAATTTTAGATAAAGAAAAATTGCCTGAAGCTTTGAGGGCCTCGGGCAATTTTTCTCTTTAAATTATTTCTTGTCTTCGGTGATAATTTCTGTCTCCTTCCTTGTCCAGCCTTTAGCTTTGTCTGTTGTTTCTGTGTAGACAGTCTTTACCGTGGTGGTAAGCTCATCCTTCTTTGGGTAGAGGAGCATCCAAAGTACTGAGAGGATGAGGGCTATAAGGAGGGGTAATATGAGGCACCACAATCCCCAGAGGTAAACTATGATTATGGCCAAGAGTAGTCCGAGGCTAATAGTAATCCACTTAGCTAGGAATCTTTTCTTAAGGACAGTTGGGTCGTCATCTTTATATAGGACATCTTTAAGGACATTAGCTAGGATATAAAGGACAAGTAGTATAAGGAGGAACTGATAGATGCATATTAAGGCGTCTTCTAGTCCGGCTGGGCCACTGAAGAGTACTGAGGCCAGGTTACCCCTAATTTGTCCGTTATCCGTTTCCACTCCCACTATAGGTATGGTGGTGGTGGACGGAGTGGTGGTAGACACCTCTTCCGTAATTGTCTCCGTCACGGTTTCGCCACCGACTGTCCTTATGATGGTTCCACCTCCACCGATGCCGAATCCTGCTGGCTGTAGGCCTAGGATCAAGGCGCGGAAGGCAATGATTTCCTGTTGCTGGGACTCATTTAGAGGGAAGATGTGTCGACAATATATCTCGTTTATCTTCTTCAAGGTAAGCATGTATACATAGCCAGTGGGAGCTGTGTGGCCCCAAGGAGTAAGGATGTCATCCCTATACTGCATCTGGAAGGCAGAAACTGCATTAAATGTAGCCTGATCAAAGACACCTGTGAGCTGTACATAGTCGTATCCACCCATGACCTTAAGGAAGGCCTGGAGGCGTAGAACTTGTATAGGATCATTGTTAAAGTCAATCCTCATGTAGTCATCAATGTAGAGGCAGGCTGGGCCGGTAACACTGGGAGGGTTATTACGACCTCCGCCGCCACCTCCGCCTCCACCACCACCGCCGCCGCCAGTAGATGGATTTACCACGTGGACAACGACTGAGTCAGTAGCATTAGATACTCCGTCTGTACATACGAGTGTCAATGTGACTGGGCTTCCTACTGATGGATACCATGGGTGTCCAGGCTCAATAGAAGAGCTTGTACCTGAAAGAGA
>JBBDYY010000031.1:2503-10213 GCA_040900505.1 Parcubacteria group bacterium
TAGAAATACCAGAAGAAGCTGGGCTTGTAAGCTGACAAGCTGTGGCATTGGTTGAAGACCAGCTGTATGTGTAGCTTGAACCGCTTGAAATAGTTACTGTTGGGCCGTCTGAGCCATTAGCCTTAATATCGGCAGTTACAGGAGAAGAAGCTGGAGGAGTAGGAGCTGAAGTAAGGCTAACTACTACGCTGTCTGTAGCGTTCGTTACTCCATCAGTACAAGTTACTGTGAAGGTGGTGCTCCCGTTCATAGCTGGGTACCAAGGGTGCCCAGGCTCGATTGTCATTGAGGAATCTATAGAAATACCCGAAGCAGTCGGGCTAGTAAGCTGACAGGCGGTAGCTCCTGTTGTGCTCAAATTTACATTAAAAGAAGCGGTGGAATCAGTAAGAGTAAGGCTATTTTCGCCATTTGCCCTTAGATCTACGCTTAAGGTAGCAGCAAAAGCCGCTACGGGTATATTCATAGCAATAATCGCAATCGTGACGAAGGCGATGCATATAGGGCGCTTTATTCTCTTTTCTATCAGATTGGTCATCGGGATGATGGCTTGGTTCTTAAGGACATTATTATTTGTCCTTTACGATTAGTGTCCTTTACAAAAACTAATTCGTATGGCGCCATGCTAATATAGAGACGCATGAATAGCAAGTTTCTTAAACCTTACGATCCAACGAGCTCTGAAAGCCGCATTTATAAACTGTGGGAAGAAAGTGGTTTATTCAATCCCGACAATTTAGTAAAAGAGGGCTTCATAGAGGCACAGGCAGTACCATACACTATTATTATGCCGCCGCCAAATGTGACGGGCATCTTACACATGGGTCATGGACTCATGCTTACCATTGAGGATGTCTTGATACGCTTCGCGCGCATGCAAGGTAAAAGGACTCTTTGGATTCCCGGCACTGATCACGCGGCCATTGCTACACAATCAAGAGTCGAGAAGGACATTTTAAAAACAGAGAAACAATCTAGGCACGACTTAGGCCGAGAAGAATTCATAAAGCGAGTTGAATCCTTTGCTAAGGAGAGTCATGACACTATTGCCTCACAGATTAGAGTTATGGGGGCCTCGTGCGACTGGTCGAGAGAAGCCTTCACATTAGACGACAAGAGAGAGATCGCCGTACGCACTGCATTCAAGAGAATGTATGACCAAGGACTTATATATAGAGGAGAGCGACTGGTCAACTGGGACCCTAAGGGCCAGACAACCATAGCGGACGATGAAATAGTCTACGAGGAGGAGAAAACCAAGTTTTATTACCTCAAGTATGGCCCTTTCATCATAGGCACCACGAGGCCTGAGACTAAATTCGGAGACAAGTACGTGGTTATGCACCCTCTAGATGAGCGATATGCAGACTATAAGCATGGGGACAAGATAAATCTTGAATGGATCAATGGCCCCATAGAGGCTACGGTCATTAAAGATGAGCGGATAGATAGAGAATTGGGCACCGGGGTCATGACCATAACCCCCTCACACTCTCAAGTGGACTTTGACCTCGCTACTACACACGGCTTAGACAAGGAACAGATTATAGATACCAAGGGGAAGCTCTTGCCTATCGCAGGAGAATTCGCCGGCATGAAGATAAAGGACGCAAGGGAGAAAATTATTGAGAAACTTGCTCTGAAGGGTCTGGTAGAAAAGATTGATGAAAATTATATTCACAACATAGCAACGGCAGAAAGGACAGGTGGTATCGTAGAGCCTCAGATAATGACTCAATGGTTCGTCGCAGTGAATAAACCCTTCAAAATCCCCCACTCTGAAATCAATGGCATAAAGGGCGGAGAAGAAACAACTCTAAAGGAGATAATGCGAAAGCCAGTCGAATCTGGTCAGATTAAGATTGAGCCCGGATACTTCGATAAGACTTACTTCCACTGGATAAATAATCTTCGGGATTGGTGCATATCTAGGCAGATCTGGTACGGACACCAAATACCTGTCTGGTATAAGGGCGAGGAGGTTTATTGTGGCATTGAAGGTCCGAACGATGGTGGCTGGACTCAGGACCCAGACACATTAGATACTTGGTTTTCCTCCGCACTTTGGACCTTCTCAACGCTCGGCTGGCCGGAGATGACGGAGGACTTGGAGATATATCACCCCACTGATGTTCTGGAGACCGGCTACGAGATTCTCTTCTTCTGGGTAGCTAGGATGGTGCTTATGACGGGCTTTTGCCTTGGCACTATCCCCTTCAAGACTGTTTATCTACACGGCACCGTTAGAGATGCCAAGGGAAGGAAGATGAGTAAGTCTCTTGGTAACGGTATAGACCCCATAGACGTGGCCAAGGAATTCGGAGCTGACGCGGGGCGCATGGCTCTTGTAGTAGGTACAAGTGCTGGCACTGACACCAATATTTCAAAAGACAAGATCAAAGGATACAAGAATTTTTCTAATAAGCTTTGGAATATGGCGCGCTTTGTCCTTACTTACAACGAAAGCTTTGAATACTCTGACAATAAAGTCCTTGGTCCCAAATGGAACGAGAGAATTGAGGAATGGAAGAAAGAGAAAGAAGCTCTGACCAAAGAGCTTGAGAGCATGCGTATACATAATGCAGCAGAGAGACTGTATCACTATGCCTGGCACACCTTCGCAGATGTAATTATCGAGGATGCAAAAAAAGTTTTATTGAGCGAAACTACTTCAGAAGAGGAGCAGGGTGAGGCAAAATACATACTGTATTATCTTTTCGTAGAAATACTTAAAGCGCTTCATCCCTTCATGCCATTCGTCACAGAAGAAATTTGGCAAGAGCTTCCTCACAAGAAGGATAGACCATTTATTATGGTAGAAAAATGGTAATGGATCCTTCCCTCCTTGCATATGGACTCATAGGCGGAGTGCTCCCGGCGCTCATTTGGCTTTACTTCTGGCAACGGGAAGATAAGAAGAGGCCAGAGCCCGTAGGACTTCTCTTGCGTACTTTCTTCTTTGGAGCTGTTGCGGTAATTCTGGTGCTTCCATTTCAAAGGATAGTGGCAGAGAACATCGTAGAGATCGGGGCCATTACCTTTCTCTTGTGGGCAGTCACTGAAGAGATATTCAAATTTGCAGCGGCATACTTCGGTGGGCTACATAGTCCTGAGGATAACGAGCCCATTGATCCACTGATCTACATGATTACGGCTGCTCTTGGCTTCGTAGCTTTGGAGAATACGTTGTTTCTCATCAATCCTCAAATAGCATCCAACTTCGGCGAAGGGCTCATTACAGGGAACTTACGCTTTATCGGAGCAAGTCTATTACATGTAGTATCATCGGGAATAGTGGGAGCTGCCCTCGCTCTTACATTCTACAAGGGTAAGTGGCACCGTATTGGAGCCTCAATCCTCGGACTTATTGCCGCCATCGTTGTCCACGCTCTGTTTAATATATTTCTTATGAAGGCAGATTCTTTGGGAGCCTTTTATGTCTTTGCCACGGTCTGGGGTGCAGTTGCACTGCTCTTACTCTTCTTTGAGAAAGCCAAGAAAATACGAAGGAGGAAGTAATCCACTAATTGACTCGTTTATGTATATCCCTGTGTTAGAATAAAAGGGTAAATAAAAAACTATGCAAAACAAAAGATCTTTTTTTGAAAAGCTTACTGGGGCAGTGAGGATTGATGAGGAAATGGAAGAATTTGTTCCTAAATCTTCCGCCGCTCCGGCCAGGACAGGAGCCTTTGAAGAGGAAGAAGAGGAGGGGCAACTTACTGTCGATGTTTATCAAACCCCTTCTGAGATAATTATTAAAACCATGGTTGCGGGTGTAAAGCCCGATGACCTAGATGTTGCCATCACTCGAGACAAGGTAACTATTCGAGGTAAGCGCGCAGAAGATAGAACTGTTTCTACCGAAGACTATTATCATCGCGAGCTCTATTGGGGCTCTTTCTCCCGTACTATTGTATTGCCAGAAGAAATTGATGTGGATGAAGCTGAGGCCGTGGAAAAGTACGGACTCCTCATACTTCGTCTCCCAAAGATTGACAAACACCGCCAAACCAAACTCCGAGTCAAAGCAAGCTAGAAATTAAATGGTGCTCTCAGCAGGAATCGAACCTACATCTCATCCTTAGGACGGATTTGCTCTATCCATTGAGCTATGAGAGCCTTGCCTACCGGCAGGCAGGCGATTGAACGAAAATATATCACAAAATTTGAAATTTCGCTTATTTTAGGTATAATTTTTCCTCATGAATCCCGTTAGAAAGAACTGCAAGCCAAGTTTCGCAAATCCATTAATGAAGCCGTTTATTAGTAATACTTTCTAACGGGATGAATCCTGAAGAAAAGGCGGAGCTTCGCAGGTCATTGGATCTTTCTGAGCAGAACAACAGAATGCTTCATGATATTCACCGCGCAATGCGGTGGTACAAGATTTGGGGAGTTACAAAGCTTGTTCTATTTATTCTCCCGTTTATCTTCGGATACGTTTACTTAAAGCCTTACTTCGGGCCAATAAGTAACAGCTTCAAGGGTGCAAGCGAGATCATGCAGTCGTTCAGATAACTACTTGAAATCCCCTACGGGGATTGCATAAACGGCACTCGGAGTCATAATGTAAGCCAGCTTACATTCTGCTCCTCGTTTGTTTATGTCAGGATAGCTCAGTTGGTAGAGCATTCCCCTGAAGAGGGAAGGGTCGGCGGTTCGAGCCCGCCTCCTGACACAATAACAGCCCGCCTCCTGACACATTAAAGTATTCGGATTATTTTAAACACAAAATTGACTTCTCTATAATTTTTTATTAATCTTCTATAACCCTCTCATGGGAGATAAGTTGCGCACAATTAGTTGCGATGATAGTGAGACACCCGAAGAGCTTGTCGACTGCATGGTGAAGCTCTCTAGGAATCTGTATCAAGATTTCATAACCACTTATCGCGGGCAGGAAGTAAGAGTCCGCCGAGGCGACTCTAAGGAGGACGTGTTTGAAAACCATCCTTTCCTTAGACTCACACATGCACAAGGCCCTGCGTAAGCGGGCCTTTTTTTATTTCGTATTAAGCAGGAGTGCCCAAGAGGCCAGCTAGATACTTCTTGTCGAATCCAACCACCACCTCCTTTCCGTCCACTACTATCACCGGTACACCCATTTGCCCCGATATTTCCACCATCTCACTTCGTTTTTCCGTATCAACTCCTACGTTGTAGTCAGTGAAGGTTAAGTTATTTAGAGCAAAGTATTCCTTGGCCATATGGCAAAAGTGACAGTTCGCCGTTGAGTAAATTTCAATCTTCTTTTGCATCAAATTTCCTAGCTACCTAGCAACCTAATCTCCTAATTTCTATCTATTATAGCATTCCAGAGTCTCTTGTACCAAGGAGTTCCCTCTCTGTCATCTGTGGTTGTAGATGTGTTTTGATCCACAAGTATGACCACGTACTCCCCCTCCTTAGATACATTAAATTTCTCTTTGACCTCCCTTTCTATACCCTCTGGAGTGTTGAGTGCAGCAATGCCTGAGGACAGTCTCCTTTCCTTCTCTTCCAGATCCCTAACCTTCTGCTCCAAGGATGATACATGGTCAACACTCTCCCCTCTCTTTTGAAAAACTTGGTAAGTCCCCCGAGCAAATATGACAACAAGACACGCCAAGGCAATCAATACAGGAGTAGAATAAATCCGCCGCTTAAGCTTCTGCCTCTGCTGTAACTCTTTCATCCCCTTATGCTAACATGGGTTAATGCTGTTTAATAAAAAGCACAGGAAAAAGATTCAAATAGGCTGGGCAGTACTCTCGATCATAATTATCGTAAGTATGATACTCCTTTATATGCCTATTTATTAGGGCTTATTCTCCTGACTTCATCATCTTGAGGAAGACGTCCTGAGGAATGCTCACCGTTCCCCTCTCCTTCATCTTTTTCTTCCCTTTCTTTTGCTTTTCCCTTAGTTTCATCTTGCGAGTTATGTCTCCGCCGTACATGTGCTGAGTCACGTCCTTCTTCATACCTGAAAGTGTTCTTGAAGAGAGAATGCGCCCCAGAGCTTTAGCCTGAATCTTAGTGGTAAACATCTGACGGGGCAGAAGCTTGTGGAGCTTCTCCACAGCAGTCTCCCCCTCCTCCTCTACCTGCTTTCTAGAGACCACCTTAGCGAAGGCCGGCACGGGCTCATCTGCCACCAAGATATCAAGTCGAGTTACATCTGCCTCTCTTTCTCCCGCGAGATCATATGAGATGGAGGCGAATCCGGAAGAAACGCTTTTCAACTTATCGAAGAAGCCGCGCATGAGCTCTCTAAGGGGCATGTTGAAGGTAACATTCGCTCTCTCCTCCCCGAAGTTGTGTGTTTCCTTCACCTCCGCCTCATGCTCATAAAAAAGTTGCAAGATACTTCCAATGTATTGGGGTGGAGTGATAATGGATCCAGTAACCCATGGCTCCACCACCTTTGCTATGGTGTGCTCTTCAGGGAAGAAGGATGGGGTGTAGATTATTTCTTCCTTACCTGCCTGCGCAGGCAGGCCGTTCTTGTATGTCACTTTATAAGTGATGGAGGGTAAGGTAATAATGAGATTCAAATTAAACTCACGGCGAAGCCTCTCTGTAATAATCTCTAAGTGAAGCATCCCCAAGAATCCTGAGCGGAAACCACGCCCAAGAACTCCCGATGACTCTTCTTCAAACGAGAAGGCAGAATCCGAGAGCCTAAGTCTCCCTAATGCTTGCTTCAAGAGCGTGAAATCATCCTGACTCTCAGGGTAAATAGATGCCCACACCACTGGGCGAGCCTTCTGATACCCTGGGAATGGTTCCAACGTATCATTAATTGCCGCCACCGTGTCTCCCACGCTTGCAATGCCTGGCTCCTTGATACCCGTCACAATGTATCCTGTCTCTCCCGCCTTGAGTTCCTTAACCTCCTTTTCCTCGGGGACGAAGACTCCCACTTCCAGAGCTTGGAAGGATTTGCCAGAAACTTTAAACATCAATTTATCCCCCTTCGATACCTTCCCCGCCATGGCTCTTATAAAGACAATCACACCCTTATGATTAGAATACTTAAAATCAAAAACTAATGAGCGAAAGGGAGTCATTAGATCAGTCTCTCCGCTTCGTGGTATCCCTCGCGGACCGTGAGCAGACGACAACTCTCCCTGAAGCGGCGCTGGAATTTTTTCAATAATCCCTTCAAGCAATGCCTCTACCCCTTCTCCTGTTTTTCCCGAGACTAAGAAAATTTCGTCTTCGTTTACATTCAAAAGATTTATGATTTCTTCCTTAACCTCAGGAATTCTCGCCAGCGGAGAGTCAATCTTAGAAATTACTGGGATTATGGTGAGTCCAGCTTCCTTGGCCATACCAAGCGTAGTTAGGGTCTGCGCCTGCACACCTTGAGTAGCGTCCACAAGAAGTATAGAGCCCTCTACCGCCTTAAGTGCCCGGGACACTTCATAGGAGAAGTCGATGTGGCCAGGCGTATCTATCAAGTTGAGAATATATTCTTGCCCCTCGCCGAGCTCGGGACGGTTAGAATGGTATGCCATTCTAACCGGTTGCATCTTGATTGTGATACCGCGCTCACGCTCAAGATCCATGGAGTCGAGCACCTGCGCCTTCATCTTCCTGGTCTCTATTGTATGCGTAAGTTCAAGCATTCTATCCGCCAAAGTAGACTTACCGTGGTCAATATGGGCTATGATGCTAAAGTTTCTAATATTATTCATAACTAATGTTTCAAAAACCGAAAGA
>JBBDYY010000031.1:10313-15876 GCA_040900505.1 Parcubacteria group bacterium
TTCCCCGATGCTTGGCCGAGAGCAGGCAATATCTCTTTCGGTGATCAATGTGCCGAATTCTATATAATTTCCGGGTCCGTAGCAATTACTTTGGCCTTCCAGAAGCGCGCATGGATACTCTCCCAGACCACTTCAAGCTCCTTGTTCTTAAGTAGCAACAATACAAGAACCCCCGCCATGATCCCCAACATGCCCGCCATGAATCCCTGCAAGAAGATACCCCAAAGCTTGGTGGTATTAAGTATTGGAGCAAACATATTGAGCCCCACATAAGTAGCCGCACCCATAATGACAGAGGCCGAGAATGAGTCGAAGAATGTCTTCTTCACATCCGCGGTGAAGCCTCCTCCAAAGTCTTTTTCAAAGCTTATCCAATGCACTACCGAGTTAAGAATAATGCCCAGAGAGAACCCGAGTGGCAGCATAAGCACGGCAGTATTGGTAAGATCATCTACCTTAAGAAGCGCACCAATGAAGTATCTGAAGGCCTCCCAAGCATTAAACAATTTCACTAATCCATACGTCCCAATGATAAGTATCAAAGTGCTAATTAAGTTAATAAGGAAGGGTTTCCGAGTACGCCCTGCTGAGTAAAATGCTCTAGTAAACAACATGAGTAGCGACTGTGACAAGGCCGAGATGGAGAAAAGAGCCAGTGCCGCCGCCGTTAGTCTCGTATCATTCCAGTCGAAGAGCCCAGATCCTAGAAGCACGCGGGTGACGTGAGCACGCAACATTATGAAGAGTGCCATGGCTGGCAGGGTCCAGAAGATGATATGTCTGGTGGTCACAGCCATCTGGCTTACAAAGGCCTTTATATTTTTATCCGCATAGTGGCGTGAGAGTGTGGGGAAAGCCGCCAGAGAATAAGATACTCCAATGATAGAGAGTGGCACAGATTGAATGTTTAATGCGAAGGAATAAATAGAAATGGACCCAGCCGCCATAAGCGAGGCAATGGAGATAAGAAAGAGCGTAGCAATGTGGCTTGTAGAGAGCGAGAGAGTTCGCGGTAAGGAGAGCGTGGCAACCCTCTTTACTGAGCTCCAATTGAAATCAAGCTTAGGCTTGGGAAATAGCCCGAGCTTGGTTACAAACGGCACTTGTACTAGTAAGTGGAGGATTGCTCCAAGCACCACTCCCATGGCTACCCCATTTATCCCCCATCTAGGCGAGAGTAGGAAGATACCAATGATGATACCGGCATTATAGAGAAGTGGAGCAAAGGCATAAATAATGAATCGGTTATACGCCTGCGTAAGAGAGCCCAAGAGGTTTGAGAACCCGAGAAATATCGGAGACAAGAGCATAATACGGGAAAGGAAGATAACACTGCTTAGCTCCTCTCCGGAAAATCCTTTGAAGAGGAAACTTGAGAAGCTTGGTATGAGGAAGAACGCCAATACACTTACGCAGAAGATAAGTATGGAGAAGAAGGAGGTTATGTCGTCTATAAACTTCTTTACTTCTTCCTTGCCTGCCTGCGCAGTCAGGCCGTTTTTTTCCTTTTCTATGATGAAGGGTACAAGGACTGAGAGCGAGACCACAGAGGCAATAGCGACAAAGATAAAGTCAGGGATCCGAAAGGCCGCGTAGTAGAGGTCAAGCTCCTGCCCTGCACCATATGTGTGGGCAAGTAGTCGGTCTCGGAGAAATGCCAATACTTGAGAAAGTATGGCAAAGAATCCCAAGAGGTACGCCGCCTTATGGAGCGCAGCTGTCTCCAGATAAAAGAATTTTATAACCTTCTTAACCATTATCCCTAGTTAGACGTACGTGTGTCGTTAGTTATGGGTGGAGTAGGTCTGTCTTCAGGTGAGGGCTCTAGACCTGCCACAGCATCACGACCTGCTTTGATGTTGGAGATAATTTGGGCAAGCTCCGTTACATCTGGGTTACTTGCTTGTAGCTCTTCAAATATCTTTATGGCCCTCTCATCTTCCCCCATTTTAGCGAGAGTTAGACCGTAGAAGTATTTGGCATTAGCATAATCTGGAGAAATTCTAAGAGCATGGCTGAAGGCCTCAAGGGCGTTAGGATAATTGTTATCCGTGTACTCAAGTAAACCAAGCTGGAAGAGCACTCCCGGATTCTCGGGGGCAAGCATAGCTAGAGACTGGGCAGACTTAATGGCTTCCTTCACATTGTTTTCTCCCGCTTCAATTTGAGTTAGGAGATAGTAGGCCTCTGCATAGTCGGACTTAAGAGCCAGAGCTTCTTTAATGTGGTTACGGGCTTCACCCATATTTTGTTTGGATGCCTCAAGTCTTCCTAGGAGGAAATGAGGTTCAGGACTAGTGGGATTCTTCGTCATGGCTGTCATGTAAGCATCCTTCGCACTCTCATAAGCTCCTTCTACTCCCAGTGGGGGTGGTACGAGAGATTCATAGAGTGAACCTAGAGTGATCCAGTTACTGTAACTTTCCGGCCTAAGCTTTATAGCAAGCTGTGAAGAAGTAATAGCATCCCTAAGCGCCACCTGAAATTGTGCCGTCTCTGCTTCTGTGGGCTGTGTTCCGGAAGAAAGAATGCTATTGGCTTCTGCTATAGATATCTGGGAAACACCACTGAAGTAAATATCTTCCGAAGCCATGTTTGTAGCCCGTATTGCCAAAGCTTTTGCGCTACCGAGATCCCCAGCCTGTGCAGTTCTCACTGCTTTCTGGAAGTAAATACTTGCTACACTCTGACGCCCGGCTCCGTAAGCATAGGTAACATTTCCTACAAGAAGTGCCACCAGTAGGAGTATGGCAATAAATGCCAATTTAGAATTATTGTGGAAGAGGATAACCCTCTTGGCAATAAGTCCTGACGCAGCTAGCGATGCATAGAAGAGGCCGGTGAAGACGAAGGCGAGAGTTAGCATTGCCTTACTTGGCACATATGCAAGCATCATCGCCCACATGAAGAGAGAGAGGAGGAAGCTTGAGCTCGTGAGGAAGTGTCCAAGCCTATCCTCATTAGGTGTAAAGAGCGCCCTCATTCCAAGGAGTATATATAGAGCAAAGAAGGCAAGAAGGACTATACCCCCCAAGAGCCCCGTGGTAACGATAAGTGTAGGAAGGAACCCAACTCCATATTCGAATGGCGTATTCCAAAATACGGTTTGATTGACTCCTTCGGGCTTGTGAGTGAGCCAGCTCTGGCCAAATGTATTGGGCCCAGAGCCGAACAAGGGACTCTCCTTAATTACTGGACGAGTTACCTCGTAAGTTGCCTCAAGAGTTGGGCGCACAGTTACATTGGCAATGCTCAAGCGATTCGCCAATACATCTCCCAATCTTGCCCCCGAGGAAGAAACCAATGGGTTAAAGACGAAGAGGATAGAAATTACAAGTAAGGCGAGAGCTCCATAAGAAAGCTTGCGCTCTGCACTAGCCTCTACAGGTGCACGAAGGGAGAAAGTGAAGAGCAAATATACAAGGGAGAAGATGAGGGAAACGATCCACACTGCTTGCACGTTGACCACAACCATAATGAAAAGCGAGATAACAAATGACGCCCAGAGTATCCCCCGCGACCTTGTGGAAAGCGCCATTTCCTCCAAAGCCATAAATATGAGGATGGCAGAGGCGCCGGCAAAGACTCCTACGTCGGTCCAACTGCCAAGAGGGCTAGGGCTCGCCTCTGTTAGGAAGTTAACGCCCGGCACCTCAACTCCAAAGAAGAACTTCACCAAGGCCAAGAGGGCAATGATGGCAAATCCAACGAAGAAGGCGAGATAGGAGTAGAAGATCCTTTCCTTAGTTCTAAAGTGGACCGAGACGAGAAATGTGAGCAAGAAGCCTAGAGTAATGAAGGCCCAAGTCCCAATTTCCAAATTGTATCCAAAGAGCCCCATAGCCGGACTGTGAGAAAGTATTGCAGATGCGAAGAATACAATGGGCACAAGTACCACGGCCCAGATGGACCTATGTGAGGAATACTCAAACTCCCCTCTCTTCACCACATGTATAAGGTATAGGGAAAAGGAGATAACACCCCCCAAGACTAGAAGAATGGTCTTGGCCGTGTCGACCGTTACCGAGGGTAGCGGTATGAAGAAGAAAGGAACAAGAATAATGGTAATAAGAAGTGAGAAAAACGAAAGTTTTTCTAAGGATAAATTTTTAAATTGCATCCTTTTATTATAGCTCAGTTTGTGATAATATGAAGCTGGTACTGGATAATTGCCCCCCACCAATATTGGTGGGGGGAGGAAAGTCCGAACATTCGCCAGTTTTGTTCACCGCAGGTGAATATAAAACTGAGCGTCCTGAACGCAGTGAAGGGCTATCCTTCGGCTTCGCTCAGGATTCTCAATTTTGTGTCCCTTGTGGTGAACAAAATTGGAAGGTAGCAGGTAACGCCTGTCGGGAGCAATCCTAGAGGTGCGAACAGAAACGTCTAATCCGAAAGGAAAAGATATCCGCAAGGATAAATTCTATGGAAACATAGAAATGCAACGACTAAACCCTTACCCGAATGCAAGGCCGTATCCCCCACCATTACTGGTGGGGGAGGTGCCGCTAGAGGTGCTTGGCGACAAGCATCCCAGATAAATAATTATCTGCCAGTGCTTCGCACTGACCGCAGAACATCGCGGAACGAACGCCGGAGGACGCAGAAGAAATTCAGCGTTGTCAGCGTCTAATCTGCGTAAGTCCGCGGCCAATGCGAAGCATTGGCAACAGAATTCGGCTTATAAGTACCCGAAGACCCGCTCTCGAGCGGGTTTTTGCTTGACCATTAGAAATGGTATTGACTTCCCTACCCATTCGTCTATAATGAACATATTAGGGCTTCGGCCTCCGAGGACCCCGCCAGCAATGGCGGGGTCCGATGTTTTATATAAACCTCCTAAAACTTAGACCTATTTTCTCGAATTCTTCTTCGGATATCATGTCGACCTTGCGGAGAAGCCTCTTATTGCTAACAACCCTAGCCTGAGTCAATTTGATCCAAACATCTTTCGTTTCTATCTCCTTTGTATTGGATTTTTTGCTTGTAATAGTGATTTTATAATGAAATTGATCATTCTTAGCCTTACCAGTAATAGGTAGGGCTAACATTGTTTCCTTATTATAAACGCGAAGAATAAGCGCTGGTCTTTCAAAATTTTTATCTCCCCCATCAGTTTCCGCCCCGATGTTTACTCCGAATGAACACCACCATACTTCGCGAGGATGGGCATAAACCTTACTTCCACTGTTGTGAAGCTGCTGCTTCCTTTTATTCCATTTATCAAAATCTTTCTTCATATAAATATTGTATCAGTAGAATCTGTATCACGAGACTCCTTGCCCGAAATCTCACGACTTTCGGAGATTCCGGGCGACTCTCGGCTATACGTGATATGGTTTTCAATAATTTTTTTCATATTTTTACTCTGCTGGAGTGGTGGTTGCTTGCCCTGAGTCCGTCGAAGGGGCAGTCTCTTCTACCACTGGTTCCGTTGTAGTAGTGCTTGTTGTATCTGTAGCCGAAGGCTCTGAAGGAGCCGTAGGTCCTGAGTCAGAAGACGAAGGATCGGTTGTGGTGTCTGTGATGCTTGAGTCCGTGGTCGTGCTTGTTGTATCTGTAG
>JBBDYY010000032.1:0-2283 GCA_040900505.1 Parcubacteria group bacterium
ACTTTAAAGACCCTCGCTTCCATTGCCGGAAGGTAGGAATTTTGCCATAATGCCGATACTCTAATGAAAAAACACCGCTGGATATCTCTTGCTTTGATTGTTGGTCTCATTCTTCTAGGAGTATTTTTGATAATAAGTGAGCGCGAAGGGTCAAGATTCCCGTTTCGTTTCGGCCTTGATTTGGTTGGCGGCACTGAACTTATCTATAGGGCTGATACTTCTGGAGTGGAAGATGTGGGAGGAGCTATGGAGTCGCTCAAGGAGGTGGTGGAGAGAAGGATTGCTAGGGAGAACTTGTCTGGAGCTCTTGGTACCCTTGAGCCGCTTATCCAGACAGAGAGCGCCGGCATAATCTCGGGAAACAGGGATGAGCGGTTGATCGTGGAGCTTCCAGGTATAACGGATTTGGAGGCGGCAAGGGAGCTTATAGGTAAAACTCCTGTTCTGGAATTCTGGCTCCAAAAAGACAATGCATCGGAGATATTAGAGCAGAATCCCAATCCAACAATAAGTGATCTGTACAACCAGACCGGAATAACCGGACAATATCTAACTCGAGCTAACGTGGTGTTCAATCAGGGCGGAGTTGCTCCTTCCATAGGTCTTGTTTTTAATGAAGATGGTAGTGATCTTTTTGCTAAGGTTACCAGAGAAAATACCGGAAAGAGCCTAGCAATATTTCTTGATGGTGTTCGAATACAGGAAGCTGTAATCCAAGAAGAGATTAACGGCGGAGAGGCGGTCATCACAGGAAATTTCACCGCTGAGTATGCCAGAAATTCGGTGAGAGATTTGAATTATGGTGCCCTGCCCGTGCCGATAGAATTCCATAGCTCGCAAACTATTGGGGCTACGCTTGGCGGAGAGGCGCTTGCCGCAGGGGTTTTCGCTGGGGTTATCGGGTTTGTCGCTCTCTCCATATTTATGATTCTCTGGTATCGCCTACCGGGAGTGATTGCTGTCCTCGCGCTTGTCTCTTACGCTATTCTCTCTCTTGCAGTGTTCAAACTTATCCCGGTGACGCTGACCGCCGCCGGAGTGGCGGGATTCATTCTTTCTATGGGTATGGCAGTTGATGCCAATGTTCTTATTTTCGAGCGGGCCAAGGAGGAATTGAAGAAGGGTCAGTCCGTTAAAGCAGCGTTTGAAGAAGGTTTTAGACGGGCGTGGCTCTCTATCCGTGACTCAAATACCGCCTCGATTATTACCGCCATCATCCTTTTCTGGCTCGGCACCTCGGCGGTTAAGGGGTTTGCCCTGACTCTGGGTGTGGGGGTGGCAGTCTCTATGTTTACAGCGATAACTGTTTCTCGCACCTTCCTCTTTGCCATTACTCCTGATTCTCCGGATGACAGGGTCGTATCTAAGTTTAGGAAATTCTTATTCAGTAGTGGAGTAAAAAACTAGCATGTTCATCGTAAAACATAGAAAAATATGGTTCGCACTGTCTGGAGTCTTCTTCGCTGCTTCTATCTGGGTCATGTTTGCTTATGGGTTCAACCTCTCAATTGATTTCAAAGGCGGCACTATTACGGAAGTTCGGTATGAAGACGAGAGACTAGATAAAATAGAACTTGAAGAAAATATTACTGGTCTTGGCCTAGGCGGATTCTCCGTCCGACCATCTGGAGAAGGGGGTTATGTTATTCGAACCAGAGAGCTAACTGATGCCGAGAGAGAGATGCTCCTATCTGCTCTCGGGCACCCAACTCTACCTCTTATTGTCGAGAGACAAAACACTGTTGGCCCAGTAGCCGGAGCTGAACTTCAAAGTAAGGCTACCAAGGCAATTGTCGTAGTGGTACTGATGATTGTCATCTTCATCACCTTCGCTTTTCGTAAGGTTTCTGTTGGCTCACCACGCCATGGTGGGGTGAGCTCGTGGAAATACGGCTTGGCAACTGTTGCTGCTCTGGTGCACGACATTATTATCCCAACAGGAATATTTGTCTGGCTTGGGTATCTGAATGGATATGAAATTGATCTGCTTTTCGTTACGGGACTCTTGGCCATTCTCGGCTATTCGGTACACGACACTATCGTAGTGTTTGACCGCGTACGCGAGAACCTCTCTGTAAATAATGAGAAAAATATCAATGAGGAATTCGAAACAACTGTAGGCAAGTCGGTCAACCAGACTTTTGTCCGCTCTATAAACACCTCACTTACCCTGCTTATTACCATAGCAGCACTTTATATATGGGGCTCGACAGCCACCCAGTCACTGGCACTTCTCCTTATCATCGGAGTGATTGCCGGCACCTATTCATCTATCTTTATCGC
>JBBDYY010000033.1:0-2261 GCA_040900505.1 Parcubacteria group bacterium
AACTTGAGGAATCTACCCTTATTATACACCGAAAGAGGCACTATTGTCAATCCTTTGGTCGCTTCTGCTCCGGAGAGCCTTTTAAGCTCATTTTGGGTCAAAAGGAGCTTCTTCGGCCTCTTGGGATCATAGTCAGGGAGAACATTCTTTGGCTGGTAGGGTGGTACCTCCGCGCCCATGAGGAAGGCCTCATTCCCCCTTACTATGACGTGCGAACCCACGAGAGAAATCTTTCCCGCACGCAGACTTTTCACCTCACTTCCGAGTAGCTCTAAGCCAGCACTTATCTTCTCAAGTACTTCATAATCGAAGGTCGCTTTCCTGTTGGTGGCTAGTGACATATAAGCAATCATACCAAAGATGTGCTTCGTACGTCTTAATAGTCATAACCCCGTTAGAGAAAAGTCGCCCCGAGGTGACTGAAGCACTCGCTATTGCGAGGGCGTTCTCTAACGGGGTAGAATGTCCATCATGCCAAACAAAGATCCAAAGAAGCTTCCCGGAAAGAAGGCCCTCAAGGTAGTCATAAGGAAGGTGAACCCAAAGAACCCGAAGAAGGGCATGTTCGGCCAGGCGTTACTCACCTTTGCCATTTTCCTCCTCCTTATGAGTTCTTATGCGTATCTTACCAACACTACCAAGGAAGATGTGGCGGTCTCAATCTCAGAACTTTCGCAGGCCGTAACTCGCGGAGAAGTGGAATCCATTTCTGTAAGAGGAGATGAACTTACTGCAATTTATCTTGACGGCACCACCAAGGAGTCCAAGAAGGAAGAGGGCACTGCTCTTACTGACACTCTCACAAATTACGGAGTAACACCGGAAGCCTTTGCCCAGGTAAAGATCGATGTGGAAAATAATCAAGGATTCTTTTACTGGTTCGCATCTTTGGCCCCCATTCTTATCCCTCTCATATTTATAATTTTCTTTATTTGGTTTATCTCTAGGCAGGTGAAGGGGGCAGGTATGCAGGCCTTCTCCTTCGGTCAATCTAAGGCAAGAATGATCTCTCCAGATGACAAGACCCAGAGAGTAACATTCAAGGACGTTGCCGGGGCTAAAGAGGCCAAGGAAGAACTCTTAGAAATTGTGGACTTCTTAAAGAATCCTAAAAAGTTTTTGGATATCGGCGCTCGTATACCGAAGGGTATCCTACTCATGGGTGCGCCAGGTACCGGGAAGACTCTTCTTGCACGGGCAGTAGCAGGTGAAGCGGGAGTAGCATTCTTCTCCATCTCTGGATCTGAGTTCGTAGAGATGTTTGTCGGAGTGGGAGCATCACGTGTGCGAGACCTCTTCAATATGGCGAAGAAGAGTGCCCCAGCCATTATCTTCGTAGATGAGATAGATGCTGTAGGACGTGTCCGAGGTACGGGAGTAGGGGGAGGCAATGATGAGAGAGAGCAGACTCTTAACCAGATCTTGGTGGAGATGGACGGCTTCGAGCCCAATGAAAAGGTTATAGTCATGGCTGCTACCAACAGGCCAGACGTCTTGGACCCAGCCCTTCTTCGCCCTGGCCGATTCGACCGTCGGGTGACTCTCGATCTTCCAGACAGGTCCGATAGGGAAGCAATTCTCACCATTCACGCAAGGAAGAAGCCTTTTGCTGAGGATGTGAATCTGCCACTTATTGCGGAGCGCACTCCGGGGTTCTCTGGAGCAGATCTTTACTCTCTTATGAACGAAGCCGCCATTCTTGCTGCTCGTGAGAATCGCACAAAGGTCTCTCAATTTGACCTCATCCGCTCTATAGAGAAGGTGATGCTTGGTCCAGAGAGGAGAAGTCACCTCCTTTCTAGGAAAGAGAAGGAACTCACTGCATACCACGAAGCGGGGCATGCACTCGTATCAAGCGTGTTGCCTTATGCAGACCCAGTGCACAAAATTTCTATAATTTCACGTGGACGGGTGGCCGGTTACGTATTTAAACTTCCTTTGGAAGAAAATAAGCTTCAATCTAAGAAAGAATTCTTAGACGACATAGCCGTGGCTCTTGGTGGATACGTGGTGGAGAAAATGCTTTACAACGATCTTACTACTGGTCCGTCCAATGACCTCCAGGTTTCCACTGCCTTAGCTCGTGACATGATCACTAAGTATGGCATGAGCGAGAAGATGGGCCCTGTAGCTTTAGAAGGTATGGGGGGCAAGCCATTATTCGGCGCAGGTATGGACGGCAGGGAATACTCAGAGAAGATAAGTGCAGAGATAGATTCAGAAGTTTACAAAATTATGAATGACGCCATGAAGAGGGCAGA
>JBBDYY010000034.1:0-2217 GCA_040900505.1 Parcubacteria group bacterium
ATGAATCAATGGTCTCTCAGGAGAAGAAGAATAGTTTTATTTATCGTGCTTACCACACTCATTATATTGGTGGGAGTGCCCATGTTCTTCTTTGTATACAAGGCACCAACGTGCGCCGACGGAGTAATGAATGGCGATGAGAGCGGAGTAGATTGCGGAGGATCCTGCGAGAGCCTTTGCCGAGCGGAGTCACTGCCCATAGTCCTTAAAGGTGACCCTCGGGTACTTAGGGTGGCGACGAGTACCTACGTAGCCGTGGCATATGCAGAGAACCCGAATGTAAGTGGGGAAGTGTATCGAGCGGGTTACACTTTCAAAATCTTTGACGCCACGAGCACTGTGCCCGTTAAGGTAATCTCGGGTAGCACTTACATTCCGGCCAATTCATCCATTGCTATTTTTGAGGGGACATTTAACATCGTAGAGACAGTGCCAGAGAGAGCAATTTTTGAATGGGACAAGGATCTAGAGTGGAAAAGAGTTTCCACAAGAGCTTCTCGAGTTGAGGTTACATACGACGGCTTGATCTTGGCTTCTACGACTCCTCGTCTAGATGCTTCGGCAGAGAATCTCACACCAGAAAATATTTCAAACATTGACCTAGTCGCACTTATATTCGACGAGACAGGTACGATCATCGGCGCTTCGAAAACTTTTATAAATGACTTGCCTCGGGGAGGAAAGGAGGCAGTAGTCTTCACCTGGCCAGAGCCCTTCCTTGGAAGCCCCGTAAGCATTGAGATAGTCCAAAGGATTTTACCAGACAGGAGTTTCATTAAGTAACGGTGCTATGTTAAGTGTTAGAAGTTTCTTTAAGGAGACTCTCCATGTAGATTGGATGATCTTTGTGCCCGCGTTCCTCCTCTCTCTTGCGGGGCTCGTGACCATAAATTCCTTTAGTGGGGAGCATTATCTTTTCACTCGGCAGGTTATTTGGCTCACTATTTCCCTTATTGTTTTCTTCGGAGCGACTGCTGTGGATTGGAGGTTTCTCAGGGTTTCTAAAGTTTTGATCTCGGTATATATGCTCATGGTGGGGGTGTTGGCGCTCCTCTTTGTGGTGGGGAATGTTTCTCACGGGGCTCAATCTTGGTTTGATTTCGGGGCTTTCTCCTTTCAACCATCAGACTTGGCGAAGTTTGCCATCATACTTGTCTTGGCCAAGTACTTTTCCCGCCGGCACATTGAGATAGCCAATGTAAAACACATTTTAATCTCAGGAGCATATGCCATTGTCATATTTGTTCTCGTCTTTCTACAACCGGACTTCGGAGGTGCGGTTACAATATTGGGCATTTGGGCAGGGATGGTCTTGGTCTCTGGAATTTCGAAGAAACATATATTAGGGGTTTTAACTCTGGGCACAGTAGTGACAGTAATCCTTTGGAGCTTCGTTTTCGCCCCATACCAGAAGGCTCGTATTGTAAGTTTTATCCACCCTTTGGCAGACATACATGGCGCAGGATACAACGCGTACCAGTCGACGATTGCTGTGGGCTCAGGGCAGATCCTTGGCAAGGGTATAGGCTACGGCACACAGTCCAAACTCCTCTTCCTTCCAGAATACGAGACAGACTTCATCTTTGCTGCCTTTGCAGAGGAGTGGGGTCTTATAGGAAGCACGCTTCTTATTATTATATTTGTGGTTCTTCTTTATCGGATTATAGATAATGCGAAACTTGCCCCCACCAACTTCGAAGCATTTGTAGGGCTTGGAGTCGCCTCACTCTTTACTGTGCATCTTGTTATTCACGCAGGGATGAACATGGGAGTGTTACCCGTTACAGGAATTGTTTTCCCCTTCATGAGTTATGGCGGTTCTCACTTGGTTACAGAGTGGCTCGCACTAGGTATACTTTGCGGTATGAAAAGGTTTTCTTCAGGGCCCCGTATTAAGACCTAGGAATAAAGGTAGAAAGTCTTTTCCACCATCATATCCATAGAGAATTCTTCTTCCACAGTTTTCTTCAAATTTTTCCCAAGTTCTTTTCTCATCTCTTTATCACTAGCCAAGAGTAGCAAGACCGAGGAGAGCATTATGGGATCCTCGGGGGAGACTAGGAGTCCATTCACTTCACTTTTTATTATTTCTGGTATGCCACCGACCTTGGTCGCAATTACAGCTACTCCAGCAAGCCCGGCTTCCAGAGGTGCGTAAGGCATTGCTTCAGAACGAGAGGGCAGAACGAAGATATCAAACCCCTTAAGGAGTGACCT
>JBBDYY010000035.1:0-2029 GCA_040900505.1 Parcubacteria group bacterium
GGTAACTTAAATGAGTCAATCCTCATCACGGGATTCACTGGCTATCTAAAGAAGTTCCTCCGTATTTCTGCAGGAACCGGCACAGGAAAGCTCTACGCGGAGTACAACCTACTCACCGAGCAGTCCATCTCCGCACTTGAACCAGTTCTGTACAAGTTCCCGCTTGCCAACTCTACCGACCTCAAGATAACAATCGCTGACGCGACACTTGACGCGGCTTCAGCTCCGTATAACGGAATGAAGATTAACTATCTCGCAGGAACAGGATTTACAACTGCGGCCGCAACTACGTATGTAGCAGGTGATGTTGTAAAAGATGGTGTAGGACGATGGGCATTCTGTACAACTGGTGGTACGGTAACAACTCCAGGCGGAGCATATGCCTCATTCGGAGGTACATCAGTATGGGAAGCATACGATGGTGAAAAGCAAATTGGGGCGAACTATTATGCTTTCAACCGAATACTTACTGCTAACGATGCTACAGACACACAAGTCTACAACTGGGCACAGAGACAATTAAGAAAGACCACAGATGTAAATGCTGGCGATTCTCCAACAGTAGGTCAAAGAAGTGGTTTGGTAATGAAGGGTAACCTTGCCGAACTCCTAACTGAATATGTCGGAGATACACTGAAGACCAAGGGAGGGCTCCTCATCACGGGATTCAATACGGATTCCACAAACAACATCAAGTTCCGACCAATCGTTGAAGACACTGGTGGAGTTTCTACAACTACGTATCTTCCACTTGTATCAACAACCGAAGTAAACTATCCATTCGTTTCTACTGGTAACCTCGTATTCTCAACGAACTTGGTTGACGAGCCGGATGCAGACACGAAGTACACTATGTACTTTGATAATGCTGGTGGAAGTGTGTTTGATAGTTCTACCGCAATTATCGTGAAAGATAACTCAACGGTAGACATTACGGGCGAAATCACTGCAAGCTCAATTTCCTTTGACTTTGACTACGACAATAATGTTCAAGGGGGCAGATCTGCTGGTACCGATGCCGCTGTATCAGTAGTCGCACAAGGATTAAATGGTGCTACTTGGGTGCTGGCTACCTACACGATTACTCGTGCAGCTGGACAAACAATTACCGTCAACGCAGAAGATGAGCGTAACTACTCTAATCCAGCATAGTAATTGAAATTATATGGATAAGTTAACAAGACGCAATATAAGATACATCTGCTTCAGATTAAAGTCGGAGGCTCAGGGGGGCGTAAAAGCAGTGGGAGATGGGATTATGGAACATGTTGAAGAGGTTAAGGAACACATGTCTGAACAAGCAGACTTCGGAGGGTGGGACAAATTCGGAGTGACTTGGGATGTAGATGAGAAGGCTTATCTTGTTGTGGTAACACTTAGACGAAGTCATGAATCAGCCTGGAATAAGGTAATAGCAAGAAAGGCGAAAGACTTGCCATCTGCAATAACAGACGAACTTCCTAAAGAAGAACCTAAAAAAGAAGAACCTAAAAAGAAATCATGGCAAACAAAGTTTCGTTCGACGCAACCAACAAAATCATCCAAATAACACAAGCACCAGTAGATGGTATTGTTGATTTGGATGTTAAAATAGACATTTATTCTGACGGGAAGGAGGACTGGCTTAGTAATAGTACACTAAACAAATACAAATTCCCCGTCGCAGCCATTGGTGGGAATGCCTTGCCAGGTAGTAAAACGCTTGGCTCTACTTTCTTTCTGCTCTATGGGTGGAAGATACGACCTTATGAAGCAGACCACACCCTAAATATAAATGGTAATTTGTATTCAGAAGATGGCTCTACGCCTTTTTCTCCGACCGTGGGGACATTCAATGTCGCTATTGTTAGCTCAGTATCCTCGTTGGTGGACGCTAATGCACAGACCGCAACTGCCATTGCTGTGTGGAATGCACTGGTCGCAAGCCACTTGACCGACGGTACTACGGGGAAGAAGCTGTATGACGCGGGGGGAGCGGGCAATCCGTGGAGTTCTACAATTACAGGCAATACCGATGCCGGAACATTCG
>JBBDYY010000036.1:0-2014 GCA_040900505.1 Parcubacteria group bacterium
TAATCAGATTTGAGTATTGGCCCAGTTTCAAAGAAGATTATCTGGGCAATGCGCCTACCGACTACTAGAGGTATGGAGTAGTGGGAGGAATTATTGGTTATCTCCATAGTCCAACGATTGACATAACCCACATCCCCCCAACCGGCGCACTTGCACACCTCAATAAAATTCCTTCCTAGGGAAGAACGTGACTTCATCATAGTAGTAATGTGATTTCTTCCGCCTATGAATTCTTGAGTATGGGCAAGGAGAGTTTCTCCTGGCCCTAACAAAATTATTTTGTCATTGGGGCTTATGCCCTCCCAGTTAAATTTATATTTCTGGAAGACTACACTCGCCTTCTCGGCCTTATAAGGTTTCCTTCCCCAGACATGGTCGGTATGTTCTTTGCTCCAGATGTTATAGATATTGTGATTGTGTTTGGAGGGTTGCTCACGGAAGTAGTATTCTCCCAGGGTGACGTCGTAGCTAGAAGTAGCCAAGTTATCTTGCCTGAAGGGGTCAATTACGATATCGCCCTTCTTTAGTTCCTCTAGAATTTTGCAGTCAGAGAGTGCCATTTCGCCATTATACAGGGCTTGAGGTATCATGAAAGTGTGAAAAGAATCATAGAAACGGGGATAAATAAGACCCTCCTCGACCTCTCTTGGGAAGAGACCGACTTCATCGTGGAGCACCCCAGTGACCTCTCACGCGGCGATTATTCCACCAATGTGGCGATGCTTCTTTCTAAGGAGCTAGATAGGTCTTCTGTTGATATTGCCCACGAGATAAAGGATAAGTTGGAGGGGAGTCTTGAAGGCGTCGAGAGAGTGGAGGTGGCGGGGCCGGGCTTCATCAACTTTTATTTATCTAAAGAGTTTTTCGGCAAGCGTCTTGAGGAAATCCTAGGAGACACAGACACTTTCGGCAGGCGCACACTCCTCAAGGGAGAGAAAAAGATTATTGAATATACAGACCCCAACATCTTCAAAGAATTTCATATTGGGCACGTCATGAGTAACACCATAGGTGAGGCTGTATCACGTCTTCTTGAATGGAATGGAGCAGAGGTTAAGCGAGCGTGTTACCAAGGGGACACGGGCATGCATGTGGCTCAGGCTATGTGGGCGCTTCTGAAGAATAATTCTCACCCAACCGGAGAATTGTTTAAGGATGCGCAAACTTTAGGAAATGCATATGTAGAGGGGACGAAAGCTGTGGAGGTAGAAAGAGATGACATCCGTGCATTAAACAAGATGATTCATGAGAAGGCGGACAAGAAAGTTAATGCCATGTACGAAGAATGGAAGAAGGTGTCATTACAATATTTTGATTATTTCTATAATATCCTTGGAACCAAGTTTGATTATTTCTTCTTTGAATCTGAGACGGGCAAAGTTGGCAAAGATATAGTAGAGAAGAATGTGGGGCAAATCTTCGAGCAAAGTGAGGGAGCAGTAGTCTTCCATGCAGAATCATATGATCCGGCACTTCATACTCGCGTTTTCATAAACTCTGAAGGGATTCCAACGTATGAGGCCAAGGAGCTAGGCTTAGCAAAGGTTAAATATGATAAATACTCTTACGATCAATCCATAGTTGTGACAGGCAATGAAATAAAGGAATATTTTAAAGTAATCCTCGCTGCCATGAAGTTTGTGTATCCAGAACTTCGTGAGAAGACTAAGCACTTGCCTCACGGCATGATGAGGCTTCCCACCGGCAAGATGTCCTCCCGCACGGGAGATGTCATTACGGCCAATGAGCTTCTGGGGGAGGTGAAGAAGAGTATTGCGGATAAAGGCGATACCGCGCAGGAGGAGATAGCAGTGGGAGCTATAAAATACATGATCCTTCGTCAATCTATAGGCAACGACATTATCTTTGATATAGAAAAATCAGTTTCTACGGAAGGAGACTCTGGTGTTTATCTCCAATACGCTTACGCTCGAGCCACTTCACTCGTGGAGAAAGCGAGCGGGGTAAAAGTGAATTTGAAAAGTGAAGAAGACACTCACGAAGTGGAGCATCT
>JBBDYY010000037.1:0-13902 GCA_040900505.1 Parcubacteria group bacterium
TGTAGAGCACATATTACTCTTTTGAACCAGAATTTCAAGGTTAGAGAATGTTTTATTTATGATAAAAAGACCGCTTGCGCGGTCGTTAGGGAATTTCTCTTGTGAATAACTCGGGGTGGTACTTTTCATTTAACCCCGGCGGATCACGGTGGAAATAATGCAGATAGAAGTAGGTGGCGAAACGACACTGGAAGCAAGCCCACAGGCTCCCTTCCTTCGGGTGGATGCGGGGATGAGAATCGCATTTATTACAGCGATACCTCTTCTGCTCCCACCAAAGAACCTCCTCTACAACCCCCAGCGGGAAAGTCTTCTTCACAATCCTCCTTAGAGCGTTCTAGATTCTTATTATATCAGCTATATCAGAATGAGATGTTAGGACTGTATTTTATCAGCCTCAGCAATAAGTTGCTCGTGCAAAGCGTCATCATGCTCCTGCCATGCTTGCTCGGCAGCTTGAGTGAAAGCATCTTTCGCCGATTCTAATAACCCAGAATCTCTATAGATTTCAGCCACCTCAATATTAAGAGCGAGAGCATCCTTGCTATTCTTAACTTCAGCCTCTCGCTTATCTAGGAATCTGTTAAGTGGAGACAGATCTTCCAGATTATTCCTTAACGACTCAATAACATTATCCTTAGATATTTCAGCGTTTTCTGGATTTGGCGCTCCCTCAAACATAGCCTAAGTATACCTTAGCGCGGGCTAGTGGACGAAGTGAGAACTAGATTTGAGAAGAGTGACGACACCTTTATCTACATTCCTATTTTCTCTCTCCCTTTAAGATAATTCTTTCATCGAAAGCACCTCTTTCTTCTCGTTTTTGAATTCTAATATTTTCAACATTAGCATAATCGGGTAATTTCTTTAGAGCTTCCACAACCTCAATAACATCAGCTAATTCTTCAACAGTTCCAGCTTCTGCAAATTCTGCTACTTCTTCTCCTAATTTTTTTATCAGTTCCTGCTTGAACTCCTCGGGAGACGCTATTCTTTTTTCATAAGCAACTTGTTTCTTGTCTAAAATCTCAGGAATTTTATCTCTTACTAGTTTGTTATAACTTCCCATACAAAAAGTATACCTCATTAGAACCAAAAAATACCTAATCGTAGGGATTTAATGACGAAATATTCGTTGGCGCGGCCAACCCCAGTAGTACAAAGCAAACTTTGACTACGGGGCGGAGCCGGATCTTTCACTTCTCCATCAGTTCAAGCTATTTCTAAGCATAATCTTTAAAGCTTTTCTGCCTGGGCTGGTCTTAAAATAGTTCTCACGTCTTTTTGCATCAGCTTTATCTTTATAAGCTTCATAAAATATCAAATACCAAGGAGCGTATGGTTTGGTTGAAGCGACAAGCCTGTTGTTATGTCTTTCAAGCCTTTTCTTAAGATCTGTTGAATAACCAACATATAGTTGGTTTTCTTTAACCTGACTCTTAAGTAAATAAACGTAAAACATTATTCAGGGCGCCCAGAAGTAGATTATAAATCACTTCTGGACAGCCCCGAAGTGAACTTGTTCTACTTCGGGGCGCGGCCAACCGGACTTGAACCGGCAGCCTCTCCCGTGACAGGGGAGTGCTCTAACCAAATTGAGCTATGGCCGCAGTGTCAATAAATTACCAGAAATTAAGGCTTTTATCAATTGAGGCGGGTAAGGAGTGGATATGATATGATCATGTGCATGAATAGATATTTTGGGCTATTAAGTTTAATATTGATCACAACTTTTTGGTATTCATCCAACCCTTCGGTAATTTCCATTGACCCTAATACTGCGGTCCTCACAGCTATTCATAGGGGAACGGCAGACATCTGCGTAAGATACGATACTCTTGTTCAGTGCATAACTGTAACTATCTTGTAAGGACAACGTCTTTTATAACAAGCTTATTAAAAGTAATTATCATCTATGAATAAGACAATCGGAGCCATAATAATTCTCGTTTTCATTGTCGGAGCGGGCATAGCTTTCTTCCAGGAGGTTTTAGTAAAGCCAGGAACAGAGGGAGAACAAATAACTACTGGAGGGACTAACACCGCGCCGACCACACCTACCGACACTACTTCCACTTCTACTTCAGGCCAAGTTGTTAATCCACCAGTAAGCGCGGGCCCTTGTTACATAGGAGGGTGCTCAAGCCAGATTTGCTCTGATGAGGAGGGTATGATGTCTACTTGTGAATATAGAGAGGAATACGCTTGCTACAAGACAGCCAAGTGTGAGAGACAGGTAAATGGGCAATGCGGATGGACAGAGACGGCGACACTCAGGATGTGCATAGAGGAAGCCGATTAATGGGCTGTTAGAAAATCTACTGTAGAGCGTCTAATAATGTGTACCAGCTAAATATTTAATCATGGCATCAAACGATAACGGCAATGGTAGTGCAACTACGGTTCTAATTGCAGTAGTAATAATTCTTATAATCGGGCTCGCTTTCTATTTCGGATTCTGGAGAGGTAATGGGGCAGACACCAATGTTCCATCCACTGTGGATGTAAACTTTAACACCGGAGGGGGAGCAGAATAATAAGAATCACTTTTTTAAAACAAACCCGCCCGCAATGGGCGGGTTTGTTTTTGCAAAAGAGGGTAAAATTCTATAGGATTAAGGGTCAATTTCACTGAAGTTGCCAAGATAGCTCAGTCGGTAGAGCACTTCCATGGTAAGGAAGAGGTCCCCGGTTCGATCCCGGGTCTTGGCTCCATGGATCCATTAAAACCAGAAGGAGAGAGTACACATGATTTGTCTTGGAAGGATATTCTTCGTAGCGCAGGAGTACTTCTTGTCATTATTGGGGCGGCATATTTTTTAACCTCCTGGATAGATATAGAGGAGCTCCGTACTAAGGTGAGTACGGCCGGCCTGTGGGGGCCTATTATCGTCGTGCTTTTGAAAGCTTCTAGTATTGTGGTTGTGCCCATTGGTGGCACTCCTATATATCCCTTAGCCGGAGCACTCTTTGGATTCTGGGAGGGGCTTTTGTGGACCATGATAGGTGATGCACTTGGCGCTACTATCGCTTTCTACCTTAGCCGTCACTTCGGCCTCCCTATACTTCGGTTTTTTGTAAATAAGAATCAAATGCCCGCCATTTATAACTTCATAGAGCGTGGTGTGGAGATAAAAGTCTTTTTCAAAACTCGACTCTTCTTCATTGGTTTGCCGGACATATTCGCCTATGCTGCTGGTCTTACAAAAGTTTCCTACCCACTATTTATATTTGCTTATATTAGTGTGCACTCAGTGTTCGCAGGACTGCTTGTGGCCTTCGGTGACATAATTGTTTCTGCGGGATTATATATTGTTATCGGCGCAGGCTTGCTCTCCTTGCTTCTTGCGGTTGTTGGCGCATGGCTCTTAAAACTTGATCTTACCAGGAGCGCTTAATGCTTAGTAGAAAACAGTGACTTTTGATAAAGTGGTTCTAAGCCGGAGTAACTCAGTTGGTAGAGTAACCCCTTCGTAAGGGGTAAGTCGCGAGTTCGACTCTCGCCTCCGGCTCATGGATTCTAGAGATAATATAAATCACAAGATTAAGGCTATTGAGGACCGCATGGCCTCTCCTGACTTTTGGGCGGATAAGGACGCAGCTCAAGGCGCCATACGGGAGCTTCAAAACCTGAAGGATGAACTTGAGGGGGTGGGTAAATATGACAAGGCTTCTGCCCTTATGACAATCTTTTCTGGTGCTGGAGGAGATGATGCGGAGGACTTCTCCAGGATACTTCTAGAGATGTATTTGAAATATTTTGAGAAAAAGGGATGGAAGATGAGTGTAATTCACAAGAATGAGAATGACCATGGAGGATACAGGAACATTACTCTGGAGATAAACCACCCTTCGACAAGCTCAGGGTCAGGACCCTATGGGGTCCTGAAGAATGAATCCGGAGTGCACCGCTTGGTGAGGATCTCACCCTTCAGTTCTAAGTCTCTTCGTCACACGTCATTTTCCATGGTTGAGGTGATACCTAAGTTTGAAAAGCAGGGGGAAATAAATATTCCTCCCGAGGATATTAAGACCGAATACTCCAAGTCATCTGGCCCGGGCGGGCAGAATGTAAATAAGCGAGAAACAGCGGTGAGATTAGTGCACATACCCACAAACTTGGCTGTCCACGTCGAAAGTGAACGCTCCCAAGCCCAGAACAAGGAAAAGGCGCTTGTAATGCTTGAGGCCAAGCTCTTCAAACTTCTCGAGGAAGAGCGGGTCGCTAAGGAGAAGGGGATGTATATCTCAAAGACTACGAGCATAGAGTGGGGGAACCAGATCCGTTCGTACGTATTTCATCCATACAAGATGGTTAAGGACCACAGGACCGATGTGGAAGTGCGGGACGTGGAGAAGGTACTCAATGGGCACATAGAAGAATTTCTAGAAGCGGAAAAAGGGCTTTAAATCTAAATTTATTCGACCTTTTCTCTTGGCCCGACACAGCCGATTATGATAAAATAAAGGGTAATGATCTTTTTTGATCGAGTTACGAAGATTTATCCGGAAAATTCTGTCGCGGTAGAAGACGCCACCTTCTCCATAGAACCCAAGGAATTTGTCTCCATTGTGGGACAGTCAGGCGCCGGGAAAACCACCCTTCTGAAGCTTTTCCTTGCAGAGGAACACCCTACAGAGGGTAGGGTTTTTTATGAATCCACAGACATTCATCAGCTGGGGAAGAGTGAAATGAACGCATTTCGTCGGAAGGTGGGCATGGTCTTTCAAGACTTTAGACTCCTGGCCAATAAGACCGTTTATGAAAATATCGCCTTCACCATGGAAGCATCAGGGAAGAGCGAAGAGGAGATACAATCAGATGTTCCACACGTCTTAGAGTTAGTGGACCTTGGAGACAAGCTTTGGAGCTTCCCCCACGAACTTTCTGGAGGAGAAAAGCAGAGAGTGGCCATAGCCAGAGCTCTGGTCAATCAGCCAGACATCATCATTGCCGACGAGCCTACGGGGAACCTGGATCCAGTAAACGCCGATGATGTTATCCAGATACTTAAGAAGATCAATGACTTCGGCACTACTGTTATACTTACCACACACAACAAGGGCATAATAGATGGCTTGGGCAAGAGGGTGATAGCAATGGAGAATGGCAGGATTATCCGCGACGACAAACAGGGAAAATATTTCATATAATACAAAACAATGTTCTGGATAAATGTAAAAAGAATAATACGCACGGGCTTCTTCAACTTCTGGAGGAATGGAACAGTTTCTCTGGCGTCGGTACTTATCATGGTTGTTACCCTTACTGTGGTAGGCTCACTCCTCTTCTCTGGGGCAATACTTAACACCTCATTAAATGAGCTTAGGAACAAAGTCGACGTGAACGTAACCTTCATCACCACCGCTCCAGAAGAAGATATTCTCAATATTAAAAATTCCCTAGAATCCTTGCCAGAAGTCTCCCAGGTTGTTTACACCTCTAGGGAAGAAGCGCTTGAGGCCTTTAAAAATAGACATCAAAATGATCAATCCATCCTAGCCGCTCTAGATGAGCTTGGAGAGAATCCACTGGGAGCCACACTGGCGGTTAAGGCTAAGGATCCTTCGCAGTATCAGTCCATTGCCGAGTTCCTTGAGGGGGGGAGTGCACTCAGCCCTAGTGTAACGAGTATAGTAGACAGAATTAATTATTTCCAAAACAAGACAGCTATCGACAAACTCACGAGCATCATAGATTCTGCTAATAGGCTCGGGCTTGCTGTGGCGCTCTTCTTCGCAGTAATTTCTATTATCATTGCCTTCAACACTGTGCGTCTCACTATCTACATTGCTCGTGATGAAATAAGCGTGATGCGACTAGTGGGGGCATCTACTTCATACATCCAAGGACCCTTTGTGGTGGTGGGAGTTATATATGGCTTGGTGGCCGGACTTCTAACCCTTCTCTTGTTCCTTCCTATTACGTACTGGTTAGGCAAAGCGACCCAGAACTTCTTCATAGGGCTTAATATATTCTCCTATTATCTCCATAACTTCTTACAAATCTTTCTTATTATAATAGGAGCGGGGATAATTCTCGGAGCGGTTTCAAGCGCACTTGCTATTCGAAAGTATCTTAAAGTTTAGCCTAATTATGAATAACAAAATAATAGCAGTAATAGTAATACTCATCCTTATTGTGGCCGGATTCCTAATGTTTAGAGGAGAGTCCAATGCTCCTGTCTTGCCAGGCATAACCACAGAAAACAACAGCAACACTTCGGAGGAAACAGAAACCACAACTCCAAACGATGTAGATGAGGCAGAGGTCAAATCATTTGTCGTTACAGGTACCAATTTTCGCTTCAACCCAAGCTCTATTGCGGTCAAGAAAGGAGATACGGTGCAATTGACTTTCATTAACTCGGCAGGAATTCATGATTTGCGCATAGATGAGTTTAAGGTGGCCACTAAAAATCTTTCTAGTGGACAGAGTGAGACGGTAACCTTCGTCGCGAATAAGACTGGGACCTTCGAGTATTATTGTTCTGTGGGTAATCATAGGGAGATGGGAATGATAGGCATTCTTACTGTTACTGAATAATAAGTATAAAAAGTAGTACACAAAACCCCGACCTAAGTCGGGGTTTTGTGTACGCGCCAGGCGTGTATTAGCGAATTGGATTTTCTCCCTTGATGAGTCTTACAAGGACCATAATGACAGCTATGACCAGTAGGAGGTGTATTAAGCCGCCCAGGGTAAAAGAGGTCACCAAGCCCAAGAGCCATAGGACGAGAAGTATTACTGCAATTGTCGTAAGCATGGTCTTGTATAAATTAATTAATCCCCATAGGTAGAGACGGGTCAATAAGGCCAATATTACAAGGGGATTACCATCAGGAAATAATGCTTAGATTAAAAGCAGCTTCGGGCTTTGTAATAGTCGGCCATGGTAGGCGTAGCGCCGTTTATAATTTCATCTGTGCGTTCTGTACCGAGTTTCTCTCGAGCACAAGCTATCATTTCTGGCGTAAGGGTCTGCGGCAAGCTAGCAGGGTCTATTCCAGCATTCTCGAGCATATCTTCTTGAGAGGGGGTCAGGAGAGGATTTTTGTCACCGGTAGACACAGAAGTAGTTGTGGATTGTGTAGAAGTGGAAGTTTCGTCATCGGGAGTAGTAATATTACCCGCCTTAAATAAATAGAAGGCCACAGCCGTAACGACAATAACTAAGAGAAGCAATATAAATCCTTTTTTCTTATTCATATCATTATTATAAGCCCTATCGCCGCAATTGCCACTCTATATACCCCAAAGGCACTGAAGGTGTGCTTGCGGATGTAGGAGAGAAGGAACTTGATACTAAGAATTGCAGTTATAAATGAAATGACCACTCCCACCCCCAGTACAAGAGCCTGCCCCTCTGCGAAAAGTCCCGGGCTCTTAATAATATCGAGAGATGTGGCCGCGAGCATGGTGGGAACGGCGAGAAGAAATGAGAATTCTACAATTGTTTCTCTCCTTACTCCCATGAGCATACCTCCGACGATGGTAGCCCCAGCGCGGGAGACACCAGGGAGAACAGCAAGAGATTGAGCAACTCCTACCATAAAGCAGGTTTTGTAATCCATTGTCTCAACGGATGCGACGCGTAGAGTTCTCCTCTTCTGCCACATTTCAAAGAGGATGAGCCCTACTCCCCCTAGTCCGAGAACCCAGAGGGTAAATACGATGTCACCAAGTAAGACATCTTTAATGAGCTGGTAGAGTGAGAAGCCTATTATTCCAGCGGGGATGAAGGCAACTGCCAAATGTTTAAGAAGTTGTATATCGAGAAACTTCCTCCAATATAAGGTGAGGACGGCAAGTATTGCTCCACTTTGTATAATTATTTCAAAACTTTTTAAAAAATCTGTAGCCTCAAGCCCAAGCAGCTTTGAAGTGAGCATCAAGTGTGCAGTAGAGGATATAGGTAAAAACTCGGTAAAGCCTTCTACAATGCCTAAAATAACCGAATGGATAATCTGCATTATCTGATGCCGCTATCAAATACAAGATCTAGTCTTTCAAACACCCCCTTCTTAACTGTTAAGGTAACAGGGCCGAGAGATGGCATGGGCATGCTGCTCCCCGAGCTTATTTGGTAAGTGCCGGGTTCCATGTGGGCTGCGTATCTGCCCATTTCATCTGGAGTTATGTATGCCTTCTTTCCTGACGAACTGGTGATAATGAGCAGTCCAGAATAGGGCTTGTCGTTACAGCTATCCTCGGGAGGATTCTGAACCACGGGGCATGTGGGTCCTATTGTTACAACCCCTATGATGCCTGAGTAACCTTCTGGATAATCCGCGGGATTAAGTGTTATGAATTCGGTGTCTGTGGTTAATGTGGAAACAGGCGTAGGACAAGGGGAGAACTCACATGCGGGACCCGTCCTTCCTACAGCACTACCGTCAGGACAAATCATAGCTTCTGCTGTACAAGCCACGGGCTGTGAAGGGGCCTCCATAACTTGTGTGGTCAAGGAATACGCCCCCGTACCTACCATAAGGACTATAAGAGCCACTAGGGCTAAATTGAACTTTTTCATATGTACTATTATAGACGTAAATAAGGGTATTAACTGCCGAAGAGATCCATAAACTTCATTGGGTCTATGGAGATGCCATTTATTCGTATGGTGAGATGAAGATGGGGGCCGAGGACATAACCCGTCGCACCACTTTTGCCTATCAACTCTCCTTTTGTAACTTGCTTGTTCACTTCAGTATTTATTTCAGAAAGATGCATATAGATAGTGAGTATCCCGGAGCCGTGGTCTATGGCTATGGTGTTGCCGTAGTTCCGTAAGTGTCTGGCAAATCGCACAGTGCCCGAGTTCATGGCATAGACTGGTGTACCCACAGCGGCGCGGAAGTCTGTGCCCTTGTGGCTTATCGTTGAGTCACCCGTGAGTCTGCTGTATCCGTATGTGTCTGTAATGATGGGTGTTCCATCTAGAGGGAAACGAAATAGACCATCCCAAAGCTTCTCTTTGCTTGTAGGTATGGCATTTATAATTATTCCTTCCGCTACAAGAGTATTTATAAGTTCCTTCTCTGCCTCTGGAGTGTCGCCACCTAGCTCCTCTGGAATACCAAGAGGAGCCTTGGCTATTACCCTGGTTCCTACTACCAAATCAGTTTCCATCTTAGTCCCATCGGAGAGCACTGCCTTAATGGGGTACACACCCGGAGTCATTTTCAAATCAAGGCCTATGAGAGCCAGTGTCCTGCCCTCGTGCTCAAAAGCGCTCAAGGGCTTATTTAAAAAGGTTATAGATTGAATTGTAGTAGTAGAAAGTCCGCCCATTCTTACGAGGACTGGCTCACCTTGTATGACTTCTTCCGGAAAGGTTGAGAGATATGGGGCGGTGGTGGTAGCGAGTACATCTTCCGGAACTGCAATCTCTGGCTTATGGGCTAGATTTGCCCTCCAGCCCAAATATGATGCTCCGATTATGATTATAAGGACCAATAAAAGAGTTTTTCTCATACAGGAATAAACGCATCATACTATCTATGCTTTCTTCCGTCACATCGCGAAGCTCAATAGAAACTACGGCTTCTTTTCTTGCTTGGGTTTCTTCTGCTCTTTCCTTTGTGAATTATTTCCTTTGGCCATAAATATGATTATTGAATTATACCCTAGAGTGATCAATAAAATTAAGTATCTCAAGAGGTTTGTCTGCAAACCCAATAATCTCAGTTTTGATCGATTCAAAATATTCTCTACTTTGATAGCCGTAGGTCACTACTAAACTTTTTATAGAGCAATGTTCAGCCTCAAGCACATCACCGACGGTATCCGTAATGAAAATGCAGTCTTCAGGTTTTACATTGAAATCTTTCAAAATTTGGTTAAATTTTTGAATTTTATCCTTAGAAATTTCAAGTCCGTAAATCGTATCAAAGAAATCAATCAATCCTGCATTTGTCAGATATTCCTTAGTAGAGAAACTGGTGGCTGAAGTATTTACTATGAGAGTATTTTTGTCAGCAAGCTTTCTTACTACATTTTGTATGCCTTCAAATATAGGCAGTTTTTGCTTCGTAGGATAGTATTCTTCATTCAGCCACTTTTCTGTTTCTTCTGAGCTTATTGTTGAGGCCGGGAGCATGGCGAGTGCCTCATAGATATTTCCCATGAAAAACTTTTTATGATCGTGCGGCTTTAGATCAGGCCAATCTCGCGTGTTTCTTTTGTAAGAATGCTCCCAGCTATCTACTATTACGCCGTCAAAATCAAAGATAATAAGTTTGTCTCCCTTCATAAGCTTAGAATATCACAACTAATTAACTACCCAAATTGGTGAAGATGCCGACGGCGAGCTCCGCATAAAGCCAGAGGAAGAGCACCACTACCGTAATTGTTCCGAGGGCTCTGTGCTTGCCCAACTTACTCCAGGCCAGATCAATCAAGAGACCAGTTACGAATACCATTACACCTATAACGATGAAGTCTCCGAGCCTCCAGTTAAAGCCATGTCCATCTACTCCTGTGCCTATAGTGAGCTGTAACGTCAAAGGTATAAGCATTATGAGCCCAGTTCCTATCACAACGCGAATAATATTTTTACATTTCATATCTTTAGAATATCACGAGTCGAAGATTCGGATGACCGAAGGGGAGAAGGGCGCTACTCCTTGTTTGCGAATTCGAAGAGTTTAAGACATTCTTCCCTCATAAATTTTTCAACAAGTTTTATTTTAGGGTCACCTTTGACAACGATTTCACTTGCAGACATGTCGATTTGCCTCCAAGTAAACTTCTCCTTCCCCAATTTTTTAGAAAACTCTACGGCATCGTTCTTTGTGGCACCGAACACTACTCCTTCCATTTTTGCCCAAATTGCAGCAGCTGCGCACATCGGACATGGTTCAAGGGTCGTGTATAGCCAGCAACCAGGAAGATAGCGACTATCTAACTTTTTACAAGCTGATCGTATTACATTCACTTCCGCATGAGCTGTTGCGTCATTGGTGGCATGCGTTGTGGTATGTTCAGTCGCAATAACTTCACCATTTGCATCTACAATAACTGCTCCTAATGCGTATTGACCCAAAGAGGAAGAAACTTTTGCTTCTTCGATTGCTTTCCCCATTATTTCTTTGTTAGGATGTATCATTTTAAAATTTAATTACGACCTTTTCTATAATCTCGGACTTATCTCCCTTATTTTTATAACCATAATAAAATACGGTCATATCTCCAACATGAATTTCTTTACCCATAGCATCCTTAATATTCATCCGGACTTCTTTAATGTTTGGCTGGGTAGCATCAAGAGGGATACCGCCCAGTGTAATATGTGGCACAAACGGACTGGGCTCTAAGAATATACCCTCCCCCCTTCTTTGCTGTTCTTTTTCTCTCAATAAATGGCTTTGATATTTTGAAGCTATTTCAGAGACTCTCACATGTAATTCAGATAGTTGTGTTTTATTAGATACATCAACAACATAAACATTATTATGCTCTCCTTTATTCATCTTTAACCCAAGTAATGAAAAGGTAACTGGTTCAAAAGAAATTTTTTTAAGATCTGCTATAAGTTTCGGGAAACCTTCTTCCGTGTATCTTCCGAGATATAAAGTAATATGCGGTTCTGATTTGTAAGAACTTCCATATTCAGAAACAAACCGCTTCTTTTCCTTCATAAGTACCGAATTAATTTCTTTAGGCAAAGTGATGCGGATACTTACTTCTACATTTTCCATATCCATAGAATATCACAGGCCGAAGATCCTGATGACCGAAGGGAAGAAGGGCTGGTTCTATGTTACGAGGTGGCGACTATTATTAAGGTACCTAGTTTCTTAAACGTGCTGCGCATATAAGATTATTTCCCAGGGAGGGTACAAATCTTGCTATCCAATACAGATCAAATGGTCTGGATCCTAGCAAGTTTATATTAATGGCCGAAGATGAAAACTCTAGGATCTCGAAGTCGTGGCTCTCAAGTAGGTCCTGCAGGGAAGTTTTATTGAAATGCCGTATGTGCTCAAGAAGATGAGGGTCTGACTTCAAGTATCCGGAGAGATGTCGAGGTAATATTCCGAAGAGGGCTCGAATTCTATCTCTAAGGTTCATAACGTTTGGTACAGTAAGCACCAAGAGTCCTTCTGTTTTTAGCACCCTCTTAACTTCAGATATTGCCTGATGGGTATCATAGACATGTTCAAGTATCTCACCCAGAAACACCACATCATATGTATTTTTATCAAAGGGTATTTGTTCTAATAGGCCTTGTGCAACAGGAATAAGTGCATAATCTGGAATCAGTTTATCTAACCCTTGTACTTTTCCAGGGAATTTATCCTCTATGATCCCGGGGCCACATCCAACACTAAGTATGTGTGGAGAAGGCGGAGAGTACTTTTGTATCATCCGTAAAACCTCATTTAAGCGTATCTGATGGCACTTCTGATTTAAATATTCGTAGTTATACATTTAAAGTTGTTGGTCTAGGACTCTCGACTACCGTCGCGGGTGGTTTTCAATGAGACTAAGTTTCTTCTCTCTTCGCCAGCCTTTGATTTCAGCTTCTCTGGCTCTGGCTTCCTTTAGGGTTTTGAATTGTTCTTGGTACTTTAGTACTGTTGGTTTTCGGATTTTCGTATAGTGAGCGCCCCACTTGGAATCATTGTGTTCTACAAGTCGTCTCTCAAGATTATTTGTACAACCCACATAAAGAGATTTATCAGCACATTCTAGGATGTAGACGAAAAACGACATCCACAAATAATACACCCTTCGTCGTTGGAACTCCTCAGGGACTTCTTCTCTGTATTAGCTGGCCGCAGGCACTGATGAACCTGCGTCCAGCGGGACGTAGGTGAAGAAGTGCTGCCGGCCAGGGACTCGAACCCCAATACTACGCTCCAGAGGCGCATGTCCTACCATTAGACGAGCCGGCAATACTCGAGAAGAATAGCCTAAAAGGGAGCCTATTTCAATGTGAGTTAATATCTATTTTATTCAGGTAGTCAGCTTCCAAAATACTTCTTCATTGATATATTAAATATTGGACTTCCCCAACACCCGGAGGTTTGATGAGAAAGGACAGAACCTGAACAATCTGGTTTGCCGCTATTGGGGTTGAATCTCCCCGGACTTTCACAGGTTAATTTGAGAGCCGGACGGCTGAGATCGAGTGTTCTCTCTAGCGTGCCATCGCCACGATTAAGCCTTTAGACCAGTAGGCTGAAACGAGGCATTTGTTATGGCAGAGGAATGGCTGTTGTACCCTCGGAGAACGCGCCCTACTCCCACACACGGGAAACAACAGATGGAAGAATTTTCCATGGGCACCCAACTGCCCCAGGGGAACGGGACCTTGGTCCTGAGTTGGTAGCGACGGCCCTGGCCGTCGCTTTTATTTAATTAAGGATTCTTTTTCCCTTCGGTCATCAGGATCTTTGACTCGTGCTATTCTAATCGGATGAATGGCAAGGAAATAGCTCTGAATACAATTCAACGATTGGAGAGGGAAGCTCAGGCGAGTAAGAAGAAAGTTTGCTTTATCTCCTTTAACCCCACTCCTGCAAGTGAAAGCTTCATCACTGCTAAAACTAGGGTAGCAAAGCGTCTTGGTATTGAGGTTGTTCTTCGTGATGAGCCCGGCCTCTCCACAGAGGAAGCTATAAAAAGAATTGGCGAGGTAGCCAAAGAAGGCTTCGACGGCATCGTAGTCCAGCTTCCTCTAAGGGGCGATATGGACACAGTAGCAGTGCTTAACTCTATACCCACAGAGCTTGATATCGACCTACTGGGAGAGGAGAGCAAGCTGGCCTATAAGGAAGGGAAGACAGATAGAGTGCCTCCAGTGGCTGGAGCTATAGAAGAAATATTTAAAGCTCATAATGTGAGTTTGGAGGAGAAGAGAATAGTAATTCTCGGCAAAGGAAGGCTGGTGG
>JBBDYY010000038.1:0-1976 GCA_040900505.1 Parcubacteria group bacterium
TCTTCTGTGGTGATGTTGCCGTTAGAAGTGACGAAGGCGAGGGTGAAGGAGCCTGAGTTTAGGGAAGAAGTGGGGGTAGATGTAGAGTTATCTACGATTGAATCAGCCACTATGGGGACTACTCCATTTTGAGAAGGTGAGGTGTCTATGTGGCCTGTGATAGCTATGGTGCCTTCTTTGTTCACGAGAAGGATTTCGTTCTTTTCTAGGTTCATGTAGAAGCTTAAAGCTCCTTTAATCTCAGAGACTTTGTCTTTGACGATACTTAGTGGCTTATCAAAGACACCTTTGACGAGGGGGGTCTGTAGCGTGGAGAAGAGGAGCACAGTTGCCATCGCACCTATGAGAAGTGCTCGGCTTGTAGAAATATTTTTCCAAGAATTTTTTCCAGGAGAAATATTAACAGGAGAAATCGCTGCAGAAACTTTATTTTCCGAAGAAGAAACATTTTCCTTATAGCGATATATCGCTATATTGTCTTCTTGAGAGTTCCTACTGATTCTCTCTTCATGATCTCTTAAGTCGCTTAAGTAAGATCGGAGTTGCTTTAAACTTATTTCATCCGGAACTGTGGGTACTACATGCGGAGGTGTAGCTAGTGGAACGGAAGAAATATTATGAGAAGAATTCCCATTCACATGTTGCTCAAGAGCTTGAGTGCGAAGCATCTGCTTCTTCATGTACGCATCCAGAGCTTCCTTGGTGGTGTACCAGGTGTTGTCTATCTTTTTTGAAAATAGTCTGCCCTTACGAGCCCTAAGTGATAGATACTGAGCACTGTATGGAGAAAGCAGTGCCGCCTCAGACATTGAGATCCATTCCTGCCTGCTGTCTGGCAGGTTCTCCGGAGAATGATCAAATGACGAATGATTAATATCTAAAGAATCCTGATTTCGATTTACTTGGTCATTAGTCATTGAACATTGGTCATTTGCTCTATGCGATACCGTATCGCCTAGTGTATGCGATACCGTATCGTGTCAAAATACCTTATATTCATTATACATTCTTGAGCTCATTTCAGGCGGGCAAGATTAATAAACATGGGGAAAACCCTGCCCCGTCGTTAAAACAGTCTCCATTAGCCAGTGGCTCTATCTGAGCTCCTTGATCTCCCTTTGTCTCCCCCTTTCCCCTTTTTTTCTCCCTTTACTCCCTTTGCCTCCGCCTTTACCCCATCTTTATCACCCATTTACCAATTTTTACCTCCCCTTTTTCCCCTTTATCCCTTTTCTCCCTTTTTATGCCCTCTGCTCGCACTCTTAAATATTTTAAAATTTAGTTTGATACTTGTTGATAATTAGCTTACTTTCTGTATATCTTTATTAAGGTTTATATATGTATAACTATTTAGATAGAGGTGCTACTACTATTATCTTGTTCTCACTTGGTCTATAGAGTATAGCTTTCTTAGACTCTCCATATATAAGCACCTTATCCCCCACCTTGGCCTCGGCGAAGAAGGCTTGGCCCTTAAGTGGCTCCAGGTCGGTGACAGTGGCCACGGTGGCATTCTCTCCCTCGGGGAGCTCTACGAGCTTGCCCACCTTCTCTATGACCTCATTTGTAGACATTTCATCCGAAGCACCGAAGATAGAGAACCCGCCAAAGATCTTTGGCCCAACCCAGCCAATGGCTAGAATGAGCGCAATGATGCTTAGCCCCATCACAGTGGATTTCAAGATAAAGCGGTAATATCGAAATTGGTGTGACTTCTTGTGCTGTGTAATGGGCGATTCATGAAATAGGACTTCTCCATGTGGACTAGAAGACTTACCCAGACACTTAGTGTCTGGGTACTTCGGTTCTATTACAGGAGGCTTTGTTTCCAAAGGTTTAATCTTTGTGTCCTCTGCCAACTGCGGTTCAGACAAGCGGCGAATCTTAACCTCATTCTCCCCTGCTCCATACTTTTCCCTAAGTATTTCTTCAATTCTGTTAGGCATAATATTTTTAATTTTCAATTTTATTCTCCT
>JBBDYY010000039.1:0-1682 GCA_040900505.1 Parcubacteria group bacterium
GCTCTTCAGGGTGTAAAAAAGCCCGCGGTCATGCCGCGGGTGGTGGGACGAGAGTGCTTCCCTCTTCAGCCATTTTCCTTAAAGCACGCTGCATCCTGACCCCCCTGCAGTGCTTTTCGAGGTGAGCGTTTAGAGCGTGAGGCTTGATGCGCTCATGACACTCAGGACACTTTGTGCAATTGCATGGACCACCCAGCACTCCCTTCACATGGTGGTCGCACAAGTCAAAGCGCTTAACACTCATGGAAAGCTCCTGTGTGAATGTCTAAAATGATTGTAACACGACGCTAAACCCGGTTGGAGGTACCTGTTCTCGTAGCGATGATATCTGCCTCAACGTTCTTAGGAACAATTGCGTAATGGTCGAACTCCATAGTGGAAGACCCGCGTCCCTCAGTCATAGAACGAAGGTTAGTAACGTAACCGAACATCTCAGAGAGAGGCACTTGGGCTCGAACCACCTTAAGCTCGTTACGATCCTCCATGGCTTCTATCTGTCCGCGCTTGCCTGATAGGTTACCGGTGATGTCTCCCATGAATTTCTCAGGTACAACTACTTCCACCTTCATAATAGGCTCAAGGATAACAGGCTTGGCACGCCTTGCTGCTTCCTGGAAGGCTTGAGAAGCTGCAATCTTGTAGGCGATTTCTGAGGAGTCCACATCATGAGAACTTCCGAATGTAAGCTCACAAGAAATATCCGTCATCTTGTATCCAGCAAGTATTCCTCTTTCCATTGCCTCCTTCACTCCCTTCTCTACTGCAGGAATAAACTCCTGAGGAATTACACCTCCCTTAATGGAATCAATAAATTCGAACCCTTCTTCTCGGTGTGCGTTCTTTGGAACCTTCTCTTCTGGATCATACTGAGGAAGAGGCTTGATCTTGATCTTAACGTGACCGTACTGACCCTTGCCTCCAGTTTGCTTGATGTATTTGTTCTCCACTTCGGCTTCGCCAGTAATAGTCTCCTTGTATGCAACCTGGGGCGTGCCGACATTCGCTTCCACTGAGAATTCTCTCTTCATACGGTCTACGATAATCTCAAGGTGAAGTTCACCCATGCCCATAATCACCGTCTCACCTGTGTCTGTATCTGATTTAATTTTGAAAGTTGGATCCTCGTCTGAAAGGCGCTTCAAAGCAAGACCCATTTTCTCCTGGTCGGCTTTGGTCTTCGGCTCAATGCGAAGCGAGATAACCGGCTCAGGGAATGTAATTTGATCTAGAATGATAGGAGCATTCTCGTCTGAAAAGGTGTGGGAAGTCTTCGCATTCTTAAGGCCCACCGCTGCGGCAATTTCTCCGGCGAAGACCTTCTTCACCTCTTCTCTCTGGTCAGCTTGGAGACGCACGATCCTTCCCAAGCGCTCCTTCTCGCCAGTTGTGGAGTTGTATATATATGTACCGCTTTCAATTGTTCCTGAGTAAACACGGAAGAATGTTAATTGGCCGACGAATGGATCTGCCTGAAGCTTGAAGGCAAGCGCGGAGAAGGGTTCCTCGTCTGATGCGCTTCTAAAAACTTCTTCACCATTGTTTGGGTTAATACCCTTAACTGGAGGAATGTCTAATGGAGACGGAAGAAGATCCACTACTGCATCAAGTACCAACTGCACTCCTTTGTTTTTAAGAGCAGAGCCGGTGTATACAGGGAAAATCTTGTTGGCAATTACGGCCTT
>JBBDYY010000039.1:1782-3931 GCA_040900505.1 Parcubacteria group bacterium
TTACCCATCTCCCCTTCAAAGTAATACGCCCTCATCTTCATAAGGTCGATCACACCCTCGTGCTTGTCTTCTTCACCAATTGGAATCTGCATTCTTACGGCTTTCTTTGAAAGTCTGTCTAAAATAGATTTATATGAACGCTCGAAAGAGGCTCCAGTACGGTCAAGTTTATTGATAAAGCAGACGCGAGGCACCTGTGCATCCTCGGCATAGCGCCAGTTAGTTTCTGACTGAGGCTCTACTCCGGCCACACCGTCGAAGACCACCACCGCACCGTCAAGCACTCTGAGGGATCGCTTCACCTCTACGGTAAAGTCGATGTGACCAGGTGTGTCAATGACGTTGAAGCGGAACTTCTTCTCTTTGTTGTTTCTTTCTGCCTCGGAGAGATATGTAGGTGCCCAGAAGCAAGTAATAGCCGCAGCAGTAATGGTGATACCTCTTTCCCTCTCCTGTTCCATCCAGTCTGTGGTCGTATCTCCTTCATGAACTTCTCCAATCTTGTGCTGTGAGCCTGTGTAGAATAGAACGCGCTCTGAGGTAGTCGTCTTTCCTGCGTCAATATGCGCAATGATTCCAAAGTTTCTTACTCTTTCTAGTGGATAATCTCGTTCCATGGTTATTATTATTTATATTTCTACACTTCGGATCGAGGCCTCAGTGTAAATCCGCCAAAGCGGATTTACCAAGCGAAGTGGGCGAAGGCCTTGTTGGCTTCTGCCATCTTGTGTGTATTCTCTCTCTTCTTTACTGCATCTCCTTCATTGTTGGAAGCAAGTATGATTTCCTCTGCTAGCTTCTCTGCCATGGCCTTGCCCTTCTTGTTGCGCGCAGCATCTATAATCCACTTCATAGAGAGAAAGATACGTCTCTCGGGTCGCACTTCTCGAGGGATCTGGTAGTTGGCACCTCCCACTCTCCTTGAGCGCACTTCCATAGTAGGACCAGTATTCTTAAGAGCGGCTTCTAGAACCTCTAGAGGGTTCGGGTTCTTGGTGGTGGTCTTTATCTCCTCAAGCGCAGCGTAAACAACCTTGGTTGCTGTGGCTTTCTTGCCACTTCCCATTACATAGTTAATAAACTTAGTTACCTTTTCAGAATCGTACTGAAGATCAGGAGAGAGGGCTGGCTTTGCTTTGAGTTTTCTGCGCATTTTACTATTTACTAATTACTATCTACTTTTTACTTAGATTTAGGCTTCTTAGATCCGTACTGGCTTCTGGATTGGCGACGTGTCTCTACTCCACCCGCATCAAGCACTCCTCGTACTACTGTGTAGCGAAGGCCTACGTCCTTCACACGACCACCTCGGAGAAGTACTACTGAGTGTTCCTGGAGATTGTGGCCGATACCAGGGATGTATGCAGTAACTTCCATGCCGTTGGTGAGGCGAACACGGGCGATCTTTCTGATAGCTGAGTTAGGCTTCTTGGGAGTCTTGGTCGTAACCTTGGTTGCCACACCTCTTTTGAAGGGAGAGTTGAAGATGACGGGACGGTTCTTAATGGTATTAAAGCTTCTAGTCAAAGCCACCGCCTTGGACTTGCGGGTTAGTTTCTTCCTCTTGCGCTTTACTAGTTGGTTTATGGTCGACATTTAAGAAAAATGCTCCGTCTAGGAGAGTCATACTCTACTAGAAAGTGCTAAGTAGCGCAAGCTATAAGGGTAACCCAGTGATAAGGATGAAAAGTGAGCGAACAATGGGGTAAATAACCTGCCATGCGAAGAAGATGAAAAGGATGACGAGTATGAGGCCAAATTGCTCAAAGACCCCCCGCATTCTATAGAGCTTCTCAGGAAAGAGGGCGAAAAGGAGTTTGGAACCATCTAGTGGAGGTATTGGCAAGAGATTGAAGACCGCCAAAAGAATGTTTATAAAGACAATCAGAGCAGTAATATCAATTAACGCAGGATTCATAGCAGAAGCAACTTGGAAACGAAGAATCATGCCGAAGATGAGAGCCAGAGTAATGTTTGATAAGGGGCCGGCTAGAGCGACGAAGGCTTCCGGCCATCTGCCAGGTTTTAAATTATGAGGATTGTAAGGTACTGGCTTTGCCCAGCCGAATATAAATCCTCCGAGAAAATATGAAAGCGCTGGCACCAATACTGAACCGAAGGGGTCCAAGTGCTTTATGGGGTTAAGGGT
>JBBDYY010000039.1:4031-5725 GCA_040900505.1 Parcubacteria group bacterium
GATGGGTGGAGGCTACTCCAACCGGACTCGTGCTACCCAATTCAACCCTACGGGCATGGTTCGCAAGTACCCCAATCTACAAAAGAAGCGCATTTATGTACCCGAGCTTAAGAAAACTATCACCCTCACCCTCTCCACTCGCGCCATCAAGACTATAAATAAGAGAGGTGCTCACTCTGTCCTCAAGAAGGCTGGAATTATTTAATATTTGACAAAGGCTTCTTTTCGTGTAAATTCAATTTAGACCTGGAGGTCACATGACTCAGGAAGAAGCCTTGGTGAGAGCGAGGGATCTGACCATCTTTACCATCACGTTCTGGGTGATAGCCTACGCGATTTATGGCTTCACTCGCATCGATTGGTTACGCGCTGAGACCATAGGCCTGGTCTATGCGGTGATCTACGGAGTGATGGGAGTATTTACCTTCTCCTTCGCCATGGGCTGGATATGGAGAATTCTCTTCAGGCCGCGCTTATTTCACTAAGTGCGGTTTTTTATTTCCAAATTAAATTTATTCCGTCTGTTTGGAAATGGATAGTGCCTAAGTCTGCAGTGTTTAAAATTTTTGCCCCTACTTTATTTAGTGTCTCTAATGTTTCTCTATGCGGGTGACCGTAGCTATTATCTTTGCCGGATGAGATTATTGCGTATTCTGGAGTGACAGCTTCAGCAAATGGAAGTGAGGTGGAAGTATATGAACCATGATGCCCAGCCTTTAAGACATCTGTATTGAGACCTTCTTTGTTTAATCCTATGAGTAGGTATTCCGTTTTCTTGGTGGCATCTCCTGTGAGAAGGAAGGAGTGCTCACCGTACATAAGCACCGCCACTATGCTTGCATCATTTGTCTCCCAGTTTGATACATCTTGATTGGGGAAAAGGATTAAGAGCTTCACTCCATCATTAAAATTTAAAACATGTCCCCGGCGCGCCAGTACATTGGGAATGTTTTTCTCCTTTATTCTCTTTTTCAACTCATCATCAATAGAGCTAAGCGACTCTACGCCGGGCTCTAAGAAAAGTCCGACATTATATCTTGAAACCACTTCCGGCAATCCTCCAATGTGATCTTTGTCCGGGTGTGTTTCTATAACGACATCTATTCTTCTGTCTCCGAAGGGTATAACCTCTCCTAACTTATTTAATATATTCCTTGTAGCGCTCCCATCTATAAGAACTCTCCCGTGACTCGGAGTCTCTATAAATATGGCATCGCCTTGTCCCACATCTAGGAAATAAACGCTTAAAAATTTCGAAGGTTCTCCTACAGAGACTGCTGACCAGACAAGCAGGTTTAAAACAAGCAAACTTAAAACAATCCCCTCTTTCCAATATTTCTTCAGATTAACCACATACTTATTATAAAAGAAAATGGGCAACCTTACGGCTGCCCATCATTTCTCCGATCATCTGAACGTCTTTCCTCCTGACGACGATTTCCTTGGCGCCGATCTTTACCGGATCTTCGGTCATTCGCACGCCTTCTTTCGCCCACACTGCGCCGCTTAATCATTCCCAAGTTATCGCCTGGGTGCACCAGAAATATTTCGTCATTCAGCCTGACGATAACAGGTGCTCCAACGCTGTCCGCATAATAACGGATATCATCAAGTGTTTCAGGGCTATCGAGTTGACCGTCGAAGCTTACCCACCCGTAAACGGTGGTACTCGGTAAAGGCATACTCCTCCCTTC
>JBBDYY010000039.1:5825-7722 GCA_040900505.1 Parcubacteria group bacterium
TACACTGCAGAAGATTCTTTTGCTCCCACAGTAATTAATGAGCTTCAGCGTAGATTCTCCTTCGAATTCTGTGGCATGAGGAATCACGAAATTTATTTCTCACACTTTGAAGGAGGCTCGTCTCCGATCACCCCAAACAGTCCTTTGTCAAAAGCTATAGAAGAAGAATGGGGATCATTTGATGCATGGCTTACCAGATTCAAAGCCATAGCACTCACTCGAGGAATTGGCTGGGCCATGCTTTACTACGACAAGAAGACGAATAGACTATTAAACAACTGGAATGACGAGCAACATCTGGGCCACCTCGTGGGTCTTACTCCTGTACTGGCACTAGATATGTGGGAGCACGCCTTTCTCCTCGACTTCGGCGGAGAGAAGCCAAAGTACGTAGAAGCTTTCTTTGAAAATCTCAATTGGCAGAACGTGGAAGAGAACTTTGCGAGCGCACAAGGATAAAAATTATTACCAAATAGACAGTCAGCGTAAGCCAAAATGGGAAATGGCTTATTTCTACCTGAGCGAAAGAAAGATTCCCCAGATAATGAGCGACACCTAGTATCCAACTGAGCAAAATGTGAGTGAAGTAAGTCAGAGGCAAGGCAAGTAAGGAACTCAGGAAGGAAAGGACGGTTGCTCCAAATCCAATTAGCATCGTTAAAGGAATAATCGGCAACACCAATACGTTTGTAAGAAGGGAAATTAAAGAAACATTCCCCATTGAATACACAAGGAAAGGTAGAACTAGAATTTGAGTAGATGTGGTGGTGGAGATAGCGGTACGTAAGCCCACTTTGTCTGGAATTCTTTCTAAATACTTATCTAGAACGGGCACTACATATATAAGAGCGAGTGTAGCGAGGAAAGAGAGCTGGAAGGAGGGGTCAAACACAAGAATCTTTGGATTAATAAGTAGCATCACAAAACCAGCGAGAAGAAGCGCCCGGGAAGCAGAGTAATTCCTGCCGAAGACCTTGCCCCCTACGGCAATTATGGCCATGAGAGCGGCCCGCACTATGGTCGCCCCTGCCCCTGTCATAAGGACGAAGAGGATAATGGAAAATATGGTGGCAACTGCTGCCTTCTTTGGGGTCAAGAAGGTAAATAATCTTCTTATAAATTCAGCAATAATAGTGATGTTGAAACCCGAGAGGACCACAATGTGCACTATGCCAGCTCTAGTGAACTCCTCTGTAATATTCTTGGGCAAGGCATCTTTGCCAGCTATGATAAGCCCTGCCAAGAGACTAGACTCTGGCTCTGGCAATATTTCTCTCATTTGTCCTACGAACCTTCCTTTAATTTTTAGAAGTGAGGCCTTAAGTGGATTCCCTTCATTTTTTGAAATAAGGCTTACTTCCGCAAAGCTCATGGTGTAATAGATATCATCCTTGGCAAGATACTTCCCGTAATCAAACTCTCTGCCTTCCTCCCCAAAGACTCCCGGCTTTCGAAGCTTCCCTGTCACTTCCACCTTATCCCCGTATTCCACCTCTTCATACATGTCGGTACTCACCAGGATCTTGTCTAAGCTAGTCTTTATCACAAATCTTGTGTCCGCCTCTCGCCTCTCTGGTTCTCCAACCACAGTTCCAACCATTGATATTTTCTTTTCTACATTATTTTGCAAATATTCTTCTCCAACGTGGAAATCCTTCACAGCGTAGCGCAAACTCCCAAGAGCAAAGACAATAAGTAGAAGTGTTATGAAGATAATGGTTATTGAGAGTGATTTGTTCCAAATCTTTTCTGCGAGTAAAATAGAAAGTGCCAAGAAAATAATGAAAACTCCCACAAGTGGAGCAATATTTATAAAAGATGAAACGAGAACACCAAAAGTGAATCCAGATATAGAAACAAATATGTACCTAGCTCCTAGTGTGTACATGTCCGACTA
>JBBDYY010000039.1:7822-10388 GCA_040900505.1 Parcubacteria group bacterium
CCTGTAATGAGCGTTCCTTTGGTCGAGGTAGGAATAGACCCCGTTACTCTCGTGAGCCACCTATCCATACGGAGTAGGAATTATTTATATCTTATCATATATATTAAAATTGTCAATAGTAAAATAACTTCCCCATTATAAGGATGCTATAGCTTTCTTATAATGGGAGGGAAGGGGGCGTAAATTAGGCAGTAATATCAACAATTCTAAGGCGGAGTTCGGGACGGTTCATGAAATATGACTTCTCCATGTGGGCTAGGAGACTCACCTTACTCCCCGTTTCTACTGGAACAGTGTATTTGTCCGAGGAGGTAAAGAATCCCACAGCCTTAACATCGCGCTTGGGGCAATTAAATACAACTTCCAAGTGCTCTTTGGCTTTGCCAAACTGCTTTACTCCCTTCACTTCCGCATTAATTTTGAAAATTGGTTTTTCATTATCCATGCCGAAGGGCGAGAAGAGGGAAACTGTCTTCCACAAGTCCTCACAAACATCTTCTATGTTTATTTCTAATGGATCTCCAGCCAATCGCACATCATGATCATCGGTTTCAGGATAAGCTTCCGAGAGTGCGTCTTCTAGAAGTGAAATATTTTCTAAAGTGGCGGAGAATCCTCCCGCCTGGCTGTGTCCACCGTATTCTATGAAAGATTCACCCGCACGAGACATGAGTGAATGGAGATTGACCTTGCCGTTTGATCTGCATGAGCCCTTAAGTACTCCGTCCCCATCTCTCCCCCAGACGAAGACGGGCCTGTCATAGTCCTCTACAAGAGAATTGGCGACTAACCCAAGAAGTGCAGGCCTCCACTCTGGGTTGCCTATGACTATTACCTTTTTTATTTCCCTTTCCTTCAAATGGCGCTTGGCATCCTTGACCACGCTGGCTACTAAGACTTTTCTCTTGTTGTTTATTTCCTCCAAATGTGCCGCTAGGGCTTCTGCTTCTACGGGATCAGTAGTTGCAAGGAGTTTGAATGCATCCTCAGGTGTCCCCATGCGAGATGCGGCATTGATACGCGGTGTAATCATGAAAGCAATGTCATCCTCAGTAAGGTACTTCTGATTCATTCTCAGGTTTTTAAACAAAGCTAGGAGACCGGGCCTCGGCGATTTACGCAAGACTTCCAAACCGTATCGCGCCAAGATCCTGTTCTCTCCCCGTAAGGGAACCATGTCGCTAAGTGTTGCGATGGCCACCATATCCAAGGACCATTTCTCCATGCCTTCTTTAATTCCGAATCTTTCTTTTTCTAAAATAGCCTGCACGAGCTTGAAGGCCACGCCCGAACCGCATAAATCTTTGTATGGATACTTGCTGTCCTTCCTTTTAGGATTCACTACGGCAAAAGCAGGGGGGAGAATTTCCTTTTGTTCATGGTGATCCGTGATTATGACATCTACCCCCTTCTCACTTATATGCTTTACCTCCTTAATATCTGCAGTGCCGCAGTCTATGGTTATAAGAAGCTTTGTGCCACGGGTTAAGCATTCCTCCAGGGCATCAATATTGAGACCAAACCCCTCATCGTGCCTGTGAGGTATATAAAAGGAAACATTCTCGTACTTAGCGCGTTTGAAAAAGTCTGAGAGTACTACCGCCCCCGGTATACCATCCGCATCATAGTCCGAGTAGACGACAATGTGCTCCTTCTTCTCCATGGCCTCTATGATCCTGTCTCGGGCCCGCTCCATGTCGGGCATAAGCAGAGGATTATGAAGCCCTGCATAGTCTGGGTTGAGGAATGTTTCCTTCTCATCTGAGCCAATATTGCGAGCGGAAAGCAACTTTTCGAAGAGATCGGGGAAGTGCATTGCGCCATTTTAGCATGCAAGGAAGTCAGGTCTGTATTACTATGAATATATGAAAAGAAGTAAAGAGCGTGGCGAGATACTTGAGCCGATTCTCATTCTCCTTGCGCTTCTCTCTATTCTCGTTTTCTTTATATTACCTAAGTCAGGTAGTAAGTGGCCAGACAGGAGTGTGCTGGGTGGACCAAGAGACACTTCTCAGTCAGTGGGATCTAACCCGAGCAAGCCTCCAACAACTTCAGCTTACTCCCGCAACGTAACACTCGATGTAGGGAATGCCAAGCAATCACAAGACGCCGAGGAAGAATATATAATTATAAGAAACAAGGGTGGCGATCCTATTAACATTTCTGGATGGCGATTGGTGAATGGTAAGGCAAATAGAGCATACGTTGTGAATGGCCAATCCGTCACCTACCCTTCCGAAGTAGTTTATATACCGATGGCCACAGGGTACATATCACCCATCGGTTTTAATGTGGGCCAAGACGTCGTACTCAAATCAGGCGAGAAGGCTATCATAACCACAGGCTCCATAAGCACGAGCAAGCCTTACACTATTGTGAGCTTTAAGGAAAATATATGTTCGGGCCTGCTTGATGGCCGTTACTCATTCATCCCCAGACTAGAGATAAGTGGTGTGGGAAACATTAGCTACCCCGACTGTATCGAAAAGCATAAGGATGATGCCGACTTTTACAAAAGCACTTGGAGAATATTTCTTAATCGAAAGTGGGAATTATGGGCAGAAAA
>JBBDYY010000039.1:10488-13335 GCA_040900505.1 Parcubacteria group bacterium
ACTTTCACTAATTAACTTCGCAAGTGCTTCTGTCCCATCCTTAAATCCTTCTTCATAGAGCCCTACGGGGCCATTCCAGAGAATTAACTTTGCCTCTTTAATCTTCTTTCCTAAAGCTTCTATGCTCTCATAACCGGCATCTATAATTCTTTCCTTATCCCAGACAAGGTCTGTGGGTAGCATGATCTTCCCGCTCCTTAACAATTCAAAAATATTAAAATCTCCTTTAGAAACCAGTGACTTCTTTATGTCCCTACCTTGTTCCTGGAAGAAATTGTGTGCTAGTGCACCCCCGACGAAAATATCATCTGCAATGTTTATAAATTTTTCCAACAGTGGGAGCTTGGTTTCAAACTTCGCCCCGCCGAGTATAAGGAGGAAAGGGTGCTTGGGCTTAAGCGCCGACTTAAGATGTGCCACCTCTTCCTCAAACTGTATGCCCGCGTATGAAGGCAAGAACTTGGGTATCCCTACTATAGAAGCATGCTTCCTATGAGAAGCAGAAAATGCTTCGTTAACAAAAATTTCTCCAAAGGTCGCAAGCTCCTCGGCAAAATCTTCTTTATTCTCTTTCTCTCGAGGATCCAAACGCAAATTTTCGAGCAAAAGGATTTCTCCTTCCTTAAGGCTGTCTATGCACTTTCTCTTGCTGGCAAGGTCCTTAGCATCGCAAAAGGAAATGTTACAAATCTCCTTCACAGAATTGAAAACGGGGAGAAGAGAATCTGTTTCGCCACTCTCAAGGTGAGAGATGACCACAGTCTTTGCCCCTTCCTTCTGAAGTAAGTTCAAAGTTGAGAGTGATGCGTGTATACGGCTGTCGTCCACCACTTGTCCATCCTTGATAGGCACATTCCAATCCACTCGCACGATGACGCGCTTGCCTCGAATATTGTCTGCTAGGAGTAATGACTTCATTAAGAAATAGCCTTGGCCAATTCACAAAATTCCTTGGCATTAAGTGATGCGCGCCCGACCAAAAGTCCGCGAACTCCAGACTCCTTCATGAGCGAGGCTGCATTGGCCGCGTTGACCGAGCCGCCATAAAGCACTGGTATGGACTCAGCAGCTTCCCTCCCGAATATGTCATTCAAAACCTTCTTTATGAAAATAACCATCTGTGCCAAGTCAGCTGCACTCATAGCCGCCTTCTTGCCTATGGCCCAGACTGGCTCATATGCAATTACAAGTTTGCCAGCATCCTCTCTTCTTCTCATCCCTTCTAAGGAGAACTTCAATTGGTCTCTCAATACTTCCAAGTGATTACCCTCTTCATCGCGAACTGTTTCTCCGACACAGAGAAGTGGGGTGACACCTGAGCGCAAGGCAGTCTTAAGCTTGGCCGCTACAACTTCATTGGTCTCACCTAGGGCACGCCTCTCACTGTGTCCTATCATGACCATCTTCACCCCAAAGCTTTTTAAAATATCTGGGGAAATGGAGCCTGTATGCACCCCCTCAGCGGTGAAGAAGATGTCCTGAGAAGCGAGGCCTGCGAATTTCTTGGACCTCTTGCTCACAGATTCGAAGTAAACATAAGGAGGGGCGATGAATAGATTTATCTTTTTAAAATTTGTGCACTTCTTCTGTAGAGCGTCTAAAAGAGACCCAGCCTCCTTAAGAGATCCTGGGTAATTCTTCCAATTTGCTACTAGAATGGGCTTGGCCATAGTTGTTATATAGAGTATATCAGGAGAGAGTAACGAGAACCTCTTCTAAGGTAATGTGGCCTAAAGCGGCCTTCATTACACCGTCTTCTAGGAAGGAGAGTCCGCCTCCCAACTCCCTCTCTCCTTCAATTGACGTTCTCGAGCCGTTCTTCATTACAAGCTCGCGAATGCGAGAATTGGCTCGAATAACCTCAAAGAGGCCTATTTTCCCCGGATCTTCATTGCCTGTGATTCTTATTTCCCTAAAGAATGGCACATCTTCCCAGGTTGCATCTTGCTCTACAATTCCCTCATCCTTAAGGATTGAGAGCATCTTGGGGAGAGAAATCAGCTTGCCGAGAGAGTTTGTCTCCTCTCTGTTTAAATTATATTTTTCTGCGGTTTTGCCTATTCTATTTACCAACCGAATGCCTACCGCACCTACTAAGGCAGAAGCTGAGAGCCCCACCCCAGCTATCTCTCCGAATTTTATAATTGCTTCTACAGGAGTGTCCGCCTCAATGCCCGCCATCACAAGCTCTCCGCGAAGAGCGGCAGAGGAGAGTAGTGATGCGGTCCCCTCATCCTCGACCGCACTTACCATAAGCACGTCGGGATCCTGCCTCAGTGCTGCACGCACCAGTCTTTGGTATGTTAGTCCCTTCTCTACATTAACTTCCGACTGAGTAGTGCCAGGAAGCAGGTATTCCACCTTCTCTTCCACAGTTTGAATGTTGTGGCGCTCCTTGTGAATAAGATCAATGGCCGTATACATGAAGGTGGTCTTACCTGAAGCCTTGGGTGCGCTTATGAGGAGTAGCCCCTCTCTCTCCTCAAGTATCTCATGCACACAGTCCAAGTTCTTACCAATTAAGCCCAGGCTCTCTAGGGTAAATCCTGATGCATGCGCTGGTACCCTCCTTAAAACCATCTTCTCGCCGTGAGTTCCTGGCATGGTGGAAACACGCAGGTTAACCTTATCCTTCCCACTTTCATAACTTATTCTGCCTTCCTGCGGGCTTAGGTCCTTAAGATCGAGTCCTGCTAAGTGCTTGGTGCGTAAGACAAGATGCGGATGTATGTGCTTGGGCAGAATCATAGCTTCGTGGAGCGTACCCTTAATGCGGTAACGTATGTGAAGAGCTCCTGCACGCGGTTCTATATGAATATGATTAGCTTTGGAAAGTAATGCATGGGA
>JBBDYY010000040.1:0-1857 GCA_040900505.1 Parcubacteria group bacterium
CAACTCCCAGACCACAAATCTATGTGCCCAAGCTTTCCGAGAGCAAACTCAAGGACCTTACCTGGAGCCTCGATATAAAGGAGAATCAGAATCCCGTAACTGAACCTACGGACAACCAACCACCAACTACATACAAATGAAGCAATTCCGATTTCTGGATTGGCCAGTATATCAAGATTCTAGGGATTTATTTTCTCAACTTCTGGATATAGCTAAAACCATGCCTAAAGAACATAGATTTGACCTGGGTAGCCAATTACTCAGGTCTGGCTCCTCTATTGTTTTAAACATAGCAGAGGGTAGTGGCAAGCAATCAGACCGAGAGTTCAATAGATTTATTGAAATCGCCTTAGGTTCATTGTATGAGACCGTGGCAAATTTAGATTTGTTAAAATCAGCGGGATTTATTACTGACGAAAGATTCTCTCTGCTAAAAGAGGAGGTTGGGAACATTTGTAATCAATTGGGAGGTTTAAAGAAAACCTTAGATTCCTCAGTATTGTAGGTGGTCCGTTGTCTGTTGTGGGTTATAATAATTTAATGACCAAGAGCTCCACTCAAGAATTTGTTCCCATAAAAGAGGTTAGAGACGGCGTTGTTATCCTTAAAGACGGCGGGCTAAGGGCAATTGTCATGGCTTCCTCTATAAACTTCTCCTTGAAGTCTGAGGATGAGAAAAATGCCATTCTCCTTCAATTCCAGGACTTTCTTAACTCATTGGACTTTTCCATTCAGATTCTTGTCCAGTCAAGAAGGCTTGATATGCGCCCATACATAGCCCTTCTTGAGGAGCAGGAGAAGAAGCAGTTAAATAGTCTGCTTAAGATCCAGACTAGGGAATACATTGGCTTTATAAAAAACTTTACCGAGAACACTAACATAATGACTAAGGTGTTCTATATAGTAGTGCCTTATACTCCGGCTACTCTTAACCCGGCAAAGTCTTCTGGCCTCTCCTCCTTCCTTGGTAACAAAAAGGAAAAGACTGCGACAAAAGATTCTGTCTTTGAAGAAAGTAGAACCCAGCTTGAGGAGCGTCTCTCTGTGGTGGAACAAGGGCTGGTGAGAACGGGCATACGCGTGGCACACCTTGGTACTGAGGAAGTAATAGAACTATTTTATAAAGCATTTAATCCGGGAGAGACAGAGAAGCCCGTAATGACACAATCATGAGTCTTATAGATAACTTATTTGGAAAAAAGAAGGAAGGAGACATTGCTTCCATACTCCCACAAGAAATATTTGAAGCTGGAGTCCTCGAGCTTAAGGATATTATCGCCCCCAGTGCCCTTAAGGTAACGCCCAAGGAACTTAACTTGGGGGAAAAGATTGTAAGAAGCTTCTTCGTTATCTCGTACCCGCGCTTCCTCGGCGAAGGGTGGTTTTCTCCTATTATTAATATGGATAAGGTCTTCGATGTTTCTATCTTCGTTCACCCTATTGAAACTTCTAAAGTCTTAAGACAATTTCAAAAGAAGGTAGCCGAGGTAGAAAGCCAGATTCACACTAGAGAGCAAAAGGGCTTGGTCCGAGACCCCATGCTAGATGTGGCTTATCAAGATCTTGAAAATTTGCGTGACCAGCTCCAGCAGGCACAAGAAAAACTCTTCGATGTGGGGCTCTATATCAGCATTTATGCAGACTCAGACACTGAGCTAGACAAGGTGGAGTCCGAAGTGAAGTCTATACTTGAAGCCAAGCTTGTATATGTGAAGCCGGCTCTTTTCCAGCAAGAGCAAGGGTACAAGAGCACGCTCCCCTTGGGCAATGATCTCCTCAACGTCCACTCCAAGCTCAACTCCTCTCCTCTTTCTTCACTCTTCCCATTCACCTCCTTTGACCTTACTTCTAACAAAG
>JBBDYY010000041.1:0-1722 GCA_040900505.1 Parcubacteria group bacterium
CTGCTGAGCAAACCGGAGATCCAAAAAAGAGCGGAGCAGCAGAAAACATTTTGACCGGAGCATTGCGTTCTGTCTTTGCAGTTGCGGAGAATTATCCGGATCTTAAGGCTAATCAGAACTTTCTTGAGCTTCAGCGTGAACTCTCAGATACGGAGAATAAAATTCAAGCAGCAAGACGCTTCTACAATACTAATGTTCGCGACCTCAACACCGGCCTAGAATCATTCCCAGGAAACATAATTGGAAACATTTTCAATTTTTCCAAAATGGAATTCTTTGACCTCGGAGACGAAGAGGCAGCTCGAAACCCTGTAGCAGTTAAATTCTAAAGAAATAATGGCAGCAAATATCTACAAGCATGCGGATGCAAACGTCCGCAGGACTTGGGCACTCATGACAGGCTTCTTCGGTCTAGTTATTGCCTTGGGCTGGGTGTTTTCCTATATATATGAGAGTCCTGGTATTCTACTCTTTGCCGTTATATTTGCTGTGGGGATGAATATTTTCTCGTATTGGTACTCAGACAAGATTGTTCTTAAACTGCACAAAGCTAAGCTTGTTACAAGAGAAGAATACTTTGACCTTTGGAACATGACCGAGAACCTTTCTATCACGGCGGGGCTCCCGATGCCGAGACTCTATGTGGTAGATGACAGAGCGCCGAACGCCTTTGCCACAGGAAGGAATGCGAAGCATGGGGTGGTCTGCGTAACTACAGGGCTACTTTCCATACTGGATAAAAGCGAGCTTGAAGGAGTGATAGCGCACGAGCTCTCGCACATTGGGAACAAGGACATACTCATTTCTACTGTGGCTGTTGTGCTTGCGGGGTTTATAAGCCTTTTAGCAGACTTCTTTCTTCGAAGCAGAATTACTGGGGGCAGAGATGGAAAAGGGGGCGTACTTATAATAGTCGGTATTGTGCTCGCCATACTTGCACCGATTTTTGCAACTCTCATTCGCCTTGCGATATCAAGAAGGAGGGAGTTCTTGGCCGATGCCTCAGGCGCCTTACTTACAAGGTATCCGGAGGGACTCGCTAATGCTTTAAGAAAAATAAATGGAGCTGCAGAGCCCCTGCGAACTCGTCATGATGCAACGGCTCATCTCTTCATCGCTAACCCCTTCGCCAACATAAAAACTTCTAAACTTACTAACTTATTCCAGACCCACCCACCTATGGAAGAGAGAGTGAAAGCTCTGTTGGAGGAACAATAACATACGATATATCGTATGTTATGCACTTATTTTTAGTGGAAGGACCCCTTCTTTGAAAAATCGGAGACCGCTTAAGGTAGTTTATTCGGAAAGTTATAGTAACCGGGCCGATGCATACAGACGAGAAAAAGAGATAAAATCGTACAAATCTGGTATTCTGTTCAAGAAATTAATAGAGGGAAGCGTCGCATAGTGGTCCCCGAAGGAAAGCAGAGCTTCCTACGGGGCAGGCTAGTGCGCTAGGATTGTTACCGACTTGCCCAAGAGAGAAGTGATTGGCCGCAAGTCGCAATCCCGTTTATGGCGGAGGAGTGGCAGAGCGGTCGAATGCGCTCGCTTGGAAAGCGGGTATACCGTAAGGTATCGCAGGTTCGAATCCTGTCTCCTCCGCCTTGTACGGGAGAAAGCGTGTATGCCGCAAGGTATCAAGGGTTCGAATCCCTTACCCTCCGCCAGTTAGGAAATGAAGTTATTGGCCTGCCCACTACGCGGGCTCGCCAGTCG
>JBBDYY010000042.1:0-1692 GCA_040900505.1 Parcubacteria group bacterium
TGTGGGTAGCAGGCTAGCTCTAGAGGAGAAGAAGGGTATAATTAAACAAATATGTCGCGGTTTCAGCTTATCCTTCTTATCGTCTTCGGAGCCTTCATAGTAGTCGCGGTTCTCATCTTTTCCTTGTCGAGGGGTGGAAGTAGTGCCGGCACTACTTTGGCCGTTTGGGGCTCTATACCCAATCACGATTTCGCTCGCCTTATGACTGAAGGAAAGGTGGGGGAAAAGCAGGGTTATGCCTTTAAATACACCGAGGTTAGAGAGGACATGATGGAAAGCCAGTTTACAGAAGCTCTTGCGGTGAACCAAGCACCCGACCTTATCATTCTTCCTCATGATTCAATATGGAAAAATAGGAATAAGATTTTCACCATTCCGTACCAGAATATAAGCGTTCAGACTTACAAAAATACTTTTATTGAAGCAGGAGACCTTATGTTAAGTGACGCAGGTATTAACGCCCTTCCGCTGTATGTGGACCCCTTGGTCTTGTATTGGAACAGAGACCTTTTCTCCAAGGCTGCTCTTGTAAGGCCCATAGCTTACTGGGATGAGATTTATGCCGCCTCACAAAAGCTAACGGAGAAAGATGGAGCAGGGAACATTCTTGTCTCCACCATGGCCCTGGGAGAGACAAGAAACATTCCTCACTACAAAGAGATCCTCTCGCTACTCATGCTCCAGGCGGGGACTCCTATCATTCTTCCTCAAGCTCAGGGGTTAAAATCCTTTGTCGCTGACTCTATGGGCCTTCCTGTCACTCCGGGGAGTGCGGCTGTCGACTTCTACACTCAATTCTCTAACCCTGCCAAGCCTTATTACAGCTGGAACCGTTCTATGCTTCCAGCGCAGACCAACTTTATCTCAGGCGGATCTGCCATGTATCTTGGATTTGCAAGCGAGCTCTCGGAGATAAAGGCCAAGAATCCCAATTTGAACTTTGGTCTTGCCTTGGTCCCGCAGTCTAGGGTCTCAGGGAAGGCGCTTACCTACGGCAAGCTTTACTCCGTAGCAATTTCTAAAGGGACAAGAAATGTCGAGAGCGCCCTCGGTGGCGCCTTGATACTTGTGGGCCGTGAGAGCTCGGCTCTTTTCTCTCTAGTCACACTTCTTCCTCCAGCACGGCGCGACCTTCTGGAGAACAGGCCACAGGACGAGTCTCTAGCTCTATTCTATGACGCAGCTATTCAGAGTCGTGCGTGGACGGATCCAGATAGAGATAAGACCAAGACCCTATTCTCCGCGCTCATAGACTCTGTGACCTCTGGTCGCTCCCGTACAAGCGAAGCATTATTTAAGGCAGACAACGACTTGCGTGTCATAATTGAATCAACCAAATAATATGGCAGTCTGGCAACCATTAATTGTTTGTGATACGAATTGTGGCTTCGGTCATCTAATTTTGTTAGCCAACAATCTCATTACAAATTTAATTATTCTTTCCACAATTATTGCCACGGCGGTTATCATATTTGCTGGATTTAAACTGGTTACCTCGGGGGGCAATATCAAGGCCAAGGAGGATGCCAAGAAGATGCTAGGTGCCGTAGTTAAGGGTTATGTAGTCATTCTCATAGCGTGGCTTCTCATCTATACTATTACTAATGCATTGCTTAAGCCGGGGTACGGATTCCTCTTAGGACAACCATAATGAAAACAAAATTTTTCGCCTCGCTTCTCGTTACCACATTC
>JBBDYY010000043.1:0-3741 GCA_040900505.1 Parcubacteria group bacterium
AATTAAGAACCACTCTTCACTACGAGTAAAGTAGCTTAGCAAATGAGACAGAAACGTCTCTTGGATGCGTTATAATCCTTATATGAAGCAATTATGGATTATACTTTTAGCCCTCTTAATAATTGTGGGGGGATGGTTCTATTTCCGCGATAGATCAGCGGATGTTAATGATACCAATATCGCCACCACTACGGATAATGGCTCTACTAAGCCTAGCGAGAACACAACAGATACAAGCGCTCTTGAAACGAGAACAGGAGACATCATCATCACCTCCCCACTTAAGGGTCAGGTTATAAGCTCTCCCTTAACACTTACAGGTAGCGCACGGGGTGGATGGTACTTTGAGGCGAATGCTCCAGTATTCCTCACTGACCTTGATGGTAAGACACTTGCTCAGTCATATGTAATGGCAGAAGGGGAGTGGATGACTACAAACTTCGTGCCCTTCAGAGGCACTCTTAGTTGGACAGCCACTTCTACAGGTACATCTACACAGGGCTATGTAGTCTTTATGAATGACAATCCTTCTGGATTACCGCACCTAGAGAAATCAGTTAAAGTTCCTGTTACTTTCGCTAATTAGAAAGGTGTCCCCCGGCACTCTCCTTGGGATGTAGAGCTGCGCCAATGCCTGCGTGGGTAGGTTCATCGTGGCGAACAGGAGACTTTTTTATAATGTTGATCACTTCATCTAGGTCGTCCGTTATGGTAAATAGACTCAAATCTTCTTCAATAATTGTCCCGCGATTTAGCATTTCCTTCTTCATAAATTCGACAAGCGAGTTCCAATAGTCAGAACCCACACAAATCATCGGCACTCCCTTTATCTTATGAGTTTGGACAAGTGTTAATATTTCAAAAAATTCATCCATTGTTCCGAATCCACCTGGGTAAAAGATGAATGCTTCAGCTGAGAAGGCTAAACAGACTTTCCTTACGAAGAAGTAATAAAAATCCACTTCCTTAGTCATATAACGATTAATTCTCTGTGGTTGAGGAAGTTCTATAGTCAGGCCGAGAGAATTACCCCCAGCTTCAAACGCTCCACGGTTGGCCGCTTCCATTATGCCGGGGCCGCCGCCCGTTATAACAGAGTAACCAAGCTCCTTAACAATTCTGTTGGCAAGAGTGCGCGCACTCGGATAATAAGGACTGTCCTCGGTGGTTAAGGTGGCGCCAAAGAAGGTTACCGACTTCGAGTAATCATCGAGAAATTGGAACCCCTCTGTAAACTCGTTAGTAATTTCAGAAATACGGTGTAAAGCGGTTCTCTGCATGTCCTCCTTGGTAAGAGTAACCGTACTATCCGCCGTCTCTCTTACTGCCTTGGCTTTTTCCTCTATTTCCTCCTTCTTTTCCTCATTCATGAAATAATATTATCATAAGAAGAGGTTTCCAGAGTGGGGCATTGTAGTTATACTATAGTCATACTAATTAAAAGAATTATGAAAAAACTTACAACCCGAGAAGGCATCGCAGTGGCAGCAGCAATAGTCACGGTGGGGGTCCTCCTATTCGGCAATAGCTTTCTTACATTTATAAATGGCACCAATCAGACAGAACAAACAAACAACATGAATCTACCACAAACTGGTTTTCAAACTGAGGAGTTATCTCCTGGTACAGGAGAGGGTGCGGTGAGTGGAGACACCATAACCGTTCATTATGTGGGCAGACTTTCTGATGGCAGAGTTTTTGACAGCTCACTTGACCGTAATCAACCCTTCAGCTTTGTCCTCGGATCAGGCAGTGTTATCCGTGGCTGGGAGGAGGGAATGGCAGGAATGAAGGTCGGAGAGAAAAGGCGCCTTACAATTGCGCCTGATTACGGATACGGCCCGAACGATTATGGCCCGATACCAGGAAACTCAGTTCTAATCTTCGATATTGAGCTTCTTGATCTCGCTAAGACAAGCATCTAAACACTATGGAGATTGACAAAGATCATCTCCATCACGCTTATATTCTTGTAGGAGAGTGGGAGGGAGCGACCGATACTATTCTTCAAGCACTCTCCATCTCTAAGGATAATAATCCGGACTTGTTTATCTATGAGGTCTTAGGCATTGATGAAGCAAGGCACATAAAGGCGAGAGCGCAAGCATCCGCCTTCGGCGAAAAAAAGATTTTCGTCATTAATGCCGTGGATGTCACTTTGCCAGCTCAGAACGCGCTACTTAAGACATTAGAGGAACCAGCTCCTAACACCCACTTTTTCCTTGTGGTGTCATATGTGGATCGGCTTCTTCCTACTCTTCGATCACGGATGCAGGTCCTTACGCTTAAGCCAGGCGAGGGTGAGGTCTCGGCGAAAAAATTTCTAGATCTACCTAAGGATAAAAGGATTACGTTCGCTTCTAAGTTTGCTCTGTCCGGGGAGTCTCTCGGGCCATTTATAGACGGAATGCTCGAAGAATTAAGGAGACGACACGCTAGAGAGGAGTTAATTAAGAGAGTTTTTACAGTCAGGCGTTTCGCAGACGATGAGGCGGCTTCTCCTCGTCTTATACTGGAGCATATTGCTTTGGTTCTTGATTAAATAAGCTAGATAAGCAAAGGCCAGCGTGTTAAAATGCATTTGTGGCACATAATCTTACCCAATTTAAATGCGCATGCGAGACTACTCTGGCTTGGTTGAAAAACGAGTACACAGGCCTTCGCACGGGCCGGGCTACTCCGGCTATTCTTGATGTCGTTTCTGTAGAGGCATATGGGTCAAAGATGGGTATACGAGAGCTTGCAACGGTTTCTGTAGAGGATGCACGTACTATAAGAGTCACTCCTTGGGACAAGACCGTTGTTAAGGCGATTGACTCTGCGGTAAGAGAGTCGAACTTGGGCCTCTCAGTATCCGTTGATGGTGAGGGGTTAAGGGTGTCCTTCCCAGAACTTACCCACGACAGACGCACTACTTTGATAAAGGTAGCAAAGGAAAAGCTTGAAGAGGCTAGAATTCGTGTGCGTTCAGAAAGGCAAAAAGTATTAAACGAGATAGATGCTGGGGAACAAGGGGACGATGACAAAGTCAGAGCAAGAAACGATTTACAAAAACTCGTGGAGGAGGCGAACAACAAGCTTGATGCACTACAGAATCAAAAGGTAAAGGAAATCTTCGAATAACTTGATAACGATTTTAATATTTCTCATAATCCTCTCCTTGCTTGTCTTTGTGCATGAGGCGGGGCACTTCCTCGCCGCCAAGGCCTTCAAGGTTCGCGTTGATGAATTCGGCTTGGGTTATCCTCCACGGGCAAAAAAGCTCTTTAGTTGGAGGGGGACTTTGTTCACTCTAAATTGGCTGCCGTTCGGAGGCTTCGTAAGAATTTTTGGAGAGAATCCATCGGAGGAGAACATAAAAGACCCCAACTCTTTTTCAGAAAAGAATAGGGGAGCTCAGGCTCTTATTCTTTCTGCAGGAGTTTTTGGTAATTTTCTCTTGGCTTGGATATTAATTTCTATGGGCCTTATGCTTGGCATGCCGAGCCCAGAGGGATTGGGGTTGCCAGTAGAGAACGTGCGTACCACCATCACCCAGATTCTGCCCGATTCTCCGGCGGATAAAGCAGGGCTAAAGGCCGGCGATACGTTGGTGGGCCTTAATCGAGGTGAAGAGGCGTCCACTCTGTCTCCAGATGCAATCTCTGCCTTCATAGGTGAGTCAGAGGAGCCTGTAAGCGTTACTGTTCTTCGTAAGGAAGAATTGATTAAGAAGACCATTGTGCCGAACACAGACATACT
>JBBDYY010000043.1:3841-9337 GCA_040900505.1 Parcubacteria group bacterium
ATAACTAGGAGAAGGATTCCGCCAAAGGTGTTCAACGCCATTAACGGAGCTGGTTTCGCTTTCCTTATCTTCCTTATGCTTCTTATAACTTTCAGAGATATCAGACATATACTATAATTAGACTATGACAATTGAATCACCGATAGGCGGAGGTTATGAGAAAAAAGGGGAAAATTTAGAACTTAAAATGGAGATTCAAAGAGCTCTATTAGAGCACTCTTGTGGACCCGGTGAAGACTTTGAGGAACACGGCATTGAATGGATAAGAGAGAATTCTCCAAATTTTAAAATAATTTTTGATGAGATGGTTAAGGATAATCCAGATTTAGATAAAGAGTGGGCAGAGAACGAGACTAAGGTCTTGGATTATATACATGGACAATTATTTCAAATGAAGGAAGCGAAGAAGGCAGCATAATCGCCGGTTTGTCAATTCACTATATTTAAGCAATATTTTTCTGTAAGATATTGCAATGCGACAAAGCCAACTATTTACTAAAACGAGGAAGGATGCGCCGAAGGATGAAGTAACTAAGAATGCCGAGCTCTTAATAAGGGGAGGTTTTATACACAAGGAAATGGCCGGGGTCTACACCTATTTACCCTTAGGACTTAGAGTTCTTAATAAGATTGAAGGCCTTATTAGAGAAGAGATGAATAATATTGGAGGGGTAGAGATGAGGACCGCCGTTCTGCAAAACAAAGAAATATGGGAGAAGTCAGGGCGATGGGATGATGCTCTCGTTGATAACTGGTTTAAGACTAAATTAAAAAATGGAGGAGAGGCCGGGCTCTCTTTCACAAATGAGGAGGCTTATTCAAACTTACTTACACAGTATATAAGTTCCTATAAGGATTTGCCTATTTATCCTTACGACTTCAAGAACATTTTTAGAAATGAGGCTAGAAGTAAGTCCGGTCTCTTGCGGGGCAGAGAATTTTATTGGAAGGCGATGTACTCCTTCTCAAAAGATATTGCCGAACACGAAGAATTTTATGAAAAGTCGAAGCAAGCTTACAGAAATATTTTCTCTCGTGTAGGCATTGGCGAGGAGACCTACCTGACGTTTGCTTCAGGTGGATCTTTTTCTAAATTCTCACATGAGTTCCAGACTGTCACCCCGGCCGGAGAAGATGAGATATATATAGATAAGAAAAAAGGTATTGCTATAAATAAAGAAGTTCTAAACGACGAGGTAATTTCTCTCTTGGGAATAAACAAGGATGATTTGGTCAAGGAAAAGGCAATCGAGGTCGGCAACATCTTTTCACTCGGCACTAAGTTTTCGGAACCCTTTGGACTTGCATATAAGGACGTGAAAGGAGATAAACAAATGGTCGTAATGGGAAGCTACGGTATAGGACTGGGAAGAGTCATGGGCACAGTGGTGGAAGTTCTTTCGGACGAGAAGGGGATTATTTGGCCCCGGTCTATTGCACCATTTAAAGCACACTTGGTCCTCGCAAGTGTCGATCCTAAAGTAAGGGAACTTGCAGAGGATGTGTATAAAACTTTAAGCAATGAGGGCATAGAAGTTTTGTACGATGACAGGGATGTAAGAGCGGGGGAGAAGTTTGCAGACTCTGATCTCATTGGCATTCCCACTAGAATTATTATTGGGGACAAGCTCTCTGGTTCGGGAATGTTGGAAGTGAAGAACAGAGCCACAGGAGAAGTAAGTGAAAAGACCTTGGAACATCTTTTGAGAGAGTTAAAGGGATAAATGAATGGCAAAGAAAAAATTTTTTGGACAAGAGAATATAAGAAGATTTTTATCACATGATATTGGTATTGATCTTGGCACGGCCAACACCCTTGTTTATGTAAGAGGGCGGGGAATTGTGGTAAACGAGCCATCAGTAGTCGCCGTGAACCAAAAGACAGGTCAAGTGGTTGCCGTGGGGGCAGATGCCAAGGCCATGCTCGGCAGAACCCCACCTCACATTGTGGCCGTGCGCCCTCTTGTAGATGGTGTCATCTCAGACTTTGAAGTAACGGAAGAAATGATTGCCTACCTTCTAGAGCGTGCCACAGAGGGCAACAGAAAGGCTCTTGGTCCCCGGGTGGTTGTTGGAGTGCCGTCGGGCATTACCAATGTAGAGATAAGGGCAGTACGTGATGCCACAAGAAATGCCGGAGCCGGAGAAGTGCACATAGTAGAAGAGCCTATGGCAGCTGCTATAGGCATGCGTCTCCCCATTCAGGAGCCCATAGGCAGCATGCTCATAGACATAGGCGGGGGAACGACAGACATAGCAGTTATAGCTTTAGGTGGTGTAGTCCGTTCAAAAAATCTCCGAGTTGCCGGAGACAGGTTCAACCAAGATATTATTTCTTATATTCGCAATCAGTTTAAAATCCTTATAGGAGAGAAGACAGCAGAGGCTGTGAAGCATGAAATTGGCTCAGTGCTATCTAGAGACGCTCCCTTGGAAGCATCTGTTAAGGGTAGAGATTTGGTGACGGGTCTTCCCCGGGAGGTGGTTCTTACAGACACCGACATGAGAGAAGCATTGTCTCAATCTATTGAAACCATCATAAATACCACCCGTGAGGTACTTGAGATAACACCACCAGAAATTCTTTCGGATATTATTGACCGCGGAATGTTTCTTTCTGGAGGGGGTGCCTTGGTCAAGGGATTACCGGAGCTCATAGAAGAAGAACTCGGCATACCCGTACATGTAGCACTCGATCCACTTACAGCTGTGGCTCGTGGTACCGGAATAATTCTTGAGGATATAGATAGCTTTACAGATGTATTAATTCAAAATGAAGACGAACTTCCCCCAAAGAAATAGGAGAGCGTTGGCATCTTTCAGGGGCAGACTTTTGTATGCGGCACTTATCTTCTTTGTTTCCCTTTTCTTTTTCTCATACTTTGGAGGAAGGTTGGTGGATGCCCTTTCTCCGATCTGGAAGAGCGATATCTACATCAACCGTGGTGTAAAAAACATTTATCTTTCGCTCCGCACTAAGGATGCTTTGATAAGCGAAAATGTGAGATTAAAGGAGGAGTTAGAGAGAAATCATGATTTGATCCTTTCCCTGCGCTCCATAGCAACTTCTAGAGAAGCGCTTCTAGCCACTTATGGGAGAAGTCCCGAGGGTATTCCAGCCCAGGTGCTTGTTAGGCCCCCCAAGACCCCGTATGACGTTCTTATGATTGATGCAGGAGAAAGGGAGGGAATTCTCGTAGAATCTAGGGTGCTTTTACCAGATGGTCCCACTATAGGCACTGTGGTAGAAGTTTTTTCATATACTAGCCGTGTCAGGTTATTTACAACTTCTGGTGAGAGAACAGACGCCATATTTGAAAGAGGCAATATTCCCGTAGAGCTCCGGGGAAGAGGTGGGGGGAACTTCATATTCACGCTACCTCGTGATGCAGTGGCGGAGGTGGGCGACAGAATCCTTTCTTCTTACACAGATGGCAGGCTCATAGGAGTAGTGGGAGATATTGAGGTGACTTCAACCGATGCATTCAAAACTATTTACGCCAAGGGGGGAGGCAACCCCACCTCTATAACAGATGTATTAATACTTCAATGAGAATTCTAATAATAATTTTAAATTTCTGTCTAATAATGCTTGCTCCCTGGTGGATTTATTTGCCCGCTCTATTTATTTCCGTTTTTAAAATTAATTTTTTTGCCGAGTCAATTGCTTTCGGATTTCTAATCGATGTTCTGTATGGAAGCGCCTTGTATAAGGGCTCATTCTTCTCTTATCCGTTTGCGCTTACCTTGCTTGTCCTGGTGCTTGCGCTCGTCCCTATTAAAAACCACCTACGCCTCAATGTCTAAAAGATTCTTAAGACTCCTGGGGAGGAAAATTAAGGGTAAGTACAAGGATATCGACCCTGAGGATATATTCCTCGATTCCACCAATCTTCCCGGTTTTGATACAGATCGATTTGAAGGTCGAATAGAAGAGCCCATAGGGTGGAGGACGTTCTCGGCTTTCAAAGTGATACTCTTGGTTGTGGCTATCCTCTTGTCTGGGCAGCTTATCAATCTACAGGTTATTAAGGGTGAGCAGTTTAAGAAGATCTCTCTGAATAATGCTTTGACACGCGGGCTCATATTTGCCAACAGGGGAGTAATTATGGATAGAAATGGAGTGGAACTTGCTACAAATGCGGTGAGAAATTCTGGAACGGATTTCTCGGTCCGGCTTTATACCGATTTGAAGGGTTTTGCACACACTGTAGGTTATCTTAAGTACCCGTCGAAGGATTCTCTCGGTTTTTACTACGACACTGAGTATAAGGGGGTGGGTGGGGCAGAGAAAATTTATAATCACATTTTGACAGGAAAGAACGGCTTGAAAATTACTGAGACCAATGCCTTGGGTATCGTAATATCAGAAAGCGTTTTAGAAGAGCCTGAGGATGGTAGGCCCGTCACCTTATCATTAGATGCAGATCTTACTCATAAGCTTTATTCGGCTATGGAAGCTTATGGAAAGGAACGTGGCTTCACTGGAGGAGCTGGAGTAATTATGGACGTAGAGACTGGCGAATTAATTGCTCTTACAAGTTACCCCGAATACGATGCCAATGTAATCACCGATGGGAAAAACAAAGATGCTATTACAGCTCTCCTTAAGGATCCTGCCAACCCCTTTTTAAATCGTGTGGTAAGCGGACTCTACACACCGGGGTCAATTCTTAAGCCTATCGTAGCTATGGCCGCACTCAATGAGGGGATAATTACTCCAGAAAAACAGATTTATTCTAAAGGATTCATTTCCATTCCTAATCCTTATGATCCGACTAAGTCATCCATCTTTCGTGACTGGAAAGCTCATGGATGGACAGACATGAGAAGTGCTCTTGCGGTTTCTTCTGACACATACTTTTATGCCATAGGTGGAGGATATGAGGATCAAAGAGGTCTTGGCATTACCAATATTAATAAATACTTTAGACTTTTCGGTATAGATACTAAGACGGGGATTGAACTGCCTGGTGAAAGTGTGGGACTCATCGCTACTCCAGAGTGGAAGGCAGAAAAATTCGATGGAGATATCTGGCGCCTGGGAGATACGTACATTGCAACCATAGGCCAATACGGGACACAGATAACTCCCTTGGAGGCCGTGCGCATGACAGCCGCTTTAGCGAACTCGGGCTCACTTCTAGTGCCATCTATTGTTAAAGGTGGACTCCCTGAGTTAAGTAGAGTGAGTGGTACTGTGAATTTACCTGAAAGATACTTCCAAATTGTCCGGGAGGGCATGAGAGAGGCGGTTACAGACGGCACTGCCTTACTACTCTCTCAGCCACATGTAACAGTTGCCGCGAAAACGGGTACTGCAGAGCTTGGAGTAAGAAAGGACCGGATAAATAGTTGGTCTGTAGGCTTCTTCCCATACGAGAATCCTCGCTACGCCTTCGCTGTCATTATGGAACGAGGCCCAGCGGAAAACACTCTCTCAGCTTCGTATGTTATGAGGCAAGTTCTCGACTACATGGCCACTGAGAGCCCTGA
>JBBDYY010000043.1:9437-11158 GCA_040900505.1 Parcubacteria group bacterium
ACACCGAATACCTGACCCAGGAGAAATTTGACGAATTCCAGAAGGAGCTGGATTACCTAAAAACGGGAAAGCGCACCGAGATAGCCAAAGCCTTGGAATACGCCAAGAGTCTAGGTGACCTCTCTGAGAATGCTGAATACCATGAGGCTCGCGACGCTCAGGCGCGTGCCGAGGACCGCATCAATTATCTTGAAGCGCTTTTGAAGTCTGTTACAATCGTTTCCTCTCACGACACCACATCTATTAACGTAGGCACTGAAGTACATTTGGAAAGAGAGGGGGACAACGCCAAGAAGGCCTTCACCTTTGTAGGCAGTGAGGAGGCAGATGCCGCTACTGGGAAGATTTCCATCCGCTCACCACTCGGCCAGGCCGCCTTAGGGAAGAAGAAGGGCGAGTCATTCACCTTCCTCACCCCCTCTGGTTCTATGACCTATAGAGTTCTTGATATAAAATAGAAGCGTGGCTTCAATAGAAGAAATACGCGGGGCTCGCCTCGCCAAACTAAAACTACTTCAGGATAAAGGTATTAATCCTTATCCAGTATCTTCGCACCCGACTCACACTCTTAAAGAGGCGGTAGAAAAGTTTAATGAATTAGAGACTCTGGGAAAGCCCGCTACTCTTGTTGGACGCATTCTTTCCATTCGGGCGCAGGGGAAGATCGTCTTCTTTACCTTCGATGATGGTACAGGCAAGTTCCAGGCGCTTTTAAAGCACGAAGAGCCTACTCCCAAGGAAGATTTTGAATTATTTACAAATGCGTTTGATATTGGAGATTTTGTAGAAGTTACGGGTAAATTGTTTTTGACCAAGAAGGAAGAGAAAACAATTCTAGGTGAGGGTGTACGCATGCTCGGCAAGACACTACGTCCGCTCCCAGAGAAGTGGCACGGCTTAGGGGATGTGGAGGAGAGATTCCGTAAGCGCTATTTGGACCTTATTTCCAATGAGGGAGTTAAGGAGCGCTTTATCATTCGCTCTAAGATTGTAAGTGAAATGAGAAGGATTCTTGATGATGCAGGATATGTAGAAGTGGAGACGCCGGCGTTACAGCCCATATACGGAGGTGCGACAGCAGAGCCCTTTATAACGCACCATAAGGCGCTGGATACGGACTTGTACTTGCGCATCTCAGACGAACTTTATTTGAAGAGATTACTTGCAGGGGGTATGCCTAAGGTTTATGAGATTGCTCGAGACTTTAGAAACGAGGGCATAGATTCCACCCACAACCCTGAGTTTACAATGCTTGAGTTCTACGAAGCGTATTCCGATGCACTTAAGCAGCGTGCCTTTGTAGAAGAGATGATACGCACTCTTGCGGAGAAAGTCTTGGGGAAGATGAGCTTGGAGTGGGATGGGGAGGAGATACACTTCGGTAAAGCATTTGATGCTCTGCCTTACTACTCACTCTTTGAAAAATTCTTAGGGATAGATGATGTGGCAAACCTAGATGACGCTGACCTGAGAGATAAGGCAGAAAAGCTTGAGGTGAAGGTGGAGGAAGGGGACTCACGTTACAAGGTCATGGACAATATTTATAAAAAGGCTATACGGCCGAAGCTCGTAGAGCCCACATTCATAATTGACTATCCGGAGAATTATCTGCCCTTAGCAAAAAAGATTGAGGGGAAGGATGGGATAGTGGACGCCTTCCAGCTTGTGATAGGCGGAGTAGAGCTTGTGAAGGCCTTCTCGGAATTGAATGACCCCTTGGA
>JBBDYY010000044.1:0-7744 GCA_040900505.1 Parcubacteria group bacterium
CGCATTGGATTTATCAATTCTATCAACTCCGCTTTAAAAGAGACCCACCTCGCTTAACTTGACAAATCTAGCCAGTAGTGTATACTATATAAAGATGCTACGGCGACACTCTGTCGTCCTCTAGCACAGGCTCCTTACAGGAGAAATAGATCATGTCTGATGACAAGATCGGCTCGGTTGTCCGAGCTCTGGTAGGTGTACCAAAGAAGTACCTCGGTATCATTCTCGACGTTGTAAATCGCCTGAACGAAGCGAATGCGGATAACTCCGCGTATCGCGACGCCCTGGCGAACTTCAACAAGAACTGGCGTAAGTCCCTGGTCGAAGCATTGGGTCTTAAGGACTTCTTCCTGACCCGCGATGGTCTCTGGGTTTCGGACGACTTCCGCAACCGTATTCTTGCCAAAGCGGAGATAATCGAAGCCGTTGGAGTGAAGAACTTCGATCTCCCTCGCGACATGGCCGATGCGGAGATCGAGAAGGAGCTCAGCGAGGGTCACATCTTCGATGAAAGCACAGTATGTGTGGTCATCCGTGATCTCATCGAGAAACAGTGGGGAGGGACGGATGGCGTGCTCAAGAACAATGGGTACGCCAATCTCTTTTACACCCCTTCCTCTGTTGTGGGCGTGCGCTGGGGCGGCGGCCGTCGCATGTGGAACGTCGACATCTGGGTCCGTGACGGCATTCGGTGGCTTGCCGGTAGTCGTGCGTTCTCTCCCGCAACAGACTCTCAAAACTAGTTCACTTGGACTAGAACCCTTGGTCTCTTCGACACTTTGTCGCTTGAGACCAGGGGTTTTGTTTTATAATATGAATGAATCTTGAGGCGCTTTGGCTAAGGCTCGAGTGCGAGATTCTGAAAATAGATTTGAGAGGATTTTTCCGGCTAAGGCTTGAAAAAGAGTTTAAATCTATCTTTCAATATTTAGGTTAGTTGGTATTTGGAACCAGAGGATTTATAGATCCCAAATAAGATTCACTTCTAAGAGTATTCAAGGAAGGGTGGTATGGAAGATTCCAAATACGAGAGATTCCTCTGTTGTGAACGTGAACTGGAACGGCGACAATCGCAAGTGGAACGTCAACATCTGGAACCGTAACGACAATCGGTGGAATGCCGGTAATCGTGCGTTCTCTCCCGAAACTGCCGCGACACTCTCCTATAATGGGAGAGTTTTCGTTTCTAGCCCTCTTTTCCATCCTCCAAGCATCCTACCCAGTTCATCTAAATTCTCTGAAATTGTTGCATATCTTTTGCTATCAAATGCCCGTATTTCCCAAGTTATACGTAGGAAGAACTTTAAGATATCAACTTTTTGTAATGCATAAATTAAAGTTGGAATTTTCTTCTCCCGACTCTGATAGCTTGCTATAAAAAGAGATTCTAAAATTTGGAGAAAGGTGGTGTCTATCTTATCTCCCAGTGTGCGACGGACAGCAAGGGGCAAATCGTTCTTGTAGATGTACCACTGCTTGTATAATTGAACCGCATGTTCGATAATCGGCAAATTCCGTTGGGGGGGGGCTTTCAAAGGAGAATTCATATCTATGATGATATCATTTCGATTGAAAATCTTCTTCTAGCCTGGCGAGAATTCCTGAAGGGCAAAGGGAATAGAAAAGATGTCCAAGAATTCAATCTCTTTCTCATGGATAACATTTTCTCTTTGCACCGGGATTTAATGATCAAAGCTTATATACACGGACCATACTCTGCCTTCAACATCTCAGATCCCAAGCCTCGTAATATTCATAAAGCATCAGTTCGAGACAGACTCCTTCATCATGCTATATACAGAGTTTTGTATCCGCACTTTGATAAGAAGTTCATTCATGACTCATATTCCTGCAGATTAAACAAAGGTACACATAAGGCTATAAGCAAGTTTAAGGTTTATAGTTTGAAGGTGTCTAAGAATAACACTAAGCAATGCTTCATACTCAAATGCGACATTAAGAAGTTCTTTGCCTCAATTGACCACAGTATATTGGTACAAATTATAGAAAAGAATATTGATGACGAAACCATGTGGCTTCTAAAGATGGTTATAAATAGTTTTCATACCGATATAGGCAAAGGGCTTCCGCTCGGCAATCTCACAAGCCAGCTTCTGGTAAATATCTATATGAATGAGTTTGACCAGTTTGTGAAGCACAAACTGAAAGCCAAGTGGTACATCAGATACGCAGATGACTTTGTTCTTATGTCAGAGGACAGAAAGGAACTAGAGGATAACGTACGATATATCGAATGTTACTTAAATGACATTCTTAAGCTCAGTTTTCATCCATATAAGGTGTTTATAAAAACTCTATCTTCAGGCGTGGACTTCCTCGGCTGGGTTCATTTCGATGACCACAGAGTATTAAGAACTGCTACTAAGAAAAAAATGCTTAGAAATTTGAAAAACAACAAGTCTGCGGGACCACTCAATTCTTATCTTGGCTTACTTAAGCATGGGAATGCTCATAAACTTGAGGAAATAATAAAAATGCTATAATACTTATATGAAGGAAGAAAAAAGTAAGGTAGACGAACTCAATGAGTCTCTCTATTCTAGGACAAGTTATACTCCTCCAAGCGACAAACACCACTCGCTCGGCAAAGGCTCTGAAGCAGAAGTGGAAGGTAAATGGGATTCTCCCGCACTAGATGACATGATCCAAGAACGACGCAAAGAAGATAGGCACCAATCTCCCCTTAAGAAGTTTTTTTTATTCTCAATTATTTTTGTGGCGGGAGCATCTCTCTTGGCCGGGTATGTTTACTTCGGTGGAGCCAACTTCGTCTCTACGAAAAATGTTGATATTCAAGTGACGGGTCCAGTCTCTATTCCAGCCGGAGAGCCTCTAATACTAACTGTTACAGTAGTTAACAAAAATAATGCTGAGCTTGAGACAGCCAATCTTTCTATCCAATACCCAGAGGGGACAAGGGATCCCGCAGATACATCTAAGGCACTAACTCGCGAGATGGTGGTGCTTGGCTCTGTGAAGGCGGGCGGGGAGAACAGTCAAACCTTCCGTTCTGCCATATATGGAGAAAGAGGGGAGATAAAGACCATCCGTCTCACTGTGCAATACAAGGTAGAGGGATCCAACGCGACATTTTATAAGGATAAGGTATATGAGATCTCTATAGGGGATACGCCCGTGGCCATCGGCATAGCTCAGCCAGCGGGAGTTACATCTGGGGATATTTTTTCTTCGACTATAACTATTGCCGCCAATTCAACGGAGGTCATACGTAATGTCATTATAAAGGCTGAGTATCCTTACGGCTTTTCTGCTATTGACTCTATACCAGAGCCTACTAGCGGGGACAATGTCTGGAACATTGGTGACCTCTCACCAGGAGACAAGAAGAAGATCACCATAAGAGGAAGCATAGTGGGAGAAGACAATGAGGAAAGAACCTTTCGCTTCTACGCAGGGGTGGCGGACCCGGAGAATCCTACTCAACTGAAAGTTCCCTTAGTCTCCGCTTCTCAAACTCTCGCGATCGCCCGCCCTACGGTGGGCCTTTCACTTATACTCAATGGTCAAAGCGATTTGGAATACGTGGCACCGGCCGGACAATCGGTGCAAGCCACATTACGTTTTAAAAATAATTCTCTTGAAAAACTTCTGAATGCGCGCGTTACTGTTAAGTTCTCTGGCAATGCCTTGGACAAATTTTCTATAAATCCTCAAGATGGGGGATTCTATAATTCAGGAGCAAGTGAAATAACCTGGGACTCCAATGACACCCCTGCCTTAGAAGAAATTTTACCAGGCGAGAGCGGGCAAGTGACATTTAGAGTAGCTTCTCTCGCCACCTTGCCACCAGGCACGAGGAATCCAAGCATCGACCTTACCGGCCACATCTCTGCGACCTCTCTTGGGGCTCCTGATGTTGTTTCCAATGTCACTCGTACAGTAAAGATCGCTTCAGAGGTCAGCCTCTCAGGGAGAAGTCTTTACTCTCGAGGAGCATTTACCAACACTGGACCCATCCCACCTAAGGTTGATGCACCGACAACATACACAGTTGTATTGAACCTCGGCAATACTCAAAACGATATAAACGAGAGCAAGGTGACAATGCGCTTGGGGGCCAATGTGAAATGGGCCCAGGCCGCCCAGGGGGAAAACGTCACTTATGATACCAATACCAACACTGTGACCTGGAACGTGGGAACCTTGGCTTCCGGCGCTGGCTCCTCTCTGCCAGGTCGGGAGGCATCCTTCCAGGTGACGCTCACACCTTCCATAGGGCAAATTGGCTCTGCCCCCTCACTAGTTACGGGCATTACTTTCGCCGGCACGGATAGCTTCACAAGTGAAAAGACTAGTGTTGCCATCTCGAGCATAAACACCCGGATCTCGGCAGACCCGACCTATACCCAAGGGGATGAGGTGGTTGTGAAATAAGAATTAAGTTAGGATAAGTAAATGGCTAAAGATACGGATCTAATGGACAAGCTCGTCTCACTCACGAAGAGACGGGGATTTATATATCAGGGGTCAGAAATATATGGTGGACTTGCCGGCACGTGGGACTATGGTCCATTGGGAGTAGCGTTAAAGCGCAATATTCAAAATTTGTGGTGGAAGATGTTTGTGGAGGAATCTGAAAATATGTTCGGCTTGGATTCTTCAATCATACTTAACCCGAAGGTCTGGGAAGCAAGCGGTCACGTAGCCGGATTTGATGACCCCTTAGAGAGCGGGGAAAAGTTCAATGTAATGTTTAAAACTTCTGTGGGAGCGGGGGAGGAAGCTATTACCTCCTACTTGCGACCAGAGACTGCACAGGGAATCTTTGTTAATTTTAAAAACATAATTGACTCTTTCCATCCTAAGCTTCCTTTTGGTATCGGGCAGATTGGCAAGGCCTTCAGGAATGAGATTTCCCCAAGAGATTTCACATTTAGGATGCGCGAGTTTGAGCAGATGGAGGTAGAGTATTTCGTGCGAGAAAAAGATTGGGAAAAATATTTCAAAATTTGGCAAGGAAAGATGAATGATTTTGCAGAAGTGCTCGGTATAAAAAATATTCATGAGCTAGAAGTGCCTGAGAGTGACAGGGCACACTACTCCAAGCGTACAGTGGACTTCGAATTTGATTATCCCACTGGCAGGAAGGAGCTCTGGGGACTTGCTTATAGAACTGATTACGACTTGAGGCAGCACTCAACGTCTTCCGGTGTTTCTCTTGAATATATGGACGAGGAGACTGGTGATAAATTTACCCCGCACGTCATTGAGCCATCCTTAGGAGTAGACAGAACTATTCTTGCCACACTTCTCTCTGCGTATACGGAAGATGAGTTGGGAGGTGAGTCGCGCACATATTTGAAACTGCCGAAGGGGGTTGCCCCCGTACGTGTGGCAGTCTTCCCACTTTTGAAAAATAAGCCCGAGCTAGTAAAGAAGGCCAAAGAGGTTTATGAAATGTTGAAAAAAGAATTTCCGGACGCAGCGTTTGACGATAATGGCAACATAGGTAAGCGCTACAGAAGGCAAGATGAAATAGGCACACCATACTGCGTCACAATAGACTTCGACACCTTAGAAGACGAGACAGTTACTCTCCGTGATAGGGATTCCGGTGAGCAGAAAAGAATTAAGATTGAGGAACTAATAGAGGTGGTGCAATAATATTTATACACACTGCTCAGTTTGAAAGAAGTGGTGCGTTAGGTTAGTCTTAACTACTCCATGACCCGTTCGACTGAGCTCAGGGTCATGGTGATTCACATAGAACCATGAAGGCTAAGCACTACAAACTCCCGAGCGGTTTAAACATCATATTGGTTGCCATACCCGATTCACCAACTACAACTGTAGAAGTTTTGGTCGAGGCGGGATCCAAGTACGAATCTCCCAAGGAAGCGGGGCTCTCTCACTTTCTAGAACACATGTGCTTTAAGGGTACAGAAAAGAGGCCCTCGGCCCTTACGGTGTCGCGCGCCTTCGATGAGATAGGGGCGCATTCCAACGCCTTTACTTCAAGCGAGGTTACCGGCTATTGGGCTAAGGCGAGCTCGAAGCAACTTCTTCAGGTTTTAGACATCGTCTCGGACATTTATCTCAATGCTATTTTCAAAAAGGAAAATGTCGAGAAGGAGAAGGGGGTGGTGATAGAGGAGATAAATATGTATGAGGACCAGCCCCAGGCTATCGTGGGAGAAATCTTTGACATGGGCATGCATGGTGACCAGCCGGCGGGTCTCCCCATCGCAGGAAACAAGGAGAGCGTCCGCTCATTCACCGTGAAGGATCTTGAGAACTATAGAAAGAAGCACTACGTAGCGAGCGCCACCACCATAGTGGTCGCTGGCAAATTTGTGGAGAAGGAAGTCCTAAGCCAGATAAAAAATCTATTTGCACCCATCTCCAGGGGCAAGAAGCAGAGTAAGAAAAAAACTGTCATCAAGCCCACAGGGCCCAAAGTAATTTCTAAGAAGAAGAGCACGGACCAGCTCCACCTTATCCTCGGAGTCAGAAGCTTTCCTTATGGGGATGAGAGGAATAATGCCTTAAGTATCTTAAGGGGAGTGCTTTCAAGCGGTGCGAGTTCAAGGTTATTTCAAAAAATGCGTGAGGAATTAGGGATTTGCTACTACGTTAAGGCCATTAACATGCCATCCACAGACCACGGAGAATTCGCCGTCACTTCCGGAGTAGATCCGGAGCGCGTAGAGGTAGCAGTTGAGGCCCTGATCCAAGAACTCAAGAAATTAAAAGTAGATCTTGTGCCTCAAGATGAATTGAAGAAAGTTCAAACCTCTATGATCTCAGGAATGTACATGCACTTGGAAACTTCGGAGAGCGTGGCGGATTATTTCTCAAGTAGATGGATTTTTCATAAAGATCTTTTACCCCCAGAGGATAAGGAGAAGCAGATTCTCTCCGTAACTGCCGAGGACGTGCGGGATGTGGCGAGACTTATCTTTACCGACAAGAATTTGCTCCTTGCCGTGGTGGCAAAAGAGGTAAACGAGGCAAGGTTCAAGAAGCTTTTATCCTTTGAATAGCTCTATAGCGCGGGGGGAAGCGTAGTGCTAATATTGAGAATTATGCATAGCCAAGACAGAAGAAAGGAACCAGAAAGTCGACAAATGCTCATCACTACAGGAAGTTGGGTGAGGGGTGTAGTGGTTGTGGCTGGAATCTTGGTCCTGTTCCATCTTCGAGATCTTCTTCTCGTTATACTCACGGCCATCGTCATCGCTTCTGCCATAGAACCAGCCACCCTCTGGGCGCAAAAGAAAAGGATCCCCAGAATGCCAACTGTCCTCGGTGTATACATCCTCATGGCAGTTGCTATGGCGGGGCTCTTTTACTTCCTTTTCCTACCTCTTTTGGGAGAAGTTTCTTCTTTCTTAAACGCTTTCCCAGCTTACTCAACACAGCTTGCTCAAAGTGATGCATTAGGAAATTTCTTTGATACATCAGGACTTTTTGGCAACGCAGCTGGTGGCTTCGCCTTCCCAGACATATTTGCCCAGGTTAACAATCTTCTCCTCTCATTTTCACAAGGGGTATTCTCATCAATCTCTATCGCGTTCGGCGGCGTACTCTCCTTAATAATTATTATTGTCCTTTCCTTCTATCTTGGGGTACAGGAAGATGGAGTAGCAAAGTTCTTGAGGGTCATTACTCCTTGGTCACACGAGAAGTATGTAGTAAGTCTCTGGAAGCGCTCACAGACAAAGATAGGTTTGTGGATGCAAGGCCAGCTCCTTCTTGCCGC
>JBBDYY010000044.1:7844-11146 GCA_040900505.1 Parcubacteria group bacterium
AGCGCTCACAGACAAAGATAGGTTTGTGGATGCAAGGCCAGCTCCTTCTTGCCGCTATTGTCATGGTCTTGGTTTACCTCGGCCTCCTCCTTATAGGGGTTGAGCACGCTCTACTTTTGGCTGTGGCAGCCGGAGTCTTTGAAATTATTCCTATTTTTGGCCCTATTCTTGCAGCTATCCCTGCAGTCTTAGTAGCCTTCGCAGCGGACGGCCCTGGCACAGCTCTTCTTGTGGCGGGTCTTTTCCTTGTCATTCAGCAGTTTGAAAACCACTTGATCTATCCTCTGGTCGTGAAGAAGGTTGTGGGAGTGCCTCCCATGGTTTCCATCATCGCTCTCCTTGTGGGAGCTAAGCTTGCTGGGTTCCTGGGCATTGTCATAGCCGTGCCTGTAGCCGCTATTCTCATGGAGTTTCTTTCCGATTGGGAGCAGGACAAGAAGGAGAAATCCACCCAAATAACCACCCCTTAATGATGGCGAAAAGTTTCTATATCACCACTACGCTCCCTTATGTGAATGCGGAGGCTCACATGGGACACGCTCTCGAATTTATACGTGCAGACGTTATTGCTCGTCACAAGAAGTTGCAAGGATTCGATGTCTTTTTTAATACTGGTACGGACGAGCACGGACAAAAACTTTTCCTAGCGGCAAAGGATGCCGGGAAGGATGTGAGGGACTATGTAGATGAGTATGCGGATAAATTCAAATCCCTTTTGCCTCTACTAGGCGTGATGGAGGAAATACATTTCATACGCACAACAGATGTAAATCATGAAAAGGCCGCTCAAGAGTTTTGGAAAAGAGTAGAGAAGAATGGATACATATATAAGAAAAATTATAAGGCAAAGTATTGCGTAGGGTGTGAGGCAGAGAAGACAGAGTCTGAGATAGAAGACGACCACTGCATCATTCATCCGCATCTAGAATTACAAACTATTGAGGAGGAGAATTATTTTTTCAAATTTTCTGAATTTGGCCCAAGGCTTCTAGAGCTTTATGAAAAGAATCCTCAATTTGTGGTCCCTGACTTTCGCTTAAACGAGATGAAGGCCTTTATTGAAAGGGGTCTTACAGACTTCAGCATCTCACGACTCAAGGAGAAGATGAGTTGGGGCGTACCAGTGCCCGGGGACTCTGACCATGTGATGTATGTGTGGTTTGATGCTCTTACCAATTACATTTCTACTTTAGGTTGGCCGAGTGACGAAGAAACTTTCAATAAATATTGGCGTGATGGTAATCCGACTCAGTATTGTGGCAAGGACAATACCCGCTTTCAGGCTGTGATGTGGCAGGCCATGCTTATGGCCGCAGATCTTCCGAACAGTTACCAGATAGCGGTGAACGGATTTGTCACAGGCGAGGGTGGGATCAAGATGAGCAAGTCTCTGGGCAATGTAGTGGGGCCACTTGATGTGGTGAACGAATACGGCACAGATGCCTTGCGCTACTTTGTAACGCGAGAACTCAGCACATTTGAGGACAGCCCTTTCACCATAGAGAGATTTAGGGAGTCTTATAATGCTAACTTAGCTAATGGCTTGGGCAATTTGACGTCGAGAATCATGAAGCTAGCGGAAACTCACCTCCCTGGCCCAGTAGATACTGGGGACCAGTCAATGCACAGTGAATTGAATGATGCTTTAGAGGGCTTCGAGATTCAGAGGGCTATGAATCATATCTGGAAGGAGATAGGGGAGCTTGATAGAGAAATACAAGAGAAGAAGCCCTGGGAGACCAAGGACAAAGAGACTATCCGTAGCTTAGTTGAGAAGCTCGCTCACATTGGTCACTCTCTCTTGCCATTCATGCCGGAGACTTCTGCCAAGATACTCAAAGCGATAAGGGCCAACAAGCTTGAGTCAAGCCTATTTCCTCGTAAAGACTAATGCCAAAGTATTTCGACATACACTCGCATCTCAATTTCCCAGATTATGACAAAGATCGGGAAGAAGTGATAGAGAGGCTAAGAGAGAGTAAGACAGGGACTATCGTAGTTGGCACTGATCTAGAATCTTCACGAAGAGCAGTAGAGTTGGCAGAAAAATATTCTGAAATTTATGCCTGTATAGGTATACATCCAACTAATTCAGAAAATAGCGATATATCGCTATTTTCTGAATTAGTTACAAAGACAAAAGTAGTGGCAGTAGGGGAATGCGGGCTAGATTTCTTTCATCAGAAGAAGGAAAAAGACTTTGTGAGGCAAAAGGAATTATTCTTGAAGCACATTGAGCTCGCTCTTAAATACGACAAGCCCATCATGATCCACGCACGTGATGCGTATGAAGAAATTTTAAATATTTTGGAACCAATGAAGCCTCTGCATGGTGAAAAATTAAGAGGCAATGTGCACTTCTTCGCAGGCGATGTAAGAATCGCAGAAAGATTTATAAAAATAGGATTCACCCTTTCCTTTACCGGAGTAATTACTTTTACCAAGGATTATGACGAGGTGATAAAGAGTATTCCATTAGAAATGCTCATGTCTGAAACCGATGCTCCATATGTTGCCCCAGTACCCTATAGAGGCAAGCGTAATGAGCCAAGTTATGTCCGCGAAGTGGTTTACAAAATCGCCGAGATCCGCGGTGAGGATCTGGAGACTGTCCAAAAAACCCTAATTTCCAATGTAGAAAGGGTGTTTAAAATTTCTTCTTGACAATTACATAGGTTCAAGTATACTGAATAGACCAGCACTTCGCCGTCGGCGATGATCTGGCGGAGCACGGCGCGCTCGAAGAGACAAATTGCGAGCGGAGCCGAAGAGAGCAGTTCGGAGTTCCGCGCGGGGGGCGCAGAGGCAACTCTGCCTCCCCGACGCGATCCAGAGTTCCTTCAGAAGACCCCCTGACAGAGTGGACCCAGGGTAAGAATGGTTCACCTCGGTAGCGGCATCCGGATGCTGCTACCGAGAACTTGTTCTTTCTGTGGCTTAGGCCACTTCAGCGCTCCCCGCCAGGGTGAGCGCTTTTCTTATATAAAATCTTTTCCCATAATAAGCGTCCTATAGGAACCTTATTATGGGTTTGTGGTTTTTTTGATTAGGTGCTAATGTATCCGAACCTCTTCTGTATCCCCCACCACCAGCTGGTGGGGGACTGAGGTTTAAAAGTCCCGACGTAAAGTCGGGACCCCGACAAAATCGTCGGGGTTAATTAAAGTAAACTGATGTCCACTACAGAAGACCGCAAGGCTAAATCATCTCAAGATGATCGCCCGACGAATCCTTCGGATTCGTTTAGGGAAAGCACTGTGTACGAAGTGGGGTATCTCATACTCCCAAGCGTACCCGCAGAT
>JBBDYY010000045.1:0-3246 GCA_040900505.1 Parcubacteria group bacterium
TCTTCTGTGGTGATGTTGCCGTTAGAAGTGACGAAGGCGAGGGTGAAGGAGCCTGCCGGAACGCCACCGAGAAGCTCAGCATTAAGGTTTTTCACCTCTGTCCTTGACTCCACAATTATAGGCGCCACTCCGTCCTTTATGCTGGAGCGGAAGACATCAGACGTCTCAACACGGCCTGTTATGGCGATATTGCCATTTTTGTCCAATAGGAGTATTTCATTCTTTTTCACCCCGGGCAGTAGGCCGAGGATGGTGCCCGCGTCCTCCCACTTCTCCTTCACGAATCCTAGCGACTTTTCATAAACTCCAAGGACAAACGGCGAGTCAAGAGTTGAGAAAATGATAAGTGCAACCAACACTCCACCAAGAAATATTCTAGAATTTTTTGAAGTATTGCTCTTGGTAATTTTAGAAACTTTTTTCGGAGGAATATTATTTCCTGTGTTTGATGACGAGTGAGTTAATAATTTTTTATCTATCACCTCCTCCATCACCGCTTTCATCTCTTCAAGCGATTGCTTGTGCGCTTCTTCCCGAGGAATTCTATTTTGAACTACGGGAGAGAAGACTTTTACCGAAGATGGGATCAAACTTTCTTTTACTCCTCCTTGTCTTCTCTCGTGATCACGTAAGTCGCTATGATACGTACGCAACTTATTTAGCGGTATTGGACTTTGCTGTGGTAAAAGTGCCTTGGGGTCAAGCATCACCACGTTCATGGGCATTGACCCATTCTCCATCTGCGCACGGAGCTCCTGCTTCTTAAGGTACGCCTCTATCGCCTCACGAGTAGTGAACCAGTTATTATTTATTTTCTTAGAAGCGAGCTTGCCCTTACGAGCACGAAGTGAGAGATACTCGGCGCTGTAGGGAGTAAGAAGCGCCGCCTCGGACATTGAAATCCATTTTTTCTCTAAAGATTCTTGATTTGAATTTGTAAGTGGGTTCAAAGTTCGATTTTATCTGTGCCGATACACCCATACGATATACCCTATCGGTCTCAAATAACGTTGTATTCATTATATATTTTTAACTTTCAACTTTATATAGCTTTCAAAGAAAACTGTGGAGAACTCAATCCTAAAATAATTAAGAATTACGAATTATGAATTACGAATATGAAAGATGATTCAGTCAAAGGCAGACGTCATATTCCCGCCCAAAGCATCATAATTATTGAAATTAATCATGAGAATTCAAAAATTTGGCTTAATTAATAATAATTTGACCTAAAAATGCTGTATTTGCTACTATAAATTTACACAAACTTTACTAGTTCTATATACTTGTTTTAGGCTAGTTTATTAATGTTTATAAAGGTATGTATTATGTAGTTGTTATACACACTTTTATGCCTGTTATAACTATTGTTATTAATGTTTGTTATAATGAAATATAAGAGATTATTAAAGTTATGAGCGATATATACTTTTCTATAAAGGAGGCGGCTGAGGTGCTAGGAGTTACTACCCTAACTCTTCGCAATTGGGATCGCTCCGGCAAGTTCCCTGCCCAGAGGCACCCTATGAACAACTACCGAGTTTACAAGCTTAGTGCTCTGAAGAACATTATTGAAGACATTGAGGGGGGTACCCAGAGAAGCAACGCCGAGAAGAAGATTAGGAAGCTAATGGTGCGCCACGAGTAATATCTCCGGTACAACTCGTCCTCCAAAAGCCTCCCCCATTATAACCCTGCTATAGCATCCTTATAATGGGAGAAAATACTACTTACTCAACAATTCCTCGAAAACTTCTTTCAAGACTTTTGGATTCGCATTTCCTCCGCTCTCTTTCATACCGAGACCAATGAGGAATTGGAGTGATCCGAGATTTCCATTTTTAAATTCTCCGACTGCTTTCTCATTCATACTTATAATTTTTTCTGCAATCTTTTTTAATTCCTCTGCATCACTCTTTTGTATCAAATTATTTTCTTTTGCAATCTTGCGAGCAGTACCCTTCCCCTCAGCAATCAAATTTAAAATATCCTTCGCGCCACGAGAAGAGAGCTCCCCTGCGTTAAGCATCAAAATTATTTCTTTGAACTCTACTACTGGCACGAGCTTCTCGGGGTCATGATTGTCCTTTTCCCTTGCTAGCTTCACAAGGTCACTGGTGATGTAGTTGGATGCTAACTGAATTTTAGCTTTGCCTGCACTGAGCGAAGTCGAAGTGTCCTTAAGAAGGTCGGCTGCGTTCTCCATGTACTTGCCCCACTCCCCTCTCTCTACATACATCTCCACATCTTCATCTTTAAGATTGAAGGCAGACTTAAGTCTCTCGCGCTTGGCCTGTGGAAGCTCGGGTAAGCTCTTCTTTAAATTCTCCACGCTAAACTCTTCAATATCTTTTATAAATAGCTTGGGAAGGTCTGGATCTGGGAAGTATCTATAGTCGTGGGACTCTTCCTTGGCTCGCTGAGAGAATGTTGCCCCCTTGGCCTCATCCCAGCCACGAGTCTCTTGCATGACCTTCTCTCCGGCTTCTATGAGCTTCTTCTGCCTCTCTTCTTCATATAAAATAGCCTTCTCCACCGCTCTAAAAGAGTTGAGGTTCTTGACCTCTACCTTTGTACCCAAGGGTACCGCTGACCCACGCGGACTCGACGCTGAAGATCGCTGAACTGATTCTGCGATATTCCGCGCTATTTCTGCGGCATTCAGCGGTCTCACAGAGACATTGGCTTCTATACGCATTTCCCCCTTCTCCATATTGGCCTCACTAATGCCGAGGTAGAGGAACATGAGCTGGAGCTCCTTGGCGAATTTACTTGCCACTGCTCCACTGTGGATAACTGGCTCCGTTACGAGCTCGAGGAGTGGTACCCCCGCCCTGTTGAAGTCTACTAGGCTCTCGTTCGTTTCATGAGTCGACTTGGCAGTGTCCTCCTCCAAGTGTACTCGAGTGATCTTCACACCATTGAGTTCTCCGCCCTTAACCAGGGGATGCTTGTACTGGCTTATCTGGTAACCCTTAGGTATGTCGGGGTAAAAATAGTTCTTGCGATCAAACTCGGTGTAGTCAGCAATTTCTCCTCCTAGGGCTACACCTAGCCGTAAGACGGAGCGGACAGCTTCCTTGTTTATGACAGGCAAGGTACCGGGGTGGCCCATGCAGACTGGGCAAACATTAACATTAGGCTCCTTCTCGTCGGGGTTATTCGCCGAGTCGCAAAACATCTTGGTCCTGGTAGAGAGTTCAGCGTGAATTTCCAGACCGACTGTAAGTTGATAGTCGCTCATCC
>JBBDYY010000045.1:3346-5530 GCA_040900505.1 Parcubacteria group bacterium
CTCATCCTATATCTATATATTAAACCTTTTTGTAAGAAAGTTCTTGAACTTCTCCAAGAGTTCCTCGTCAATAGCAGAGACCACACAGACCTCATTTGAGAGCTTTTTGAGAACTTTTAACTTCTCTTTGAGCTCTTCGGGAGTCAAAATATCCACCTTTGTAAGCACAATTATTTCTGGCTTCTTAACAATCTCTGGGTTATATAGCCCAAGCTCTTTCCTCACGACTTCATAACTATGTATAGGATCTTCATCTTCAGAAGATATGCAGTGGAGTAATGCCTTAGTCCTCTCTACATGGCGGAGGAACTTGTGTCCAAGCCCTTTACCTTCTGACGCTCCTTCAATGAGTCCGGGGATGTCACCAAGTATGAGGCCGTACAGATCTCCCAAGTTGGGCTCAAGAGTAGTGAAAGGAAAATTTCCGACTTTAGAACGTGCGCGTGTAATAGCATTCAAGAGAGTAGACTTGCCCGCGTTCGGCAATCCGATGAGTCCTGCATCTATGACAAGAGCTAACTCGATTAAAAAGTCCGCTTCCTCTCCTTCCGCTCCTTCTGTAAATTCTTCTGGACTTTGATTGACAGAAGACTTGAAGAATTCATTGCCGACTCCCCCGCGTCCACCTGAGAGAAGTTTCAACTTCTGTCCATCCTCCAAAATTTCAAATTTGTGTCCGGTGGTGAGGTTGGTAATGCGTGAGCCTATAGGTAATTTCACTTTTATATCTTCACCGTCTCCACCGTGCTTGGTGTTCTTTGCACCATCTTCTCCGCGCTCTGCAATAAATTCTCTATCCTTCCTATATGAAGCAAGTATGCCAATGTCACGTACTCCTATTGCAAATACGTCTCCGCCCTTGCCAGCGTTGCCGCCGGAGGGGCCGCCCAGGTCCTTGCCCTTCTCGTGGCGCCAGCGCACCACGCCATCGCCCCCGCGACCTGCCTTCATGTGTAATGTTATTTCATCTACGAACATATCGTCTTTTTATACATAATCCATCCACTTTACCACACCTCCCCCACCCATTATAATATTGCTATAGCATCCTTATTATGGGAGAACTGGAAAAAGAGAATAGGAAAAATGTGAGGAAGACTGCACTGCAACATGCCATTCTTTCCAGCGTGGCGACTTCTGGCCTTGTGGCTACTGCCGTCTTGGCCCCTAACGTTCTTTATGCTCTGGGTAAACTTGGGCTCGTCCCCCATTCAAGGCAAGATGACATCACCAAGTCCGCTGCCTCCCGCCTAAAGAAAAAAGGATTATTAAAATTTGCAAATGGATTTTATCAACTTACAGCAGATGGCGAGAAGGTTCTCGAACGTTGGGAGCGCAAACACTACCTTATAAATAAACCCAAAAAATGGGACAAAAAGTGGAGGGTTATAATCTTTGATATACCAGAAAAAAAGAAATTGGTTCGTGAAAGAGTAAGGGGCATCTTCAGCGAGGCAGGATTCACTCGACTCCAAGATAGTGTTTGGGTTCATCCGTATGACTGCGAAGACGTGATAGGTCTCTTGAAAACAGAGTTAGGAGTAGGAAAGGATATGATTTATATGATCGTGGATAAAATAGAAGGAGACCGGGAGCTTCGCAGACACTTTGGCCTCTGACTCCTTTGCTACCACCATTTAACTTCCCATTATAGCGTTGCTATAGCATCCTTATTATGGGAAGCGGTGGGGGCGAGTTGGAGAGCTGGCTGGATAGCTAGTTGGAGAGCTAACTGAATGGCTAGCTGGAGAGAGCTAGGTGGGCAAGCTTTATGGCACCCTCCTTGCTTAGAGCAGTAGCGATGAATCTTCCGCGATGGCAGAAGACAGCGTCATGCACCCCGGAAATACTTTGTAATTCCTCATCGCATTTGCCGCCCCATGCTTCTGGAAATAATTTCTTCCTCTCAAAGCCCGAGACGGCAACAGGTACTCCTATAGCTCCCCAATTACCCTCTCTGCGAGGATAAACTACAAAGAGAGTTTGCCGAGCGGGCACAAGCACTCTTTCCCACGGCAAGGGTTCTTCCATAATTATGATTCTCTTGTCTGTAGCTGTGTCGAGGAGGAGACGGACCTTTTTCATCCCTTCCACCTTTTCCATTGCCTTGGCTATCTCTCGCTCAAGCATTTCCTTGGCAATGTAAACCACTTTCATAAATGTGTCGTGCAAGTAGTCGTCTCC
>JBBDYY010000045.1:5630-10297 GCA_040900505.1 Parcubacteria group bacterium
TTCCATGCCGACATCTACAGCTATTTCTGCCTCCTGTATCTTCTCCATGTCCCTGGTACGGATGACTTCCGCATCAGGATAAACCATTAATAGTGTGGCTACAGCGAAGACGTCATCCGCGTGGTACATGCCGCTGTGGGTTGCAATTGTTTTCATTCGTTAGAAGTTAGGGTCATAAGTATATAAACGGAAATAGGAGAAACTTCTAACGAGAGGCATAAACTCGTCTAGCCCAAGCCAAAAGAAGAATGGTAAGAGCAATAGTAAGGCTCATGGTGGGTATGGTGATGTATCCGTACTCCAAAACATACAATCTGTCGCATGCAACAGAAGCAGAACACGGGAGGAATGAGTTACCACTAAATTGCACGAACAAATTGTAGACAGAAATAATGGCGGAAATTAAGGATAGAGGTACAACATACTTCCAGACATCATGAGTGCGCTTTGTTACGGCCACCAAGAACAGAACCGCCTGAGGAAATATGAAAACTCTTTGCCACCAGCATAGATCACATGGCGGGTATCCAATTATATTGGAAAAAAATAAACTCCCAACTATGGCGACGAGTGTAGTAAGAAGTCCCAGTCTAAGAGAATGCTCCCCTACCCACATGGCTAACACTCGGTGTTGACCAGAGCTCTTAGAAAAAAGAAGTGAAAGGAAAAGTAACCCTAATGCCACGTGAGAAAGCACGACTACAAGTGGAAGATAATTGTGGATGAAGGTGATCATTGCGGAAGCTGGCAAGCAGTGCGCTCGGAAAGGTATGGTAATGAGAGTGTGCCTGTTTCCTTCTCTCCGTCTGGGAAGACCCATGTAGGATACGCTTGTACACCTGCTTCCGTACATTCCTTGGTCTGAGACTTACCATCTGGTGTAGAGCACTCAATGTAAGGTAGGTAGGCCTTGGCTGACCCGAACATGGCATTCTGATTCTTGCAATTGGGGCACCAGAAAGCGCCGTAGTACTTGGTACCCGTGTCACTTATGCATTGAGCAAAGGAGTCAAGAACGTTCGGCGGTGTGGGCCTATTCATAAGCCAAACAAGCCCGCCTAGCACTGCCACCACTATAGCTATGTAGACCCAGATAATATTTTTCATCCCATTAGAAGCTTATTCTTATAATTATCGTATGTTAATTGAATATTCATGACTTGTATAGTTCGGCTTCTAACGGGACAGGTCCTTACATTATAAACGATTAACCGAATAAAGAATGTCCGAAGAGATATGCCCCGACAAACAAGATACTAACTCGTATAAGTATGCCGAGGAAGGTTAGTACGGTGTAAACAGGCACATTAAGCCTCATAACGCCCGCCGCGATGGTCACAATGGTAGTGGGAGTGAATGGTATAGAGCGAGAAACAAGGAGAAACATTTCATCTGACTTAGTGCTTTGAAGTTTTATCTGCATCCTTTCAACATCTTCCCAAGTGAAGCGTAGCCACTTGGAGAACCGAGTGATAAAGGCCTTGCCCCCCTTGTATGCAAGAGTATATATGACCAATGATCCTGCTGTGACTCCGAGCGCGATGGGAATAATAATCTGGAATAAAATCCTTCCTAGTAGCGCAAGCGTTACTGGTTCGCCGAAGAAGAATGCCGCACCCACAAGAAGCAAGGGTGATGGGAGTGGAGCAAGCATCTCCCCTATCATGGCCCCGACAAAGAATGCGATCGGCCCGAGAAAGCCCGGCTCAAGCGCCCAGGCCGAGATGAGATCAGCCAACCAGTCCATTACTATGGGCATTGTTCTCGTTCACTCCTGTAATGAAGGTGGCTACCTCGCGAGCAATGGAAGACTCCATGGTCTTAAAGTGGTAAAGTCCTTCCTTCTTATATTCGACCAGTGGGTCTCTCTGACCGTAGGCACGCAAGTTTACCGACCCACGAAGATAATCCATGGTCTCTAAGTGATCGAGCCAGAACATGTCTATAGTCTGGAGCACTACTCGACGGATGATATCCCAATGAGCGGGGTCAGTAATCTTCCCAATTTTATCCTTAAGCTTGGTGGCAAGCTCTGGCTCCAAGCGAGGCTCGATCTCTTCTAGATAAGATCTCACGTCTTCATGTGTGCCTACCAAGATCTTCCGCCTGTTGCCGTAGATTACTCCACGCTGGTAGTTAAGCACATCGTCGTATTCCAAAACATGCTTTCTTGCATCGAAGTTGAATCCTTCTATCCTCTCTTGTGCCTTCTCCAGTGAGTTCGTAATCATTTTATTCTCAATAGGTTCATCTTCCGGAATGTTGAAGCGACCCATCATCTTCTTAATGGTATCTACGGCAAATATGCGCATAAGATGATCCTCAAGCGAGACGAAGAATTGTGTCTCTCCTGAGTCCCCTTGCCTACCAGCACGGCCTCGTAGCTGGTTGTCTATACGCCTTGCATCGTGCCTCTCAGTACCAAGGACGAAGAGTCCACCTGTGGCCTTCACAGCCTCGTATTCTTCCGGAGTGGTGGGGTTGCCTCCGAGTTTGATGTCCACCCCTCGGCCTGCCATGTTGGTAGCAATAGTAACCTTGCCACGCTTGCCTGCCTGGGCGATGATCTCTCCCTCTCTCTCATGATTCTTGGCATTCAAAAGCTCGTGAGGTATACCCTCACTCTTGAGGAAGGCGGAGAGGACCTCATTTGACTCAATGGAGACTGTACCAACAAGGACAGGCTGGCCCTTCTCGTGTAGCTCACGTACTTTCTTGGCTACTGCTTTCATCTTGCCGACAGTGGTTTGGTATATGTAGTCGTTATGGTCTGCTCTGTTTATAGGCTTGTTGGTCGGTATGGGGTAAACGTCGAGTCCATAAACTTTATAAAATTCTTCTTTAGAAGTAAGCGCCGTACCGGTACAGCCAGAGAGCTTCTTGTACATGCGGAAATAGTTCTGGAAGGTTACAGATGCATAGGTGCGGGACTCTTCCTTAATAGCCACACCCTCCTTGGCCTCTATGGCCTGGTGAAGTCCTTCAGACCAGCGCCTGCCCGGTTGCATACGACCGGTGAATTCATCCACTATCATGATCTCGCCGTCTCGCACCACATACTCCTTGTCCTTCTGGTACAGGGCCTTAGCTTTAATAGAAATTTCCAGGTGGTGGACGAACTTCACTCCCCCTTCTGCATACATGTTCTCCATGCCCAGTGCCTTCTCGGCCTTCTCAATGCCGGCATCCGTAAGAGTTATGGCCTTGAGCTTCTCATCCACTTCAAAGTCGGTGCCAGCTTCCATAGTGCGAGCAATCTTCGCGAACTTCACATAGAGCTCTCCTGCATTTCCTGTGTTACCAGAGATGATGAGTGGTGTGCGGGCCTCGTCTATGAGGATGGAGTCTATCTCGTCCACTACAGCATAGTTGAAACCGCGTTGCACAAGCTGAGCGGGGTCATAAACGAGATTGTCCCGGAGGTAGTCGAAGCCGAATTGGTTGTTGGTACCGTAGGTAATGTCTCTGGCATAGGCCTCCTTCTTGTTCGAGGGGCGGAGAAACTCATGCACCACCTTAAATGACCCTAGTGCGTCTCTGGTCTTATCGAGACCGTTGTCGGTTGTGAGTTGTAAGTTGTTGGTCGCCTTAGCGTTGGTATGTTTTGAATCGTATACAAATGACTCTTGATCATTCAAGACGCCGACAGTGGCTCCGAGATATGCGTAAATCTGCCCCATCCACACGGCATCGCGTCTTGAGAGGTAGTCGTTCACTGTAACCACATGCACTCCTAGGCCTGTTATGGAGTTGAGGTATGTGGGGAGAGTGGCCACAAGAGTTTTACCCTCTCCGGTGCGCATCTCAGCAATACCTCCTTTGTGCAAGGCGATACCCCCCAAGAGCTGGACGTCGAAGTGGCGCTCACCTAAGGTGCGCTTAGAAGCCTCTCGCACTAGTGCGTACGCCTCAGGCAGAATGCTATCGAGGGTGGCACCTTCTTTAAGTCGGTCTTTGAATTCTTGCGTCTTCTTCGGAAAGTCTTCGGAAGTAAACTTGGAAAATTCCTCCTCCAAGGCATTAATCTTCTTCACCAAAGCATGCCACTCGGAGGGCACCTTGACCGAGGAATTGCTTAAAATATTGCTTAAAAAGCCCATCCCGTTAGAAGCAGGTCGCGGTCAGCGCGCGGCCTGTATAGCTATATTGATAATTTGTACGACCTGTTTTCATGGCTTTGTTAGGCTCTATTTGAAACCGTGACCGCGGCTTCTAACGGGACCCATAGACTTGCCATTTTACCCCCACACCTACTTAATATCAATGAAGTAGGTGTGGGGGTTTACCACACTTCGACGGGCCGAGCCCTCTCAGTGCAGGCAATAAAGGCAAAGAAAAAACGCTCTTTGCGGGAGCGTTTTTTCTGAAACGAACTATGCTCGTTTCTTCTTGCGAGGAGCCGCCTTTCTCTTTGTAGCTTTCTTGGGAGACTTCTTCGCAACTTTGCGCTTTTTTGCTGCCATTGTATTCTCGACCTACAACTCACAACCTACGACTCACAAGAATTCTGTTGTTGGTTGTTAGTAGTCAGTCGTTAGTTTACTGATAATGTCGCCAAAAAATTTTGCAAATTTGATTCTGAAAAACTTTTCTTCGGACGACCTGCATTAATTATCGTACGTACGTGTTGTACATACAATAGTTGAAACGTTTTAAGTGGGGATAAC
>JBBDYY010000046.1:0-10220 GCA_040900505.1 Parcubacteria group bacterium
ATATCATAGGCGCACAAAAAACACCGGAATAAATCCGGTATTTTTTGACGCATGACCCTACGGGGAGTCGAACCCCGCTTCCAAGCTTGAAAAGCTTGTGTCCTAACCGATAGACGATAGGGCCTAGGGCAAAAATATTAACATTTTTAGCTTAAAATGCTAGGATTACCCACTTGGAGGCGTGGCTGAGCGGTTGAAGGCACCGGTTTCGAAAACCGGCAGGCTCGAAAGGGTCTCAGGGGTTCAAATCCTCTCGCCTCCGCCCGCCATGGGCGGTTAGCTCAGTTGGTAGAGCGCGTCATTGACGTTGACGATGTCAGAGGTTCGAGTCCTCTACCGCCCACAACGACAAGTGAGAAGCAAAAAGGAAGCTTGCTTACTTTATGACTCCGAGCGCCGTCGGCGTATCAATGATACCGGTAACACAGCAACTGCTTGCTGTGTGTAGAGGACGAGAAAGGGTTTTAGTTATTGAACGAAGAATGCTACCAGGGTTCCCTTTGGTACACAGGCTTCCCAGACACTTAGTGTCTGGGAGTAGGTGGTGCCAAGGTGGTGGAGGATTACGGCCACCTTGACTTTCTAGAAGTTACTAGGTACTGTGCCTTCAGTAAGCAAGTAAGCAGGTGGGCATAAGCCCGTCTATATAGGGAGCTCTTTACACAAGGCTTCATTCATGTCCTCAAACCGAGAGGTGGTGCAGTGAGACACATTAACCGATGTACTCAGGTGGCAGTAGCCATCCTGGCCCTCTTGGTAGCCCCCAAGGGCCTCGAAGGGCAGGGAACGGGTCATGCTTTCAGTTATGGCACCGTGTCCCAGGAACAGCTCGTGAGCGCCGTGCGGAACTGCAGTCGCAGTGTCCTGCGGGTCAGTTGTGACGATATGCTGGCGGAAGCCAATCGCGTCATCGGCGAGAAGATCCCCGGTACGAGTTTTCGCAATAGCGTGGAGCTCGCCAACTATTTGGAGTCGACCACCGAGGTGCTGTGTCCCGTAGGGGAAAACGCTAGGTTGTCTCGGGTGCTCGGCAAACGTGTCCTTCCGCATGACATATGGGAGAGGCCTTTCCGGGACGGCGAGAAGTGTTTGTACGACAACAATGCCGGCGTCTTCATCCTCTCGCTCTCATGTGCGAATTTCATCAAGAGTTCGCATAGCGTGGCGAGTGCCATGCAGCCCGCTCCCGTGGCGGTGACGACACCTCAACCTTTCCGGGTCTTCACTCCGACGCTAGTCTACGACGCCTGTCCGAACTTCGAGGGTATCCAGACCGAGGTACCGCAAGCTACGCACCTCGAGAATGGGCAATGTGTGAACATCCCACGGAGGGGATGGAGCACCGAGCGGAAGGTCGTAACTGGATTGATTGCAACTGCGGTTGTGGCAGGAGTGGTGTGCGCGGCCGTGTGCAGATCGAAATCAACGAGTCGAAGCAACAGCAATTCCTCTTCCAATTTTTTGGGGGGACTCAGCTTCAGTTTCTGATGAACAACCGAGAGGGCCAGCACCGCTGGCCCTCTTTTTCTTATCTACTTTCTGCGCGGAGATACATGTAAATATTTTCCAAAGCTTTGACTGCGTCTCCTGAAGCAATATTATTTTGATGATAGATGCCGTCTGTGGCGTCTCCAGCCGCCCATATACCGTCTACGTTCGTACGCTGAGTTCTAGGGTCAACCACTATTTGGTTGTATTCATTAAGTTCTACCAGACCTTTCACAAGTTCGGTTGCAGGGAGTAGTCCGATTTCTACAAAAATACCAGTGACCGAAAGCACTTTTTCTTCATCTGTTTGTGAGTCTAAATAAACCAGAGAGTTTACAAATTTATCTCCTCGGACTTCTTTAATCTGGGCATTCTTAATCGCTCTCATGTTGGGGTGTGAGAGGACTTTTTCCACAGTCATTTCATCTGCTTTGAAAGTGTCACTGCGGTTTATAAGAGTGACAGATTTACAGTACGCGAGAAGTTGAGCGGCGGTCTCAAAAGCGGCATTACCTCCACCGACGACTACTACGTCCTGGCCAGAAAAGAGTGGACCGTCACAAGATGCGCAGTAGGTGATACCCTTGTTTTCGAACTCCTTTGCCCCTGGCACCAGAAGCTTCCTTCTGGAGGAACCAGTGCACAGCAGTACTGCCTTGGCCTCATAAGTATCCCCCCTGTCTTTTATCTGGAAGCCGTTTTCCATTTTTGTTATTTGATCTGCTTTGGAGAGCTTGATATCCACTATGCCCTCGGCGAATGCTCTCAAATGAGTTTCGAGCGCTTGTCCAAGCTCCGGACCAGAAATGTTTATAGTTCCAATCCAGTTCTCTATACCCAAAGAGTCTGTACTCTGACCACCGAAGCTCTCTGTTATGAAGATAGTTTTAAGCTTCTTTCTCGCGGCATAGACTCCGGCCGACACTCCAGCGGGACCACCTCCGATAATAGCTAAGTCGTACATGTGTTAGGTGCTAGGTACTAGGTTACTAGGTGTTAGCAATAAAAATACATTACAAGAATTTAAAACTAGAAGCTAGCAAGAAGTAGCTAGAAGCTACTTCAGTTTCGAGCGTCTGAGGAAGGCGGGGACTGCGCCCCAGTCATCTTCGTCGTCTATGGGCTTCTTATCCTCTTTTTCTGGCTCGGATTTCTTTTCTTCTACTAGGGGCTTTTGGTCAGCTTTCTGGAAGGATGGACCGGCAAATATTTTACCTTTTTTATCCTCCTCTTTCTCTGCGTTTGTGCCTTGGAAGAGAGAAGTAGATTTCCTCTGGACGCTTCCTTCTGGGAAGCTTGAGGCGATGACAGTAATCTTTATCTCGCCCTTCTTTAGCTTCTCATCGCGGACAGTTCCGAAGATAATCTTGGCGTTGGGATCAACTGACTCAGTAATAACCTTAGCGGCATCTTGAATTTCAAACATTGTGAGATCGTCCCCACCGGCGATGGAGAAGAGTACACCCTTAGCCCCATTAATGGAGATCTCAAGGAGAGGGGATGAGATGGCTGCTTTGGCGGCGTCTTCTGCCCGCTTGTCTCCGCTTGCAGTACCGATGCCCATGAGAGCTGCACCTGCGTTTTCCATGACGGAGCGGATGTCAGCAAAGTCAATATTGATAATACCCGGAGTAGTGATGAGGTCTGAAATACCCTCAACAGCCTCTCTCAAAATGTTGTCGCAGATGGCAAAGGCATTTTTGGCCGTGGTGTCCTTGTCTATGGTCTGAAGGAGGCGGTCGTTAGGGATAATGATGATGGCGTCTACAACATGCTTTAGTTCTTCAATACCGGATTCAGCTAGGCGCATACGTTGGGCACCTTCAAAGAAGAAGGGCTTGGTCACGACGGCTACAGTAAGGCACCCGTTTTCCTTGGCGGTGCGGGCAATGACTGGAGCGGCGCCAGTACCTGTGCCTCCACCCATACCACAAGCTATGAAGACCATGTCTGCACCCTTTATTGCTTCCTGTATTTCCTCTTTTGTTTCTTCAACTGCACGCTTGCCGAGTTCTACGTTCATGCCAGTACCTAGACCTCGAGTTAGATTTTTACCAATGTGGATCTTTTTCTTGGCGAGAGAGTTGTGGAGATCCTGCGCGTCGGTGTTTATACAAATAAAGTCGACTCCCTTTACCTTGGAGTTGATCATGTGGTTTACGGCGTTTTTCCCTGAGCCTCCAACTCCGACGACTTTAATACGGGCAAAGGATTCTACTTCTGGCTTGATTTGTGGCATAGATTTCAATATTTATAATTGTGTCCGTATACTACACAGGGCAAATCAAAAGGTAAAGTAGTTGTCAATATCGCTATTTCGTTTCCTAATTAGGGCAGGAATTTTTTCAGAAGACCCCCGATCCCTTGTAGGACATGGGCTCCGGACTTCTTAAGATCATCAATGCTTCTTGTGCCCACATTTTCCTGCTCTCCATCAGCGTTGAAACCGACAATAGTAAGACCACAGGCGACAGCCCAGAGGGGGTCCTTCACCTTACCCTTGTCGTCATCGCCGAAATGGACCTCTGCAATCTTAGCTGGAAGCTTCAAATTTGATTCCGCCAGTTCTTTAATACCAGGGAGACTTGAGCCGCCCCCACTTATGACAATACCAGCTGGCAAAAGCGCGTTGCGTCCAATTTTTTTCAAATGATTTTCTATAAGCTCAAACATGTCATCTAAGCGCGCTGTAATAATCTCATCTAGCTTCTTCTTAGGATAAGTGGAGCGGGTTACGGTACCTACTTTTATATTCTCTGCCTCCTCTATGGCCACCTTCAGTCCCAGGGCAATGTCATTGGTAATGTCTGTGGAGCCGATAGGGAAGACTTCTAGAGAGACAGGGGTACTGTTCTCAAATACCATTATGGAAAGGGTCTCTGCCCCAATATTGGCGAGAAGGCAGCCGGCTTTCTTCTGCTTTTTGGAAAGAGTAACGAAGCTTGCCGCTATGGGGGCAGCCACTACATCTATTACCTCAATGTCGGCCTTCTCCACCGCGCGTATGAGGTCCTCCAGGTGATGTTCTAGGCAGGTGATGAACAGAGCCTTCACTTCCAACTTTTGAGCCTTTAGGCCATCTACTCTACCCCAGACCACCTTGCCATCCGCTTTGTACTCAACTGGTATTATATTGATAATCTTTTTATTAAGAGAAAGAGTTGGGGGGATTGCGGCTTCGGCGGCTTCAAGCGCCTTCTCCTTGTCCCTCTCGGTGATCTCAAGGTCAGCTCTCGTTATGACGGTGGATCCTGTAGTGGTAATACCGGTAAGGCCGATACCCCCCATAGCTACAAAGGCTCGCTTAACTTTGACTCCGGCAGATTTCTCTGCGGCGTTCACAGCAGTCCTGATAGAAAGCGCAGCCTCAGCGGGGTTCGTTATGAATCCATGTGACATCCCCCTGGTTTCAGCCGAGCCTCTACCTATGACAGTGTGAGAGACTTTGCCTCCAACAAGAGATTCGAGAGCGACAATAACCTTGACTTGATGTGTTCCTATATCAATACCCGCTTGGATCTCTCGAATCATTATTTTGTAATTTGAATTTAATGAGAATTTTATTCTCGGCTTCCTCCATTCTACTGCCGTGTCCCATTCCTTTCAAATGAAGCATACCGTGGATAAACAAATAACCGGTCAAATCTTTAAGACTTTTTTCAAATTCCTTTCTTTCTTGGCTCACTTTTTTTATATTTATGAAAATTTCTCCACTCTTGGAGCTAACAGGGAAGGAGAGGACGTTGGTCGGGCGATCCTTGCCTCGGTAGGTGCGGTTGAGTTTCCTTGAGAGGGCGTCTCCGATAAAAACCAGAGAAAGTTTATAAGAAGGCCCAAGCACGGCATCTTTCATTTTTCCAAATGGCAAACCCCGCAAGGAGCGGGGCAAATCCTTCACAGTCTGACTTTGGCTAAAGTTCTTATCCACAGTGCTTATCTCCTGCGGCGAGGGGTGACTTCCATGATCTTGCCTAGCTTTATAAGTTCTTGAGTTACCTCTTTCCTCTTCAAATAGGAGAGGGTCTTGGCGCGTCTGACGTTCTCGCTTTTAACACGCTCGGCGTATCTGCGGCTTCTGACACGGGGAAGAATGCCCGCTCCTTGGACACGCTTAGTGAAGCGTCTTAAGACGGATAGGTTATTTTCATTAGGGCCTTTTACGACCTCGATATTTACCATTGATATCATGTGGAGAAAAACTTTAGCATATAAGCCATTTCTCGGCAATAGAGATGAAAAGCCCCGACCTTTGGTCGGGGCTCACCTAAAACGTGAGATTCTGCCTGGCCCACCTCCCGTCGTCCTCAGAGTGGGGGACTCTAATGGTTGGGTTGGGGGGAGGAAGATTCAAAAGATCCTGCTCTTCCGCTGAAAGGCATTCTTGCCGGAGCCAGGGCCTCCCACTGGAGTCATAGATGACGGTAACACCGCCACTACAGTTCCACTGGTTTCTGCATAGCTCGAGCCTGGTCTCACTTCGGCCAATGCCTTCCGCGTCTGTAACCAACTCGAAGTTCATAGGTACAAGATCTTCAGGGTGCACTCCTTTCTTCATAGGGCCTCCTCCCGCTTAGTCTGGTGAATTGCTCTACAGTGTCTAACTAGTATTCTCTATGTGATCTGCAGATTTTTCAAGTGCAAATTAAAACGGCAATTTTTTTAGATATTGAGGTAGGTCGCGGATGGGGATGGTGTCTTGAGCACGCGTGGAAGCATTGCGTATGGTGACAGAATCTTCAATAGCTTCCTTCTGCCCGACTATCATGAGGTAGGGTACCCGAAGATCCTCGGCGGTCCCAAGCTGGGAAGTAATCTTGCTGTGCCCCAGGGAGTGGTGAATGGGCACTCTGTGATTTCTTAAAAGTTCGATAAGGGGCAAGGCTTTCATCTTGGCATCTTGGCCGAGTTGTACGAGGTAGAATTTCGGCTTTGGTAGGTCTTTGTATATTTTCTTCACGACACCTGCAAATACCGTTACACCTGCAAGTGGCACCTCCTTTTTGAGCCCAAGCTTCTTTGAAAGGCGGGAGTATCTGTAACCCACAGCACAAATATCATCCGTGTCGGTATCTCTTATGGCAAAAAGGGTTTCAGAGCAGAAGTATTTGTTACCCACAAGCGTAGGCAGTAATCTGAATTCCACTCCCAGAGCATCGATGTGCTCTATTACTTCTTTAAATTGGGCTCGGCTTGCAGGAGAGAGGGATCCGATGGAGGAAGGCATCTTCTCTCTTAGGCTCTCGCTTTCTGAGACTATGGAAATAAGTTCAAAAATATTTTTCTTAATCTTTTTTCTTAGGTCGACATCAAGTTCTCCGGCAATTTTCCTCGCATAGTTGTGAAGCTCGCGCTCATAGGCGGTTAACGATTCTTTGTCTCCGATGGAGTTGAGTTCGACCACCATGTTTTTATGCCCTTCTTCTATGAGAACGGAAAGGGCGGTGCGGATAAGTAGCGCCTCGGCTGTGCCGGAAGGTAAGCCGGCAAGCTCGAAGGAATAATCTGATAGTTTTTTACTACCATCATGTTTGTATGAGACAGAGAGAGGGTGAGGGAGAGATGCAAAATCCTTTTCAAGATAAACACGCAGGAAGGCAGCCTTCTCGACAGGGTCAAAAAGTTTCTTACCCCTTTGGGTGAGTGCGGAGCCATCATCGCAGTCCGCTACAGCCAATTTGTCTACTTCTTTGACCTTTGGCGCATCAATGGGCGTGAAGCCGAAGTGAGCTCCGATCCAAAGTGCCTTGTCGTACTCCCTTTCTTTTTTACTCATTGTTGTTATTTGAATTATCTGTCTCGTCCCCTGGCCAGATCGCCGGTGGCGAAACTCTTATTATGGGACGGCCCACAATATGGTCTTCCGGCACTGCTCCCCAGATTCTCGAGTCGGCTGAGGCGTACCTATTGTCTCCCATGACGAAATACTCACCTGCTCCTAGGGTGAGGGTGGTTGTGTCTGGCTTACTGTATTTAACATAGGGTTCATTTAGGGTGAATCCAGAAGGGTTAGCTGAGTTAGAAATGGTTACTACCCCATCCTTTATGTCGACAGTCTCACCCGGAAGACCTATAACTCGCTTTATAAGGTATTCCTTGGGGCTTAGCGGATGCTTAAAGATGACAACTGAGCCACGAAGAGGCTCCTTGAAGTGGTACGTAAGCTCATCCACGATGAGGTACTGGCCGTTCTTAAAGGTCGGGTCCATGGATGCTCCGTCTATGATGAATGGTTGAGCTATATAGAGCCTGAAGGGTATGACGATGACCGCCGCGAGAAGTAAAAGTTTGAAAAGTTCTTTCCAAAAGCTTTCAAACTTTTTTTCTACAGGAGTATCCATAAATTTTCTTGATTGTATTCCTGAAAGTTGTTTGACACAACCCCGACGTTTCTGTTATAGCTTCAGAAAGTCGGGGAGCCGACCCCTTGAGGCGTCGGCTTAGGAGTTATGTTAGTATTTTTGACGATATGTCATACAGCGTAGTAGGTTTAGGCAATCCAGGAGAGCAATATACACGCACTCGGCACAACACGGGCCGTCTTTGTGTACAATACGCGGAAGAAAAGTTGGATATAAAAGCAAAATTTCTCACCCCGGACACCTTCATGAACAAGTCGGGGAGTTTCGTGGCTAAATTTATTAAATCGAAGAAAGCCGCAGAAAATCTTGTGGTGATCTATGATGATTTGGACCTACCATTAGGCGCAATGAAGATTTCGTACAACAGAAGCTCGGGTGGACACAGGGGAGTGGAGTCCATAATCAGAGCCTTAAAGACCGAAGCCTTTGTGAGGATCCGCATCGGCATCGCACCCACAACTCCTAGTGGGAAGTTGAAGAAGCCCAAGGGAGAGGCAGCAGTGGAAAAGCATATCTTGGGAGAATTCAAACCTGCTGAACTTGTTGTATTAAAAAAAGTTTTTAAACGCGCCGCAGATGCCCTCGCCTATATAGCAGACGGAGAACTTACTCGTGCGATGACCGAGTTTAATAAAGAGCAATGAAAACAATTCTTGTAGATGCCATTGATTGTTTTTGTTATAGCGATATATCGCTATACGTTAAAGTTACGCTATAGCGTAAAGATAACGTACACATAAATTTTTAGCTATAGCAGAAAATTGATATATGTAATTTTTAGACTAATTAGAATAAATTATTTCTCGACGTACGAGAGGGCCATCTTCTGCTCCTTAGGGTCAAAGAGGGTAATCTTGAAGTTATAAGTCTTGCCCATCTCTAGAGTCTCACGAAGCTTCTCCTCAGAGCCAAATTCTGAGACGTGTACAAGGCCGGCCACACCCTCCTCAATGGACGCGAGTGCTCCATGCTTGTTGTATTTGATGATGACACCCTGGACTTCCTTGTCCTTCTCGTACTTCTTCTCTGCTTCCTTCCAAGGATTTTCCTTGAGTGCTTTGATGGAGAGGGAGATCTTGTCGTCTTTAATTTCAATTATCTTTACTTTCACTTTCTCGCCGATCTTAAACATGGCTTTAGGATTTTCCACGAGGCCCCAGTCAATTTCTGATATGTGCACCAGTCCTTCCAAGCCCTCTTCAATCTTTACGAAGATGCCGAAGTCCACAAGGCCAGTCACTTCACCCATGAGCTCGTCTCCGAGTGCATAGCGGGCGATAATGTTTTCCTTGTTCTTGGCCTCAGGAGACTTCTCAGAGAAGATGAGTTTACCTTCTTTAGGATTGGCTCCGATGATTGTTACAGAAAGCTTTTCCCCCACAAGCTTCTTCAATTCTTCCAAGATCTTATCCTTGTCTCCGTCGGAAACGCGAGGATAGTGCTCGGGCTTGAGTTGTGAAGCAGGTAGGAATCCAGAGATGCCCTGCCAGTTAAGTATGAGTCCTCCCTTGTTTGCATCCGTAGGAGCAATATCGTACAAGCGCTTGTCTCGGATGGCTTCCTCCGCTTCGCTCCAGATGAGAGCCTGGCGAGCTTCCTTCAGCGATATTTCTATGTATCCTTCTTTGCCACCAATGTCTACGACCTTGCCGGCCACGGTGTCGCCGATGTTGATCTTCTTTATGATGTCGCGGGCGTTGATGAATTCACGGCCGTAGATGATACCTGTGCCGAAGGGGGGGAGGTCTATGTAGACGGCACCCTTTTCTATAGCAATAACAGGACCTTCTATGAGGTCTTCAATTTCCGGTGGGGTAGGTAATTTGTCTAAGTAGAGAGCCGTAGCGCTATCTGCTACAACCTCTTTTGAATCTTTTTTCAAAAGTTTTAAGTCCCGGGGAGTTCTCGGCCTTCTAGTATGGTTGCCTAAGGCAGAGAGGTTAAGCCTCCGAGAGAGGGATAAAATAACACATAAGCCCAAAAAAGACAAAAAACACCCATGTTTGGGTGTTGGCCCCGCCGGCACATTGCCGGCGGGGGATTCTTCCGCTTTGCTACAGAATCGATCACCTCCCGGTTCTAGACCTTAGATGAAAGCCGGCCTAGAGGCCGAGAGCGATGCGTACGGGGTGAGGCAGAGTCGTCGCGGACGTACTTATGCGGGGGCCGGCTCGGATCTGCATCGGAACTCCTGTGAGGAGGGTTGGGAAGGAACTGCTAAATTTCACATTAACAGGGAGTGTATATTTGTCAAGTCTGCCTGCCGGCAGGCAGGCTCGGCTGTGGATAAAATACCCCGCAAGTCAGACTTGCGGAAAAGAGAGTAAATAGTGGCTAAACAGGGCGTTTTATGCTAAAATGGGGTGTAATGAT